>NZ_JBHJZH010000003.1:0-321959 GCF_042270935.1 Pseudarthrobacter sp. NPDC055928
GCCGCCGAACACGTCAAAACCGAAGGCCAATACGCCGCCGCCGACGTCAAAGACAAAGCAACAGAGGCCAAGGACCACGTCCAAAACCCCTAACCCCCACCCAGCAGACAGGCCGGCAACCCGCCTCCCCCGGCGGCGCCGGCCTGTCTGCTTTTCACCTCGAGTTTTCACCGCGAGAGAGGACTCCCATGGCAACCCATGATGCCCCCGAAACCAGCACCGCCAAAGCGTCCAAGGCCCCGGCACCGGACGATCCCCGCAAGCCGGACAGTCCCACGGACGTCAACAAGCCATCCTGGAAGTACATCGCCAAAAAGACCTTGCGGGAGTTCTCGAAGGATCAATGCCCCGACCTCGCCGCTGCCCTCACCTATTACGCCGTGTTGTCCCTGTTTCCTGCGCTCCTGGCACTCGTCTCCTTGGTGGGTATCTTCGGCGATCCGGAAAAGACGACGGCGGTGCTGTTGGAGATCGTCCGGGGCATCGCCCCCGAGGACACTGTCAACACGGTGAGCGGCCCTGTTGAGGAACTTGCAGCTTCTCCGGCGGCAGGCCTCACACTGTTCCTCGGCCTGGCAACCGCTTTATGGTCGGCTTCCGGATATGTAGGTGCGTTCGGCCGGGCCATGAACCGCGTCTACGAGGTGGACGAGGGCCGGGCCTTCCTCAAACTGCGCGGAACAATGCTGGCAGTCACCCTGCTTGCGGTAGTCATCGTCGCCCTGCTGGCCGGCATGTTGGTCCTGAGCGGACCGGTCTCGGAAGCCGTTGGAGGTGCCATCGGGCTGAGCGGCGCCTTCCTCGCGGTGTGGAACATTGCGAAGTGGCCGGTAATCGTCGCGCTTGTCATCGTGATCATCGCCGTCCTGTACTACGCCACCCCAAACGTGAAGCAGCCCAAATTCCGATGGATGAGCATCGGGTCGCTGATCGCGCTGGTAATTTTCATTCTTGCGTCATTGGGCTTCGCCTTCTACGTGGCCAATTTCGGCAACTACAACAAGACATACGGGGCGCTGGGCGGCGTGATCGTGATGCTCCTGTGGCTCTGGATTCTGAACATGTCGCTGCTGTTCGGCGCGGAGTTCGACGCCGAGATGGAACGCGGTCGCCAGCTCCAGGCCGGCATCGAGGCTGAGGAGACCATCCAGCTGCCTCCGCGCGACACGAAAAAGAGCGAAAAACTGCAGAAGCAGGAGGAGGAAGACATCCAGCACGGCCGCGAACTCCGCGAGCGTCACAGTGGTGACGCCCGCGACGGGGACGCTAATCGGCAGGGCTAGGCAGGGCCCCCATCTTGGAGGAAAATCGAAGAAGCAGATCCTGCCCAGGTTTCCCAGGCCATCCCTGGCCCGGGTATAAGGCGGGGTCGGCGGTGAGTTGGCCTCTTCTGAGACCGAGGCCAGTCCCCCCAGTCGCCGTCGGCCCCCTTGATCCTTTCCGTTGGGATTGCTTCCCGACTTCCCGCCGTCGCTGGCCCTGTTGACCAATGCCATCGCTGGCTACCATTGAAGAATCACCGGCGACATTCCGCCGCCGCAACAAGCCGTAGGGAGAATCACCATGGGTTTGGATGACAAGATTGAGAACACCGCCGAGAAGATGGGCGGAAAGGCCAAAGAGGCCGCAGGCAAGGCGACAGACGACGAGCGCCTCGAGGCCGAAGGACAGATGGACCAGTCCAAGGCGGACCTGAAGCAGGCCGGCGAGAAGGTCAAGGACGCCTTCAAGAAGGACTGACTCTTTCAACACCTGACCCACGGGCCGGGGCGGCAGGCAAAAGCCTGCTGGCCCGGCCCGGCTGTTTTATGGCCCGGCTATCCTTCCGCGGCTACTGCCGGTTCCAGGCCCAGCGCCAACAGATAGGCGCCAAAACCGTGCGGCGCCCGGGCATGGAGGCGGCCCGATGTCAGCACCCGGATGCTGTCAGTTGCCCTTACCCTGAACCCGTGGCGGCGCAGCTTCTGCACCAGCCCGCGGTCCTCGTGTGATCGCTGGCGCGGGAACCCTCCCGCCAGTTCGTAGGCCGAGGCCCGCACGCCGAAACTTGCCCCGTAGACGTGGGCATGGTGCTCCTCAACGGGATGCCGGGCGTGCCAGCGCCGCAGGATCTCAGGGTCCATGCCGTCCGGGTCCGGCTCCACCGAGCCGAGTACGGCATCCGTACCGGCGTCCGCCAGCTCCACTTGGCGCTGCAGCCAGTTCACCGGAACGATGGAATCGGCGTCCGTGTTGGCCAACCATAGACTTCCGGGTGACGGCCGGGTAGCCAGCAGAGCCTCAATGCCTGCCCGACGGCTTTTCCCAACGCTCCGGAAGTCCACCTCCAGCACCCTGAACCTCGAATCGGCTGCCGCGAACCGCAGGGCGATCCCGCGGGAGCCATCGGTGCAGCTGTCCAGGACCACTATGATCTCGACGCCAACGTGCGGCCTGTCCGGCTTCAGCGCGTTGGCTGCCGCCCGGACCCCGCTGAGAGCCCGGGCCAGGTAGTACTCCTCGTTGTGGACCGGCACCACCACCGCAACCTGCCCGATACGCTCCATTTCACTGCTCCCCGGGCAAAGCAGCGGGACGGTCAGGCGATGCCAGGGATTCGGGAGCCACCAGGATCTCCAGCACAAAGTCGGGCTCCCGGTATAGGCCGGCGGCGGGCCACGCCAATCGGTTCCGGGCCAGCGTGTGGACGGTATCGCCGTCGAGCTCCCAGCCGGAGACGGGGTGCCTCCAGTGGCACATCACGAGGGTGCCGCCTGGCGCCATGGAGGCCTCGATACGTTCCAGGAGCAGCCCGAACTCGGCCGGAGACAGATAGTATCCCACCTCCGAAACCACTATCAGGTCATAGGTGCCCTCTGACCACTCCCGGGGAAGAGTGAGCTGCCGGGTCCTCACGCCGGGATATGGAGCCAGCCGCCCGGCGGCACGCTCCAAGGCGGTGCTGCTGGCATCAACGGCCAGGAGGCTGGCACAGCGGTCCGCGAGGTCAACGGTGAGCGTGCCGATCGAGCAGCCCACCTCCAGCCCGGACCGGTAGTGTTCCTGGGGCAGGGCAGCCAGGGTCAACGCGCGCTTCCGGCGCTCGTACCAGCTGGTGGTGTACTGCCACGGATCCTCGGAAGCCGAATGGACCTCATCGAAGATCCGTTCGGCATCGGCACTGCTGTGAGGGGTGGCCGGACGGGTTGTGGCACCACGGGTTTCGCGGATATTTGCTGCCGCCGGCGTCCACGCGAAGGCTTCAAAGGGGCGGTCAAAGTGCCGGAGGAATTCTGCGCTCAGTAACGCTTCGTCCCCCGGGAGGGGCGACAGCGGGAGGACCTGGCTTGCGTGGGCGTGCATCGCCGCAGCCTTGGCCGCGTGTGTTGCCGGGTCCAGCGGCAGGCGGAACCAGGACTCCCACGCAGGGTGCGACGGCGCCGCCCACAACCAGTACCAGATGGGGTATTCCAGCAGTCCGTGGCCGCCGTCGCGCGCCACCTCTGCCGCGGCCGTTCCCAGGGCATCGTGGTCTGCGTGGCCGTCGCCGCGATAGGGGGCCACAATCACCAGCTGGTCCGCCGGGCCGGGGTGGTCACGCGTTGCGTCCCGGATCCCCGCCGTCATCGCATCCCGATGCCGCTCCAAACCGCTGTCCGGAAGCCCCAGGAAGCGCCAGTTTCCGGCGTGGCCCAACGCCGCCAGGGCCGCGGCAAACTCGTTGACGCGGGTAGTTCCCAACTGGCCCGGGGAAACCGTTTCGGAGTCGGGATGCGAGCCCTCCCCCGCGGTGAACAACAAAACTTCGACGTCGGCCCCGAGGCTGTGCAGCTGCGCCAGCAGGCCCCCGGCCCCCAGCGTCTCGTCATCGGGATGGGCCGCCAGGACCACGAACCTCAGGCCTGCCAGTTCATCCCGCCCCAGCGGCAGCCCGGCGAGGTCCGCCAATCCGCTGGCAGCCCAGGCGGCCTCGTCCGTGCCCTTGTCGGTGTGCGAAAAGCTCACCATGGCGGCTCCCCTTTCAAGGTCAGCGCCCCGAGCTGCGCGTCGTCCCGCTGGGCGTGGTGCTGGCGCACGTAGAGGGCCAGATCGGCCATCCGCTTGGCGTAGGGTTCGTCGAAAGCAAGTGGTGCCGGTCCCCGGTCACGGCTGACAAGGGCCAGGACGCGTTCGACGGCGGCCGCCACGGTACCGCGGACGCGCAGGGCTTCGCTCCACGGGCTCCGTTCCGCGCCCGGGCGCTGATCACCGCCGGACTGGAGGTGTTCATTGGCGGAGGCGGGTTGACCGCCGCCCGCGAGTCCGCCGTCGTCAATCAATGCTGCTGTCCGCGCCAGGTACTGGAGGGCGGACGTCAGGATGCGGTCAATCTCGCCCAGGCTGGCGAAGGCAATCTGGTCCGGTTCACGTCCTCTGCCCGCGGCGGCGCGCAGGGAGTCCCGGTAATCCCTGGACACGGCTACTGCTCCGCCCAGCCAGCACGCGGCCACGCCCATGCCGCCCCAGGCAAAGCCAGGACGGCTGAAGTACCAGCCATCGCCGCCCAACTGCTCCGCCGGCACCTGGTTGAAGTGCACTGTCCCGCTGGGGATCTCCTGAAGTCCGCGGGCTATCCACGCTGGCTCGTCACACGTCACTCCGGGATGGTGCAGGTCCACGGCAAAGGCCGCTCTGCCACCCGCATCCGTGTGCGCGGTAATCACTGCGTGGTCCAGCAGCGGCGCCAGGGAGCACCACGGTTTTGAACCGTCCAGGAGGACGCCGGCGTCTCCTGCTTTGGCCTCCAACCTGGCGCCTGGGCCCTCGGCGGCAAACACACCCCAGGCGCCTTCCACCGGGCGCAGATCCCTGCCTGACTGGGCAAGGATGGCCAGCGCGTCGAGGTGTGGCTCGAAGATCCGGCCGGCAGCAACGTCCACTGCGGTGACGGAGGCCAGCAGTTCCCAAAGCGCCGCGGTGTTGCCCTGTCCGGGCTGGGGCCATGTCCGTCCTGCGTCCCGGGCGAGCGACAGAAGTGCCGGCACGTCCCCCACCGCAGAGGCCACGGCATCGAGCAACCGGTCCAGGCCCGGGTGCGGGCCTGCAGTTGGCGGAACCGGCCCCTGCGCTTCCGCACGGGATCCGCCCCGTCCTCGTTCGCGGGGACCCGGTGGGAACGTGACGGCCCGCGGACGGCGGGCCCCCGCGGGGTCGGTCCGCGTGCTGGATTCCTTCATGGGCGCGAGCCTGCCGAAGCCTATTTGTCGGCTGCCTCGGTGACTGCGGCTGAGGGCGTCATCGTCTCGGCGTTCACCATCCAGGCAAGCTGCTCCAGGCGTTCGATGATGGCGTGGAGCAGGTCCGCGCTGGTGGGGTCCTCCTCATCCACTTCGTCATGTACATCCCGCGCAGTCTTGACAGTCCTTTCCAGCCTGGCCGTAACCAGTTTCACGGCGTCTTTGGTGGACGTCAGCCCGGCGGGGAACTCATCCAGCCGCGTGTCAGCGGAGACTGTTTGGCTCCGCCCGTCCGGAAGGGCGTGCAGGGCACGCATCCTTTCTGCTGCCTCGTCCGCGAACTGGCGGGCTGCGGCGATGATTTCGTCCAGCTGCAGGTGGAGGTCCCGGAAGTTCGTTCCCACGATGTTCCAGTGCGCCTGCTTGCCCTGCATGTGCAGTTCGATCAGGTCCGTGAGAACCAACTGAAGGTTACTGGCCAGAGTGGGTGACGCTTTCATCATTTCCTCCGCTGCAAGGGTTACGTACCGGCCGGGGATCCGGACGGAAACTCATTCTAAGCATACTTAGCAATTCTTCGGACAGCGCTTTCTGCCGGACAACCCGCTTCGGAGCACGGCTGTCAGCGAACCACTGCGAGCGCGAAGCCGTCCCATCCCTTGGAGCCGACGGTCTGGATCACGGTGGCATCAAGCCGCGGGTGGTTGCCCATCAGTTCCAGGGCGCCTACGATCCCTGGCGCGTTCACCGGGTCCAGGGACGTCTCCAGCACGGCCCCTTCCCACACGGCGTTGTCCAGGACTACCGTGGTGCCCGGACGGCCCAGCCGGACTGCCCACTCAAGGTAGTTGGAATCGTTCTCCTTGTCCGCGTCAATGAAGACAAAATCGAATGGCTCCTGGCCTTCAGCCTCCAATGCGGCCAAGGAATCCAGCGCGGGGCCGATGCGGATTTCCACCTTGTGGCCCACGCCGGCGGCGTCCAGGTTCGCCCTGGCCACCTCCGCATGTTTGGTGAGGTATTCGCACGTGACCAGCCGGCCGTCGTCGGGAAGTCCCTGGGCCATCCAGATAGTGCTGAAACCTGCCAGCGTGCCGATCTCCAAAACGCGGCGCGCGCCGGACACCTGTACCAGGAGCTTAAGCAGCTTCCCGGCGTTGGGGGTTACCTCAATCGGGGGCATCCCGGCGTCGACGGCGGATTGCACCGCCCGCTGCAAGGATCCGTTGGGATGGACCACCGTGTCGGTCAGGAAATCTTCGACTGCAATCCAGCCTGGCTGGGGCTTGTGCTCGAACATGGCCACAGTCTGGCATGGGGGCGGGCGCGGGTCCAGACATGCCTCCCCGCGTCCGGGGCGGGGCTGTATCTTGTGCGGTCCATTGAGCGTAGGCTCGAAATGAGAGCGCAATCCAAGGATTCGTGCGCAAGCATCCCGTCGAAACGGGGCTTCGGCTCCAGAACGCCAGTTCGGGAGCGCCCTAGGCTGTGGCCCACCGCAGCCACTCCCGGCACCTCAGGGTTCGGGACCACCCAGAATCGAGGCTCGGCATGGCCTCAGAACATACATCCGCATCATCGGTGGAAGATCTTCAGGACCTGCTGCTGGAAAGCCAGGACTTCGAATCGTTCCTCCTGGACCTCACGCTTTACTCAGCCACATTGCTGGGCACGGACGCACCTATCCTGTGCGCCATCTCGGTTCAGCGCAACGGGAAGCCCTTCACTGTGGCCAGCAGTGATGCGCAGGCCCGCCTTTTGGATGAGCGGCAGTACGAGCTCGACGACGGTCCTTGCCTCAGTGCCTTGCGCACCGGGCATACGGTGCAAGTGGACGATCTCCGCACGGACCACCGATGGAACCGCTACTTTGAAGCCACCAGGAGTACGGGCGTCAGGTCGGTGTTGGCAGTGCCCATCGACGCCGGCGGGGAAGCTTCGGCCGCGCTGAACTGCTATGCACACCGGGACGCTGCGTTCGGGCCCGACACACAAGCCGCCATCGAGTGGTACGCCCAGTCCCTCTCCCGTCCGCTTCGCCTCGCCCTGCTGGTTCATCCTCCGCTTCAACAGCCGACCTATCCGGAAGAATTACGGGCCGCCCTTCGTTCCCGCGCCACCATGGACGCGGCCCTCGCCCTGGTCATGGCGCACACGCGCTCAAGCCGTGAAGCCGCCATTACCCTCCTGGAGGAAGCCGCCAGGACCAGGAAGGGTGAGGCTTCCGGCGCTGGCCCTGGACATCGTCAGGGGCGCGGCCATCCCGGCCGCCTCACAGTAGGCCAAGCCATGCGGTCTATGCTGGAACCAGCGGCAGCGCTCGTATTCCTCCTGCCGGACCAACGGCAAGCAGGAGACCACCCGTAATGCGCAGAGAGTCCGTGACCGGCGAACTTCAGGCGGTCTTCGCGCGCGTTTCCGGCCTGTTGCTCACCGAACACGTTGCAGGGCCAGCGATCGCAAAGATTGCCCAGGCCGCGTTTGAAAGCATCCCCGGCAGCGTCGGGGCCGGGGCCACCCTCATTGATGCCCAGGGCCGTCCCACCAGCCGGGCTTCCACCAGCACACTCGTGGAAGAAGCGGACCAGTTGCAGTACGAACTCGGCCAGGGCCCGTGCCTCGCGGCGTGGGCAGGAGCCATAACCATCCGGGTGGATAACGCCGCCACCGAAACGCGCTGGCCCAAATGGAGCGAAGCGAGCGCTCAGCGTGGCCTGGTGTCCTGCCTAAGTGTCCCCCTCCTCCTCCCCGGAGGCAACGGAACGGGACCGGCCCAAGCCATCGGCGCCCTGAAGGTCTACGGCAGCCACCCCAACGCCTTCGACGCCGGCAGCGAGCACCTCCTCGAACTCCTCGCCACCCCCGCGGCCGTTTTGCTTGCCAACATCCAGGCGCATGACAGCGCCGAGCAACTCAGCGCTGACCTCAAAAAATCCCTGCACAGCCGGAGCGTGATCGACATGGCGAAGGGGGTGCTGATGGAGCGTCTGAACCTGGACGAGCGCGCCGCGCTGCGTGCCCTGACTGACCAGTCACGCCAGGAAGGAGCTCCGCTCTTCGCAGTCGCACTCAACGTGCTTGACCGCCCCGCAGAACCTGACCACGAACGGCCATGAACGTTGACGAGACTGCCGAGGAGCAGCGGGAACGGACGGCTGAGGCATACCGCCAGGCCGGCCTGACCCTTGAGTCACTGTGGTTGCATTACTTCAGCATCGGCGGCGACGCAGGTGAGCTGGAAATCGACGCCTACTTGAACAGGTCTTACATGCTCCGGCCCGTTCAACGCGACCTCTTGGACCACGCCGTCCACGAACTGGATGGCCACTGACTGACAGCCTGGTGGGGAGCCAAGGGCTCACGCGTCCTTTGCGAGCGCGCCTTCCAGCCGGTTCACCTTGGCGGTAAGTTCCCCTGAATAGCCGGGCCGGATGTCCGCCTTGATGACCAGGGAGACCCTGCTGCCGAACTGCCCAACGGCCTCGGTGGCCCTTTTCACCACGTCAAAGACTTCATCCCATTCACCCTCGATGGTGGTGAACATGGAATCCGTCTGGTTGGGAAGCCCCGACTCCCGGACGATTTTCACCGCGGCGGCAACGGCGTCGTGCACTGAGGCGTCGGTGGGGCGGGAACCGCCAACCGGCGTGCCGGACGGAGCAACAGAGAATGCAAGCAACATACAGCCAGTCTGCCACGGCAGCGGGACGGCGAGGAGGCTCCCGCTGCCCCGTCCACGTCACATAACCGCCTACCCTCCAGTAACGGTGATCGCTCTGGGCTCCATTGCTAACCTGATCGCATGAGCATCGCAGTCGCCCGAAAACCACTCCGCGCAGACGCAGCGCGCAACGTGGACAAGATCATTACGGCGGCCCGGCAATGCTTCCAGGAATTCGGTCCGGAAGTGCCGCTGCAGACCATCGCCACCACGGCCGGCGTCGGACCGGCAACCCTCTTCCGCAACTTCGCGGACAAGGAAGAACTGGTACTGGCCGCCCTTAACCGCCAGCTCAGGCTGACAGTGGATCCCGTGATCGACGACGCCCTGGCGGACATTGATGCAGCCGCCGGACTGTTCCGGGTCATCGAGGCGATCATGGCCGCAGCCAGCACCGATGCGAACCTGCTCGGCGCCGTAGCCGGGCGGCGACAGCTCCTGACGGGCATCACCGGCTCCCTTATCGATTCCATCGGCATCCTGCTCGGACGCGGGCAGGGTCAGGGCACGCTGCGCCCTGACATCTCCATGACGGACATCTTCCGGCTGCTCGCCATGCTGATCGGCGTCGTGGACACGATGGAGCCTGGTTCCGATGCCTGGCGCCGCCCCGTGGCCCTCGTCGAGGACGCAATCCGCTCCGAACGGCCGCATCGGCCTCTTCCTGCACACGTTCCCTTGCCCGCAGCCCAACTGACCGGCGACCGGCTGTCCGGCGAATACCTCCCGGGACGCCGGTTCAGCTAGGCGGGCAGCGGGCCGCTCAGCGCGCGCCGTCAGTAAAGAGCGCCGTAGGCGGCCCATTGTGGGCATCCAGTCGTTGGAATAGACTCAAGTGGGGTTACGCAGCCAGCCTCTGAATTCCCAGATGGAGCGACCCATGAACAGTTTCCTGCGTACCCGATCCGACGAAATCACGCCACGATGAACAGTTCACAGCTGTCCCATTTCATCAATGACCCCCGCGGACCGGAAGATGTACTTCCGCACCTTTCCGCCGAGGAACTGGCAAACCTCCTGGACGCACTGTTCCAGAACCTCGACACGGCCACCCCGGAATTCGGCGCCCAGGTCTGGTACGAACTCGCCGTTGAAGAATGCGGCCGACGGGCCGGCTCGGTCGATGGCGCGGCCCACGGCGTAGCCTGACTGCACAGTAGTGCACACACTGCCGGCCCGCGGGTCAGCGCGGACACCGCGGGCACGGCGCTAATCCCCGATTCCTCTAGCTATCGTCCTTCTTGCGTTCGTCCTTCTTGCTTTCGTCCTTCTTGCTTTCGTCTTCGGGCGAAGTCTGAGGGTGTGTGTCGGAATGGGGAGTATGTTCCTTAGCTTCACGCAGGTGCTGCTGGAGCTTTTCCTCGGCTTCCCGCCGGCGGCGCGCTTTGTCGCGAAGTTCCCGGGTGGCCTCGGAACCGCTGGAGTCAATGTAGGCCGGTCGCACCTTGGGATGGTTACCGGTGGTCGCGGCTTCGGCACCATCATCCTGGGCCGTAGCTTGCGGCTGATCGTTCATGATGTTCCTCCTTCGGGCCGCCTGGCTGGATGGCGGCCCCTCTTCAGTGGACCATACATCCATCCCGAAAGGGTCAATCGTTAAGCGCTGACTCGCGGTTGCGCAGTTCGTGGCGCAGGGCTGCACGCAGGGCCGAGATATCGGGTGCATGCCCCAAATCCAACGCCATGGTGATGCGCTCAGAGAGCATTTTCAGGTCCGAGGCAGGAACATCTGATAACGACCTGAAGCGCGAAAAGAACCTCTTCGCGGGCAAGCCCGCACGTCGTCTGGACGCCACTTTGGGTGGCGTCCCGGATCTGTTGCCGGCTATATACAGTGGATTTTCCATGGTCACCGCTTAAACAAGAAAGGTCCATGGCCAACTGCATAGCCAAGCCCATAGTACCGCCGCTGTGTTCCGCGTCACCATAGGCAGGCGCAACGCGAGGCGCGCGTCAGTTCCAGCCAATGAGCCGAAGGCCGGCGGCAGCCCCGGCACCGACCAGCACCACCAGCAGGAACGGTGCCCGGAAGGCCAGTGCAACCGCTGCCGCCACGAGCGCTCCCAGCCTGGCATCGGCCGCCAGGTTTTGCCCGGACGCTACTGCATTGACCACCGTCAGTGAAGCGAGCAGGCCGATCGTCATGGTGCCTGCCACGCGCGACATGCGGGGATCTTTCAGGAGCCTCGCAGGCACAAAGTAGCCCACCAGCTTCCACGCATAGGCAAGGGCACACGCCAGCAGCAGCCAAGTCCAAAGGTTCACGCGTCCGCCTTCGTCGGGCCGGTAGGGCCAGCCGGGCCGGTACGGCCAGCCGGGCCAGCCGGGCCAGTAGGGCCCACGGAGTGGTGACCGCCGTGGTGGCTGTGATGATGCTCCGCGTACGGATCTACGTCGGGTTCCAGGCCCTCGTCGCTGCGGCCGTGACTGAACCAGCCGATCACGGCCGCAACCACGGCAGCGACCAGGATGGGCACCCCGGCCGGCACGAACGGCACCGCGAGGACGGTCGCCAGGGCACAGACGACCGCGATTGCTACCGGCTCCCGGCCTTTCAACCGCGGCCACAGGAGGGCCAGGAAAGCTGCGACGGCCGCTCCATCCAACCCCCATTGCTTTGGATCGCCGAGCCCCGCCCCGGCAAGGGCGCCCACGGCTGTGAACAGATTCCACAGGACATAGATGCCGATCCCTGCCGCCCAGAAGCCCCGTAACTGCTCAGCAGGATCGGTCTGGCCGGTGCTGGTGGCTGTCGACTCGTCGATGGTGAGCTGCGCTGCCACATATTTGCGCCAGCCCGACGGGTGGAGGAGCGCGTTGAGCTGCATACCGTAAATACCGTTGCGCATCCCCAGCAGGGTGGCTGCGCTCATAGCCGCAACGCCGGATCCGCCGCCAGCCACTACTCCTATGAACGCGAACTGGGAACCTCCGCTGAACAGCAGGAGGCTCAGCGCCATGGTCTGCCAGAAGTCCAGGCCCGACGTGACAGACAGGGCGCCAAAGGAAACTCCGTAGAGTCCCGTAGCGATGCTGATGGACAGCCCCACCCGGACTGCCGGGGATGCCAGGAGTTTCCTCAACTGGGCCGCCGTCCGGCGTTCCGCAGGCTCCAGGCCCACAGGATCAGCGGCATCTGCGTGGGCAAACGGGCCATGTGCACTGCGCGCTGGGCTGATGAACCCTCCGGGCGGCAGGCGCGCCGGATGGCGTCCACGTGGCCAGCCACGAACACGCCGAAGAGAGCCGCGACGCCGGTGGCCGTGGTGCGTCGCGTTGCGGGGATGAGAAGGCCGACGGCGGCGCCCGCCTCCACGAGGCCGCTGAGCGCGATCCACTCCTCCCGCGTCATCACGGCGAGTGGCCGTGCGGCGGGCGGTGCGCCGGCAGCCGGGGTGTCGCCGTCGTCGCGGCAGAGATAATCCGGAACCACCTGGCGAAAGAAGCCGGGATCGCGGAAGTGTTTCATGGCGCTAGCCATGAGCAGCGCGCTCAGGGCTGCTGCAGAGAGTGCATGGGTGGCGGTGCTGGACCGATGAACGGCGCCGGGCCAGTGAAAAGGCATGGTTCCACTCAACCACAGCCCCGTCGGGCGTATGAACCGCGGCGTGGGACGCGTGGGCCGGCGACTAAACAGATCGGCGGCCGAACCCGTTGGCAGCTTCAGCTGGCCATCACCCGCCCGCCTAAAGCTGGGCCAACACCCGCGCGGGCATGTTCGTGGTGATCTCGTGGATGCCCAATCCTTGGCAAAGCGCCACGTCCCGTTCGGAATCCACCGTCCATACCCGGAAGCGTCGGCCGGATTCCAGCCAGCGCTGCACGGTGCGGGCATGATGGCGGACATAATCGATGCCCGGCCCGGCCAGCCTCACTTCGCAGTCATCCAGGATGCGTTCGCCTTCCAGCTGCGCGGCCTTCATAACATTGGCGATGGCGCTGCCGGTCAGTACACCCAGGCCTAACTCCTCACGGATTTCATCAACATCAATTTCGTCCACCAACTGGCAGATGAACTCTGCGGGAACCGTGCGGAGCAGGTGCTTCACCGAATCCGGGCTGAAGCTCATGAACGTCACCCGCACGTTGTCCACCGATGAGGTCCCAGGGTCCCAGCCTTCACTCCGAAGAACGCTCAGGACGCGGTCTTCCAGCTTGAGCTGGTAAGGGCTCGGGTGCTTCAACTCTAGGGCCAGGCCCACGGGCCGCCCAGCGGCGCGGAGGATACCCAATAGCTCAGCCAAGGTGAGGAACTGTTCTGACCGGGCTCCGTATTTCTCGGGAATCCGCACGCCCTTCCACGACGAGAAATCCAGGAGCCTCAGCTCCTGGAGCGTGCGGTCCGCAACCGGCCCGGTGCCGTCGGAGGTGCGGTCCAGATTCGCATCGTGGAGCAGGACCACGTGTTGGTCCCGCGTGAGGTGGACGTCGCACTCAACGCCGTCGGCGCCGTCGGCCAATGCCTGGAGGTACGCAGCGCGGGTGTGTTCGGCAAAGGCGGCACTGGCGCCCCGGTGGGCAAAGACCAGGGGCCGGTGGGGTACTGACTCGTCGGTGGCCATGCTGACACGGTAGCCGACCCGGGGATCGTATGCGGGACTAGGCTTGGCACATGCAGGTGAACTCTGAGCCAATTACCCGGCAGAACCCCACCCGGCCCGACGTGCCCGCCCAAGGGGGCGCCGCCATCGTCGGCCATCAACTCAGCGCCGGTGACGCCGAAAAGGCGGCAGCGCTGCGGAAAATGAAGCTTCTGGCACTGGGCCTGCTCATCGCCATGGCTGTTATTTTCGTGTTCGCCTTCGCTTTGCAGAAGGAGTACCCGTGGCTGCAGTACGTCCGGGCTGCTGCCGAAGGCGGCATGGTGGGTGCGCTGGCAGACTGGTTCGCCGTTACGGCGCTGTTCAAATACCCGATGGGGATCAAGATCCCGCATACGGCCATTATTCCCCGGCGCAAGGACCAGATCGGGGCGTCGTTGGGTGAGTTCGTGGAGACCAATTTCCTCTCCGAGCAGGTAGTGCAGGAAAAGCTTGCGAGCGTGAACATTGCCCGGAGGGCCGGCGAATGGCTCGCCTCTCCCGGCGGCGCGGAGCGTGTTGCCAAGGAGGGTGCCGCTGTCATCCGCGGCGCCTTCAAGGTGTTGAACGACGACGACGTCCAGGCGGTTATCGAGGGAATGGTGCGCAAGCATTTGCTGGCACCGCCGTGGGGACCCCCCGTGGGACGGATGGCGGAGCGGATCTTCGCCGACGGCCACCACCACAAACTGGTGGACCTGCTGGTGGACCGTGCCGCCGACTGGGTGGACGACAACCACGAAACCGTCACCCGGCTCGTCTCGGACCGTTCGCCCACCTGGGTTCCGCAGTTTGTGGACGGGCTCGTGGGAGACAAGGTTTATGTGGAGATCCTCAAATTCACCCGTGCCGTTCAGTCCGATCCCAACCACCAGGTGCGCCAGTCGATCGACAAGTACCTCAACGACCTCGCGCAGGACCTCCAGCATGATCCCGCAATGATCGCGCGGGCGGAGGACATCAAAGCGCAGGTCCTCGGAGATCCGGAGGTCCGCGAACTGGCCTCCCGGACCTGGGGCACAGTGAAGAACGCGCTGCTCACGGCCGTGGACGATCCGGACAGCGAACTGACGGTGAAGTTCAAGGCAGCCGTCCGTGACTTCGGCTCGCGCTTGGTCAACGACGCCGAACTGGCCGGGAAGGTCAATGCCTGGATCGGCGATGCGGCGGGCTACCTGGTCCGGACGTACCGTTCGGACATTGCGGGCGTGATCACCGATACCGTGGCGCGCTGGGATGCCGAAGAAACATCGCAGAAGATCGAACTCCAGGTGGGCAAAGACCTGCAGTTCATCCGGATCAACGGCACCGTGGTGGGTTCCTTGGCCGGGCTCGCCATCTTCAGCGCGGCGCATTTGGTCTTCGGCTGACCCGGTTCTCTGGCCCAGCCGGAAACCCGTCTCGAGGTCCGGGTAGCGGGGTCGGAGGTTATCCACATAAGTGATGTGCTGGGCTGTTTTTGTTGGCGGGTCGCTGGATGATGGGGGTATGGGGATCCCGGGTGTTGACGAGGCGGTGGAGGCTTTCGAGGCTGCTGCTGCGGAGTTTGCTGCCTTTGTGCGCCGGGGGCTGGGTGGCCGGGGTTCCAGGACGGGTTCCCAGACGGATTCCGGGGGTGGTGATCCTTTGCGGGGGCAGGCCGATGCTTGCCTGGACGGGCTGGGCGGTTCGGTCCGGGTGGACGCGATGGTGGCGGCGTTCAGGGTGCGCCTGGCCGCCGCGTATGCGGGAAAGGCTGCGGCCCTGGACGGCCCGGTCAGGAGCCCTGGGGAACACACGGCCCAGGAGATGGGTGTGGTGTCCGAGGTCGCGTGTGCTCTGACGGTGAGTGAGCGCTCGGCTTCGGCGTTGTTGGCGCAGGCCCATGAGCTGACCACTGCCCTGCCGCTGACGCTGGCCGCGCTGCAGTCCGGGGATCTGTCGTGGCAGCACGCGAAGGTCATGGTCGATGAAACCACCGGCCTGGATGCGGCCGGGGCGGCGGCGTTGGAGGCCCGTTTCCTGGGCCCGGACGTTCCGGACCGGGCCCGGGAGTGCCCGGCCGGGGAGCTGGTCCCGTCCCGGTTCCGGCACAAGGCCAGGACCTGGCGGGAACGCCATCATCCGGTGAGTATTGAAAAGCGCCATGCCAGGAGTGTGTTGGACCGGCGGCTGGAGTACGTCCCGGACCGGGACGGCATGGCCTGGCTTTCGGCTTACCTGCCCGCGGACCGGGCGGCCGGGATCTGGAACGGCATCACCGCCACCGCCCGCACCCTCCAGGGCCCGGCCGAGACCCGCACCATGACCCAGCTCCGCGCCGACATCGCCGCCCAACTGCTCCTCAGCGGCGCCGCGGGCGATGAAACAACGGCTGACGGCGGCCCCGCCGATGAGTCGACGGGCCGGGTCCCGTCGCCGGCGGCGCAGGTCCTCGTGACCGTGCCGGTGTTCGCGCTGATGGGCCTCACGGACGAACCAGCACTGCTGGACGGTTACGGGCCGATCCCGGCATCGATGGCCCGCAACCTGGTCGCCGACGGCGCCGGCTCATTCCACCGCGTCCTCACCGACCCCCGCAACGGGGCACCCCTGGAGATCGGCCGCCAAAGCTACCGGATCCCCGCCGCGATGCGCCAATGGCTCCGGATGCGGGACGGCAAATGCCCCTTCCCCGGCTGCAACAACCAATCCCTGGACAACGAAGCAGACCACCTCCTGGCCTGGGCCGACGGCGGCACCACCGGCATCACCAACCTCGGCCAGCCCTGCCCCAAACACCACCGGCTAAAACACACCACCGCCTGGACACCCACCGAAGCCAGCATCGACAAACCACCCGGCTGGACCTCACCCACCGGACGCCACTACCAAAGCGAACACCAAGACTGGGAACCACCCTGGCTACCTGCCCAGATCCTCGGCCCGATCCCGGACCAAGGACACAGCCCCGCCGTGCCTGCAGGTGTCCTGCCCGGAGATGCCCTGCGTTGAGACGTCCTGCGTCGAGATGTCCTGCCCGTAGGCGCCCGGCACGGTGATGCCCTGCGCTGGGACGTCCCGCCCGAACATCTCTTGCCTGAGGGCTAATGCCCGAGGAAGTGCTGCGGCAAGTAGCCCCGGCGGAAGCCCCTAATTACGCGAACGACTCCAACTGCACACCAGCGGCTTCGAGGCCTGCGCGGACGCCTGCGGCCATTTCGACTGCGCCTGGAGTGTCGCCATGGATGCAGAGTGAGTCGGGCCGGACCTGAACTACTGTCCCGTCCACGGCCACCACCTCGCCTTTTACGGCAAGGCGCACCGCGCGCTCAACGATCGAGTCGACGTCGTGCAGCACGGCACCAGCCTGCGAGCGCGGCACCAGCGTGCCGTCGGCCTGGTACGCGCGGTCCACGAAGGCTTCCACAAAAACAGGGTGGCCAGCGTCCTTGGCCTGGATCAGCAGTTGCGAGCCCGGCAGGCCCAGAATGGGCAGCCCGGGGTCATAGGCCTGAATGGCAGCAACCACGGCCGATGCCTGCTCTTCATCGTGTACGAGGCGGTTGTAGAGGGCGCCGTGCGGCTTCACGTAATCCACCGACGCCCCGACGGCGTGCGCAACCCCGTCCAAGGCGCCCAGTTGGTAGAGGACGTCACCGAAAAGCTCGTCAAAGGACATGTCCAAGGAGCGTCGGCCGAAGCCTGCCAGGTCCCGGTAGCCAACATGGGCGCCCACGGTGACGTCCAGTTCGAAGGCGGCGCGGCAGCTGTCCAGCATGGTGACAGGGTCTCCGGCGTGGAAGCCGCAGGCAACGTTGGCGCTGGTGACCAGGCGGAACATCGCGGCGTCGTCCCCCATGTTCCAGGAGCCGAATGATTCGCCAAGATCAGCGTTGAGGTCCAAGGTTGTTGCCTTCCAGAGTGAGGTTGTCCGGGCCCGCGCCGGTGGCTTTGAGCTCCCCTGGAATCGTATCCGGCATCGGCCCGAAAGCCTCCTTGGCATTCGCCACCACGGCCCGCCCCATCATCAGGTTTCCTGCTCCGCCTACCACGGCACCGATGCCGAATGGCAGCGCCCGGCCGAACAAGGCCGTGCCTTGGCGCTTCAGCAGGCTCTTCAGGAACGCCTTCTGGATCCTGCTTCGGACGGCGCCGAAACCGGAGCCCGGGATGGACTTCGAGAGCACGTTCCCCCACGCCTTGGTGGGACTCGCACCCCTGCCCATCGCCTGGCCGCTTAGCGTGCCGAGCAGTGCCGTCCCCTCTTCGCCCAGCATGATGGCCATGACCATGGTGCTGGCCTTTTCCGGGTTGGTCAGGCGGATGCCGTGAAGTTCCGCAAGCGACGTCGCGTAGAGGGCTGTGGCCTCGAGGAAACCGACAGTAGCGGCAGCAGAAAGTCCAAGCGAAGCGACAGTTCCGACTCCGGGCACAACGGCCGTCGCGCCCACGATCGCGCCGCCGCCGGTGACCGCCGCGAGGTAGTCGCGTTCAATCCGGACGGCCAGCTGTGCCGCGGACGCGTGGGGCTGTTTGCGCTGCACTCGGCGGATGTAGGCCAACACCAGTGGCCGCTGGATCTCCACCGCCCTCAGAAGCACGTTGTGCACGCCTGGTTTCGGCTTTCCTTCGGCGTCGAACACCGCGTTGTGGGCGGTTTCCTGTGCGATCCGCACGGCGGGATTGCTGCGCTTGGCCATGGTCACCTCTGCTTTCGTCCGCGGCAGCCTTCGCTGCCGTACCTAAATACTAAGGTTGCTTAACACTAGGCCAACCCCTGTTGGTCCCCTACATCACCCAGGATTCGGCCACGGCCATATACCCGGACGACGACGGCCCCCGCGGTCCAGCGTAGACGCTCGGCGCGCCGGGCCACTCCACCCCGAATTCGGCCAGCCGGCCGCTGCTGCATGGCAGATAAACATTGCTGAGGGCCCCGGAGTTGGACCCGAGCTGGAAATCGGGCTGGGAAAAGTGCCTGCGGTCCAGGACCCCTGAAAGCTCCAGCTCAGCCTTGCGGCCGGTGGCGCGGAATCCGTGCTCAAGGTCCAGATCGACGTCGAACTCGTCCTGGGTGTGCGAGATCCCGCTCAGCGGGAACCTGGCTGCCTCTGGGAAGTACCGGGTCAGCTCAGTGGCGAGCGTGGCGGCGAAGTATTCGTTGCTTCCGTAACTGCGCCATCCCTGCAGAGTCGCAATGATCAGCGCCTTACCGGTGCCCCAGCGCGACCATTCCGCCATCCAGAAGGAGGCAAAACAGCTGGCTGCTTCGCCCGGAACCTGTTCGCCATTGGCATTCACCGGATGCAGGGCAAGGCCATGGTTGGCGCCTACGAATGCCAGGCTGCGCCGCCACGCCCCGCCAGGAGTGCTTTCCAACGTTCACCAGTCCAAATCGGGAGCACCGAGCGAGACGAATCTCGGCGATCGGCGTTCGTTTGACTCAAGCAGTTCCAGCAACTCCCGCGCCGCAACACGCGGGGGCTTGACGGCGTCGGCCTGGCCCATCCCGGTGGCGAGCTTGCCGGGGTGGACAGCCCAGCACCGGACCCGCCCCTGAAGATCCTGCGCCAGCGACACCGTCACCATGTTCTGGGCTGCCTTGGACACCCGGTACGCGTAACTTGTGGAAAGGCCTGCGAAGTCTCCGCGTGCCTGGGCCGACACGGAGCCCAGGCGGGACGTGATGTTCACAATGACCGGGTCAGCAGAGGAGAGCAGTTGCGGCAGGAGCGCCTGCACCATGCGCAGGGGCCCGGCCGCATTCACGTCGACGGCGTTCATGACACCTGCCGCATCCACGCCACCGAGTCGCTGGTGTGCCGCCCCCTGGGCCGCGTTATTAATGAGGACGTCCACCGGCCGCCCGCGCACCGCGTCCACCACAGCGGACAGGTCATCAGACCTGACATCGTGGATCACCACCTGAACCCCCGGCAGCCCGTCCAGCGCCGCCAGCCCGTCCAACGCTGGCGCACGGGAGGCCTGCCGCACCACCGCCAGCACAAGCCATCCCGCTGCCGAAAGCTCCCGGGCGAGCACCGCACCGAAACCCCGGCCGGCGCCGGTGACCACCGCGAGCCGCTGCCCCTGCCCGCGCTGCGGCCCGCCCCGATGCGCCGGCTGTTGATCTAACCCTCCAGGCTGCATTCCAGTACCCCCCGATATCCCGCCAAAGCCTAGACTTACCCTATGCCCACCCCCAAAGCCCTGCGGCCCTTTGCGCACCGTGAGTACCGGGTCCTGATCGCAGCCCTTGCCATCTCCGTCTTCGGATCCGGGATGTGGGCTGTCGCGATGGTTTACCAGGTGATCCACCTCGGCGGCGGCCCTCTGGAGCTCTCTCTCGTTGCCACTGGCGGCAGCGTGGGCCTGGTCGCGTTTGTGCTCGCGGGAGGCATCGCGGCTGACCGTTTCCCCCAGAGGCTCCTGATTATCGCCGTGGAGGGCGCCAACCTGGCCGTTATCGCTGGCATCTCCGCCCTGTCCATCGCCGGCTGGCTGGAGATCTGGCACCTTGCAGTGGGCGCCTTTGTGCTGGGTGTCGGCGCGGCATTCTTCTTCCCCGCCTACTCGGCTATCCTGCCCCGGATCCTGCCGCCCGAGGACCTGCTCGCGGCAAATGGAATGGAGGGGACCATGCGTCCCACCCTCCAGCAAGCGGCCGGGCCCGCCCTCGCCGGCGTCCTGGTGGCCGCACTGTCGCCCACGCATGCGGTCGCGGGTGTCGCAGCCTGCCACCTGATGGCCTTCATCATCCTGAACTTCCTGGGCCAGCATGCTTTGGACGCACCCGCTAACGGATCCGAAGCCGGCCCACGCAACAGCGGAATGACCGGGAAACAGCGGGCCAAGTCATCCTTCTTCCACGACCTCCGAGAAGGCATCACCTACACCCTGCGGACCCCCTGGCTGCTCTGGACCCTGCTCTGGGCCTGCATTTCAGTACTCTTCCTCATCGGCCCCATCGAAGTGCTGCTCCCATTTGTGGTCCGCGACCAACTGGGCGGCGACTCCAGCATGTTCGGTTTCCTGCTCGCCATCATGGGCGTCGGCGGTGCGGCGGCATCGCTGGTGACTGCGTCTCTGCGGCTGCCCCGGCGGTATCTCACGGTGATGATGGCGTCCTGGGGCGTGGGCTCGCTGCCTCTGGCCGCCGTCGGAATCATGGACAACTTCTGGGCCCTGGGCGCGGCACTGTTCGTCTTTGGTGCCACAGGCAGCGTGGGCATGGTCATTTGGGGCACGCTGCTTCAGCGGCGCGTCCCGCCCCACTTGCTCGGCAGGGTCTCCAGCCTTGACTTCTTTGTGTCGCTCGCCCTGATGCCGGTGTCGATGGCACTGGCCGGGCCCGCCGCGGAAGTCCTCCCCATCTGGCTGATCTTCCTGGTGGCGGGCGGCGTCTGCCCCATCGTGGCGGTGGTCGCGTCCATCGTCGCGAAGATGCCCCAGGATGAGCTGGATCACCCGCTGGACCGGGTCCCCGAAGTGGAACGCACGACGGCGGCAGGAGACTGACGTGCACAGTGTCAGTCTCTGCCGCCTCTTGGCTCCTGGCTCCAGGCTCCTGGCTCCAGGCACCTAAATAGGCGCGGTCGCCTAAGTACTCAACGCCGCGGCTCGGGCGGGAGCGCCGGCAAGGTGTATTGACAGCTACGCGCGGGCGCGCACCACGGGGACGCTCGCCGTCGGCGGTCCACTGGGGAAGACCGTGGGCTCGGGAACCTGGACGGGCGCGAGCGCCACGCGGACCGGTTCCGCGCCTACGCTGAACAGTTCGCCGCGGACGTCGACGTCGAGCGGTTGGCCCTCGGACACTGTGATGGTGAGGGAGCCGGCGTCGAGCTGCACCTGCAGCAGGCGGCCCTGGAGCTTGAGGTGGAAAGCGAGGCTTTCCCATTCAGCGGGCAGGCGCGGATCAAAGTACGGCACAGGGCCTTGGTCGCGGAGGCCTGCAAAGCCGCAGACCAGCGAGCTCCATACGCCGCCGGTGGACGCGATGTGCACGCCGTCGATCGTGTTGCCGTGGGTGTCGTCCAGGTCGATGAACACCGCATTGGTGAAGTGCTCCAGCGCTGCCTTGGGGTAGCCCACTTCGGCGGCCATGATGCCTTGGACGCAGGCGGAGAGGGTGGAGTCGCCGGTAGTGATGGGGTCATAGAAATCGAACGCCCGGCGCTTTTCCTCGGCCGTGAAGTCCTGCCATTGCAGGAACATGGCCAGGACGGTGTCGGCCTGTTTGAGGACCTGGTGGCGGTAGATCACCAGCGGGTGGAAGTGCAGCAGCAGCGGGTATTTGGACCGGGGGGTGGTCCAGTCCCAGGGCTCCAGGGTCATGAAGTCGTTGTCCTGGGAGTGGACTTCCATCCGCTCGTCGAACGGAAGCTGCATGCGGTCAGCCGCGGCTGCCCAGAGCTGGCGTTCGTCGTCGCTGATTTCGGTGTGGTCCAAGGCCGCGGCGGCGCGCAGGTTGAAGCGCGCCATGACGTTGGTGTAGAGGTTGTCGTTGACCACGGCCGTGTACTCGTCCGGACCGGTGACGCCATGGATGTGGAAGAGTCCGTCCTTGCCGAAGAAGCCCAGGGAGATCCACATGCGGGCTGTCTCGATCAGGAGTTCGGCACCCATTCCGTCGCGGAAGGACGCATCGCCGCTGGCCCAGACGTACCGGTTGGTGGCGAACGCGATGGCCGCCGCAATGTGGAACTGCGCGGTGCCTGCCGCGTAGTAGGCGCTGGCTTCGAGCCCGTTGATGGTGCGCCACGGGAACAGTGCCCCGTCGACGCTGAGCTCCTTGGCGCGGATCCTGGCCGTGGGGAGCATCTCGTGACGGAATTCGAGGACCTGGCGGGCACCCTCGGGGTTGGTGTAGGTCAGGTAGGGCAGGAGGTAGACCTCCTGGTCCCAGAAGTAGTGGCCCTCGTAGCCGGAGCCGCTGACTCCCTTCGCGGGGATGCCCGCGACGTCGGCGCGCGCGGTGGCCTGGGCCAGCTGGAACAGGTTCCAGCGGATGGCCTGCTGCAGTTCGGACTGGCCACCCACCACGATGTCGGAGGTGGCCCAGTAGTCGCTGTAGTGCTCGCGGCTTTCAGCAAAGATGTCCTCCACTGAGCGCAAGCCCTCTTCGGCGACTTCCGCCGCGTCCCGTCCGGAGTCCTGGACGCCACGGCCGGCGGCGTAGCTGACGATTTTCTCAAGCCGGAACGGCTCATCGGCGCCGACGGCCAGGACGTACCGGACGCTGCTATCGTCCTGGTCAACCAGGGTATCGAACGGCTGGTGGCCGGCGGAGGTCCAGTGGTCCACGGCGATCCCCACGCGCTGCTTGGATTCCGCCGCTTCCCAGGAGAGGCGGAGCGAGCCGTCGCCGCCCTCGAGCCGCAACGGCAGCAGGACACGGCCTGCGTGGCGGCCGGCGCGGCGCGGGTCGTGCTCGGAGTGGTCCTCCACCGGCTGGTCCTGGCGGTTGATGACCGAGGACGTGACGTCCGCGGACACGTCCCGGTCTGCCGAGACTTCCAGGGAGATGCCCAGACTGCCGCGGGAGGCGAAGCCCACTGCCCGGCGCTCGGTGGTGGTGACCGTGGCCCCGGAGCGGCACAGCCACGTGATGCGGCATTCATAGATACCGGTGGCGAAGTCCACCGAGCGCCGGTAGTCCAGTACTGCCGACTCGGCCAGGCTAAGTGGCTCGCCGTCGATGATCACCGTGAAGTTGTTCGCATCGGGGATGTAGATGATCCGCTGCCCGGTCCGGGCGAAGCCGAAGGCGTTCTCGGCATGCTTGATGTCCCAGATTTCGTGCAGGCCGTTGATAAAGCTGCCCGGCAGGTCAGCGTCCGCGGCGGCCCAATGGGCGCCGCGAATGCCAAGGTGTCCGTTTCCCAGCGCGAAAAGGGTCTCCAGGGTACCCGCGTTGCCCGGCTCGTGGCGCGTCTCCACAAGCTGCCAGGGGGTGTTGGGGAACCGTTCGCGGTCCGCGGTGATAAGAGCCATGGTGTTGGGGTCCTTTTGGCGTTGTGCTGTGCAGCCGGGTCTCATCCGGCTTGGGGGCGCTTTGCGCATGCCCGCTGCGGGCATGCACTGAGGGTTTGGTTGTGCGGGCCGGCTTGGGGGCCGGGGTGGCGCGGGAGGACCGGCGGAGCTGGCTGTCGGGGAACAGCCGGGCTCACCGGCTGGCTGCGTTCAGTGGGCTAGAGGAGTTCCTCGAGGTCGCTGACCACCATGGTGGCTCCGGCATCCAGCAACGTCTGCCTGCCGGCGCCGCGGTCCACCCCGATCACGGAATGGAAAGATCCTGCGTGGCCGGCCTGTACGCCGGACACTGCATCCTCCACCACAACGCATTCCTCACTGGGAAGATCCAGCAGCCGGGCCGCGTAGTCGTACGTGGCGGGGCTGGGCTTGCCGGGCAAGCCTTCGGCGGCTGCCACCACACCATCCACCACTACCCGGAAGCGGTCACTCAAGCCAGCCGCCTTAAGGACCGCCGGGGCGTTCCGGGAAGAGGAAACGACGGCGACCTTCAGACCCTGGGCGAGCACGGCCTCAATGAAACGCACTGAACCCTCGAACGGTTCCACGCCGGAGCTCACAATGTCGTTGAAGATTTGGTTCTTGCGGTTGCCGAGTCCCTGCACCGTGGCGTGAGTGGGATCGTCGTGAGTGGGACCCTCGGGAAGCACAATGCCCCGGGATGCCAGGAAGTCCCGGACGCCGTCGAACCGCGGTTTGCCGTCGATGTGGTCGAAGTAGTCGCTCTCGCGGTAGCCGGCTACCTCCGGTTGGGACGCCAGGTAGCCTTCAAAGAGTTCCTGCCAGGCCTGCTCGTGGACAGTGGCCGTAGGGGTCAGCACTCCGTCCAGGTCAAAGAGAATGGCGGAGGCGCCGGTCCAACTAGTGGGCTGTGTCAGAAGATCAGTCATGCGCGGTGCGGTGTCCTTTCAGACGGCTGGCAGGCTCGGGGCGCGGTGCCTGGCGTAGGCAGTGCATGGAATGGCGGTGCATGGAATGGCAGTGCTTGGGATGCGGGCGGCGACGATGTCCGCTGTGATCAGCAAGCGCGGCGCGGGGGCGTGGGCCTGAATGCCACGGCTGGCCGGAGGGGCGCTGATGAATACCTTCTTCCATCATGAACGCCGTGAGGTCCCGTGACAAACCGAGGGGCAGCCTGACGGGCAGGCCAGCAACTGGCGGGCAGCTTAGCAGCGCAAACGGGCACGTTGAACAGGTGCACGCCGCAGATCTCCTTCCGCCCAGTTCCAGGGCCGTTGAACTACGGCCGAAGTCGAGTGTAAGCGCTTACAAATTTAGCGCGCAACTGTTTTTTCCCCACCGTGGAGTGTGACGAAACTCTCGGACCCCAGCCACGCCCGTGCGAGGAGGTAATCCACGGCCATGTGATGGCTTGGCAGGGCCTATTTGAGGACGTAATGGCGCAGGAAGGCACTGACATCCACCATCTCGGCCTTGCTCATCGCATGCCCCATGCCGGGATAGGTCCTGGCTGTAAGCAGGGTGTTGGCGTTCAGCCACTCCTCGGTATGGGCGATGGCATCGTCATTGATCACCAGGTCAGCCTTGTCCCTTCCCCAGAAGAAGGGCGGCGGGGTGTCGAAGGAGTCAGTCATTGCCAAAAGGTCGTTGTCCAGTACGAAGCCGGACAACCCCACCACGGTTTCATAGCTCTTGGGGTGCAGGCGGAGCAGGGTACTGGCCATCGCCATACCCTGCGAGTACCCCATCAGGCTCACGCTGCTGTGCTGGCCCCTGACTGCATTGATCCAGTCGTGGACCTTGTTCGTGGTGCTGATGACATCGGCGAAGTCGTTGGCGAGGAAGTAGTCCAGCAGGAACCAGCCATAGTGGTCGCCGATGATCATGGGTGCCCGCAGTGCCGCGCAAGTGAACGCCGAGGGCAGGTAGTCAACCAGCCGCACCATCCGGGATTCGTCGGTGCCGTAGCCGTGCATCATCACGAGCAGTGGCGTGCCGGCCCGCTCCTCCTCCGGCTTGGACCACACAACTGTTTCCATCGGATCAGCCTAACCAGCAGGCCCGCCCTGCGGCGCAATGGCGCACGGACGCACCGGCGCCGCACCCCTGCCCGGTCATTGAATCAGCGCACACCGCGCTGTAGCCTGACGCTAGACAGTCAGCATGCTTAGCAAAAAACTTGGCTCTGCTTGGCAAACAAACGAACACGTCCTGCAGTTCCAGAAGTACCGCCCACAATCCGCGGACAATAAGGAGCAAGTCATGAGAATCGGTTCTTCAATCTTCCTCATCGCCATCGGCGCCATCCTGGCCTGGGCTATCGCACCGGGGCTGATTCCCTTCGTGGATCAGGTACTGATCGGGTACATCCTGATGGCGGTAGGCGTTATCGGGCTCATCGCCTCGCTGATCCTGGCCTCACCCGGACGCAGCCGGAGGGTGAGCGAAACCCGCTCGGTAGTGGACCCCAACACGGGAGAACGCATCACGCGCAACGAAAGCCGCGACGGAAACCTGTAACCTCCGGACGGCAAGCGCCACACTATGAACCCCACGAGCCGGGTCGGACCACAACGGTCCGGCCCGGCTTTTCACTGCCCCGCGACCCCAAAAATCTTGTCCAGGTGCGGGGACTTCCGTCCCGGTTAACTCCTTGGAAGTGGACAAAAGCTCCTGCGTACTTTGTTTCATGTGGGTTTCCATTGACAAACCAACACAAACAAAGATAAAGTCAAGTAATTCCACATCATGTGATGCCAGTCACTCAGAAATCCAGCAGGACTTTACGCAACGGAGGGTATGTGTTCGCCGAGGAGCGCCAGCAGAAGATTGCCGAGCTTGTTGCCGGCAGCGGCCGGGTCAGCGTGACCCTGCTGGCTGAGCGCTTCCGCATCACCACCGAAACCGTCCGCCGGGATCTCGCGACCCTGGAAAACGCCGGGACAGTTCGCCGCGTCCACGGCGGTGCCGTCGCGGCAGACCGGTTCAGTACCACCGAAGAAAGCATCAACGAACGCTCGGTCCAGCGCCCCGACCAAAAGCGGCGCATCGCCGAAGCAGCCATGGCTTTGGTTCCGCAAACCTCCTCGGGAAGCATCCTGATCGACGCCGGCTCCACCACCGAAGTCCTGGCCGAATTGCTCTCCCGGCGCACCGCCGTCGAACCTTCCGCGGCCGGAGCTGAAGCCGAGCTCGTGGTGATCACCCACGCCGTACCCATCGCCGCCAAGCTCTCCAGCACGCCCGGAATCGCCCTCCAGATCCTCGGCGGCCGGGTGCGCGGCCTCACCCAGGCCGCTGTAGGGCAGGCAACAGTGGATGCCGCCCACCGGCTGCGTCCGGACGTCGCCTTCATCGGCACGAACGGCATCCACCCCAGTTTTGGCCTCAGCACTCCCGATCCTGAAGAAGCTGCCGTCAAAGCAGCCTTCGTCCATTCGGCACGCCGCATTGTGGTGCTGGCCGATTCCTCCAAGCTGGACGCAGAAACACTGGTCCAGTTCGCCTCCCTGAAAGATCTGGACACCTTGATTACAGACAGCGAGCCCAGCCCGGAACTGGCGGCAGCCCTGACAGAGGCCGGCGTTGACGTGGTGATCGCGTGATCGTCACTTTCACAGCCAACCCCAGCCTGGACCGCACGGTAGCCCTGCCCGGCCCGCTTGAACGCGGTGAGGTCCAGCGCGCCGTTTCGGTCAGCCAGGAATCCGGTGGCAAAGGCGTCAATGTTTCCCGGGCCCTGGTCGCCTCGGGCCTGCAGACCATCGCAGTACTCCCGGGCGGCGACGGCGATCCCGTCCTGGCCGGACTGCACCACGACGGCGTCCCGTTCGCCGCCCTGCCCATTGACGAGCCACTGCGCACCAACGTGGCCCTCACCGAACCGGGCGGCGTCACCACCAAGATCAACGAGCCCGGGCCGGTCCTGAGCGCAGAAGAGCAGGAAGCCCTGATCATGCTGCTCCTGGAGCGCGCCCGCGGCGCCAGCTGGGTAGTCCTGGCAGGTTCCCTGCCGCCGGGCTTCCCGGCCGACTTCTACGCCACCGTCGCGCGGCGTCTGCGTAGTTCCGCCGGCACTGGTGACGGTCCCGGGGCCGACGGCGGCGTGCCGCTCATCGCCGTCGACTCCTCTGGCGGGCCGCTCGTGGCCGCCGTTACCGGCACCTCGCCGGACGATGTGATGCAGGACGGTGTGTCCGGGAAGCCGGACCTCCTTAAGCCCAACGCCGAGGAACTGGCGGAACTGGCTGCAGCAGCCGGCTTCGCCACGGTGTCAACCGCAGACGAACTCGAAGCGGATCCGCAGGCCGCCGCAGCGGCCGCCGCCGCCGTCGTGCGTTCCGGTGTGGGTGCTGTGTTGGCAACTCTCGGATCCAAGGGAGCTGTCCTGGTTACGGCCGACGGCGCGTGGCTGGCCACGCATCCGCCGGTCGCCGCGGTCAGTACGGTCGGCGCAGGCGATTCGTCGCTGGCCGGCTACCTGCTCGCCCACGGCCAGGGCGCCGCCCCGGCCGATTGCCTCCGTCAGGCTGTGGCACACGGTGCCGCCGCCGCCTCCCTGCCGGGTTCCACTGTCCCGGCAGTCCACCAAACCACCCCGGATGCCGTAACCATCACGGCCCTTCGAAAGGATTGACAGTGACTCAGCTCATCACCACAGAACTGGTCGAGCTCGACCAGAACCTGGGCAGCTCGCCCGAGGACGTGATCCGGCACCTGGCCAGCAAAGTAGCTGCCGCTGGCCGCGCCACCGAAGTCGAAGGCCTCTTTGCCGATGCCTTTGCCCGCGAACAAAAGACCGCCACCGGCATCCCGGGCGGCATCGCCATCCCGCACTGCCGCTCCGAGGCCGTCACCGTTCCCACCCTTGCCATGGCCCGCCTCAACCCTAAAGTGGACTTCGGCGCCAAAGATGGCCCGGCGGACCTGATTTTCTTCATCGCCGCCCCCGGGGGCGCAGACCAGGAACACCTCAAGCTGCTGTCCAAGCTTGCCCGTTCCCTGATCAAGAAGGACTTCACGGCAGCCCTGCGCAATGCATCCTCCCGTGAGGAAATCGTTGAACTCGTGGACGGCGCACTGGCGGACAAGCCGGCAGCCCACGCAGGTGCTGTTCCCGCTGACGCGCCGCCGGCAGCTGTTCCGGCAGGCTCAACCAGCACTGCTGGCACTGCAGCCGCAGGCCCCAAGCGCATCGTCGCTGTGACCGCGTGCCCCACCGGCATCGCCCACACCTACATGGCCGCCGACTCGCTGGTCGCTGCTGCCCAGGAAATGGGCGTGGACCTGCAGGTTGAGACCCAGGGCTCCTCCGGCGCCAAGCCGCTGGACCCCGCGGTCATCGCCGCCGCCGACGCCGTGATCTTCGCGGTGGACGTGGACGTCCGTGGCAAGGAGCGCTTCGCCGGCAAGCCCGTGATCAACGCACCCGTCAAGCGCGGCATCGACGAGCCCGCCAAGATGGTCCAGGAAGCACTCGCTGCAGCCGATAATCCGAATGCGCGCCGCGTCCCCCACTTCGGGGCGGAGGAACAGGCCGAGAACGAGGCCACCGAAAAGGGTGAGCACATCGGCCAGAAGCTGAAGAAAGCCCTGCTGACGGGCGTCAGCTACATGATCCCGTTCGTCGCCGGTGGCGGCCTGCTGATCGCCCTTGGCTTCCTGATGGGCGGCTACCTGATCACCGATTTCGCCGACGCGATCGTGGTGGACAACAACCTCTTCAACCTGCCCACCGAATTCCCTGATAACGCTTGGGGCCCGCTCGGCGCCTACCTCGGTGCCGTGCTCTTCAAGATCGGCGCCCTGTCCATGGGCTTCCTGGTCCCTGCGCTGGCCGGCTACATCGCGTACGCCATCGCCGACCGGCCAGGTATTGCACCCGGCTTCGTTGCCGGTGCCGTAGCCGGATTCATGGGTGCAGGCTTCCTCGGCGGCATCGTTGGCGGCCTGCTCGCCGGTTACATCGCCCACGTGATTGGAAGCTGGGCCGTGCCCCGTTGGCTCCGCGGCCTGATGCCTGTTGTCATCATTCCGTTGCTGGCCTCGATCGTTGCATCAGGCGCGATGTTCCTCTTCCTCGGTGGGCCCATCAAGTCCCTCACCGATGGACTGAACGCGTGGCTGTCCGGCCTTACCGGCGCAAGCGCCATCGTCCTGGGAGTCATCCTGGGCCTCATGATGTGCTTCGACCTCGGCGGCCCGGTCAACAAGGTCGCGTATGCGTTCGCCGTCGCCGGCCTGGGTGCCGCCACGGTAGACAACCAGGCTCCGTGGCAGATCATGGCAGCCGTCATGGCTGCAGGTATGGTGCCGCCGCTGGCTATGGCTCTGGCATCGACGGTCCTGGACAAGAAGCGCTTCAGCCTGGCTGAGCGCGAAAACGGAAAGGCCGCCTGGCTGCTGGGAGCTTCCTTCATCTCCGAAGGGGCCATCCCGTTCGCCGCTGCCGACCCGCTCCGCGTCATCCCCGCCAGCATGCTGGGCGGAGCCGTCACGGGCGCCATCTCCATGGCGGCAGCAGTGGGATCCAAGGCCCCCCACGGCGGCATCTTCGTGTTCTTCGCCATCGACAACTTCCTGATGTTCGTCGTCGCGATCGTGGTAGGAACCGTGGTGACGGCCTTGTCAGTGATTGCACTCAAGCGCTGGGCCGTCCGCGAACCCGCTGCTACCGTGGAGTCCGTTCCCGTAACGGTCTGACCCGGCTTCAACCACAACGTAACAACGGCGCCAATCCAACAGGGCGCCGAAAGACAAAAGGAGCAAAAATGCCAGAACGCACCGCAACCGTCGCCAGCCGTGTAGGCCTGCACGCCCGTCCCGCCGCGATCTTCGCAGAGGCCGCCGGCGAGTACGACCTCGACATCACTATCGCCCGTGAAGGCGAGCCGGCCGACGAAGCGATGGACGCCGCCAGCATCCTGTCCCTGATGAGCCTGGGTGCCTCCCACGGCGATGTTGTGGTGCTTCGTGCCGAGGGCACCGGCGCGGACGACGCCCTGGAGAGCCTCGTGAAGATCCTGGAAACGGATCACGACGCGTAAGTAGCCGCGTTGTTCGACTAGCAGAGTCGTTCGACTGGCAGTGTGCCGACGGCCGCCGTCGTGCCCCTCCCCTTGTGGGAACGGGCACGACGGCGGCCGCTGGCTTTTAAGCGTCCCACTTCCCAACTAGGTAGCAGCTGATGTCGTTATGAGCGCCCATAACGACATCTGCTGCTACCTAGTTGGGCGGGGTTAGCCGCGTTCGGTGATTTTCTTGACGTCCGCCACGAGCATGTCCCACATGCCCTGGGAGTGCTCGGCCGCCTCTTCGGTGGCGTTGTTGTCCTGCGAGAGCGTGAGCTGCGTCCTGCCGTCCGTCTCCTCCAGCGTCCACGTCAGGGTGTGGTAATTTTCAGGCGCGTCCTGCTCACCGCCGAGCGGGCTGAAATGCGTGTGGACCAGTTTCTGGCCAGGTTCGAATTCGAGGATGTAGCCCTTATCTTCGTAAGGCTTGCCCTCCCACTCTCCGCGCCAGAGGATGGGCCCACCGACGGTCCAGTCCGTGACCAGGTCTGCGCCGAACATAAAATCTTCACGGCAGCCGGATCTGTGATGACGTGCCAGACGCGGCTCGCGGGCGCATCGATGGTGACTGTGGAGGTTGCCACGTGGTTTCCTGGCATTATTTGGACTTCCTTGCCGTGAGCAGCAGGTATTCCCATTCCATTTGCCACGCGGCGTCGCCATGGGCATCGCCGAAGGAGTCGGCAAGTTCCGTGAGGGCCTGGTCCAGGGCTTTGACCTTTTCTTCGTCCTCGGCGATGAACTTGTACACCGAAATGGTGGGACCGTAGTGGGACTTGAAATACCGCAGGAAATCCTCCGGCTGGTGGAAGCTGTGGATGACCACCGTGCGCTTCTCCGCCTTGATGTCAGTGATCCTGTCCCCGAACAGCTCCCGCACGTGGTCCTCTGTTCCCCAGAGCGGCGGCGGTGATGCCCCGGGTGGCGGCGGGGGTGCGAACGGCTTCATGGTGGCGAACATCTTCCCGATGAACCCTTCAGGCGTCCAGTTCAGCAGGCCGATGGTGCCGCCGGGCTTGCATACGCGCACGATTTCATCCGCACCGGCCTGGTGGTGAGGTGCGAACATCACGCCCAGGCATGACATCACCACATCAAACTCGTTGTCCCCGAACGGCAGGGCCTCCGCGTCGGCTTCCACCCATTCAAGCTCTGCGCCGCGGTCGGCTGCCTGGTGGCGTCCAGCGTCGAACAGTTCGGGTGTCAGGTCACCGGCAACCACATGGGCGCCCATCATGGCCGCAGGAATGGCAGCGTTGCCTGCCCCGGCAGCAACATCCAGGACCCGCTGCCTGGCTTTGACTCCACACGCCTCAACCAGGATGGCGCCGAGGTCCAGGATCAGTTCGCTGGCTAGTGCGGGGTAGTCTCCCGAGGCCCACATGGCCCGGTGCTTCTGCTTCAATGCACGGTCGGCCTCTTTGACGTCCGTTGTGTCATTCATGTCGGTGTCCCTCTCCTGTGACAGGTTCTGAGTGACAGCACGCTGTGCAAACAGTGGAGGCTGTGATGCGACCCATTGTGGCCGCAGCCGGCCGGGGTGTAAAGCGCCCGGAGCTGCGTGCGGATCCATAAAGCAAGCAGCCTTAGTGTTTCCTTGTTTTTGCGCGGACCCGGACATAGCGTGGAAGCCTGACCAGCGAAGACAGTGGTTGCGACGTCCGATCCCAGGATGAGGGACCACCAACTGCTGGGCACGCCTTACCCACACTGCTTGAAGGAGGATGACATGCCAGGGAAGAAAAACCCGAGCCTGAAGGACCCCGAGCTGTATGAGGAACTGCGGGAGGACGGTGCGTCCAAGCAGAAGGCGGCCCGCATTTCGAACGCGGCAGCCAAGAAAGGCCGCTCTTCCGTGGGCCGCAAAGGCGGAAAGTCAGGCGACTACGAGGACTGGACCGTTCCGCAGCTCAAAGCGAAGGCCAAAGAAATAGGCCTCAAAGGCTACTCCGCCAAGAAGAAGAGCGAGCTTATCTCCGCGCTCCGGAACTCCTAGGCGGCCGCCATCTCCGCACCAGCCGTTCGACTGCCCGGAGCGTCAGGGCCCCTTGCTCGGCCGCGCCTAGCCGTTACAGGATCAGGCACCCTTACGCGCCCGCGTCGTCGTGGCCTTTGCCGCAGGCTTGGCGCTGGCAGTCCTAGTGGTGGACTTGGTGGCGCTGGTTTTAGCCGTGCTCGATTTCGCTGCAGTGGACTTGGTTCCGGCGGCTTTGGCGGCAGTGGATTTCGCCGTACTGGATTCGGCCGTGCCGGATTTCGCAGTACTGGATGTACCCGACTTTGCTGCTCTCGATTTAGCGGCGGTGGACTTGGCGGCAGCACCTTTGGTTCCGGTGTCCGCCTCCTCCTCGGCCTCTTCGTCCTCGCCGGCGCTGGCAGCGGGCGCCGCAGAGCCCCCTCGCTTCCGGTCCAGGCTGCGCTTGAGGGCTTCCATCAGGTCGATGACCTCGCCCTTGCCGCCTTCGCCGGCCTCCACTCCGAAGGTCTCGTCGGTGTCCAGGGAGTCGCCCTTTTCCAACTTGGCTTCGATCAGCGTCCGGAGCTGGATCTGGTAGTCGTCGGTGAAATGGTCCGGATCGAAATCGGCGGCCATGGACTCCACCAGCGCCGCGGACATTTCGCGTTCCTGGGCCGAGATGCGGACGGATTCATCCAGGGCCGGGAAGTTTGCTTCGCGGACCTCATCGGGCCACAGGAGCGACTGCAGCACCAGTACGTCGTCCTTGATGCGCAAAGCTCCCAGCCGGGTTTTCTCGCGCAGGGCGAACTGGACAATGGCCACCCGGTCCGTGTCCTCAAGGGCCCGGCGCAACAGGACGTACGCCTTGGGCGATTTCGAGTCCGGCTCCAAGTAGTAGCTCTTCTCGAACATCATGGGTTCCAGCTGCTCCGACGGGACAAACTGGACCACCTCGATCTCGTGGCTGTTCTCCGCCGGAATGGACTTGAGCTCGTCCTTGGACAGGACAACAGTCCGGCCACCCTCCTCAAATGCCTTCTCAATGTCCGAATAATCAATGATCTTGCTGCACACCTCGCAGCGCCGCTGGTACCGGATCCTGCCGCCGTCGGCGTTGTGGACCTGGTGGAGGCTGATGTCGTGGTCCTCGGTGGCGCTGTAGACCTTCACGGGCACGTTGACCAGGCCAAACGCGATGGCACCTTTCCAGATGGCTCTCATGCCTCAAGTGAACCGCACACAGGGCCGGAGGTGAAGACCCTTGGCCGGTGCTAAGGAACGTGTCAGGGTGGCGGGGCGGGAACTGACCCTGACCAACCTGGACAAAATCATCTATCCGGAGACCGGCACCACCAAGGCCGATGTCCTGGCCTACTACGCAGCCGTGGCACACGTCCTGATCCCGGCCGCAGCCAGCCGCCCGGCAACCCGCAAGCGGTGGGTCAATGGCGTGGGCACCGCGGCGGAACCCGGCGAAGTGTTCTTCCAGAAAAACCTGGAGGACTCGGCGCCAGGCTGGCTCCCCCGGGCCGCCATCACGCACAAGGACCGGACCATCTACTACCCCATGGTCAACGATCCCGCCACCCTCGCGTGGTTCGGCCAGATCAACTCGTTGGAAATCCACGTGCCGCAGTGGAAGGTCGATTCCCACGGCAAGCAGCTGAATCCGGACCGCCTGGTTTTGGACCTGGATCCCGGCGAAGGTGCTGGCCTGGAGGAATGCGTTGAGGTGGCCTTCCTGGCGCGGGCCATCCTGCAGGACGTCGGACTGGACCCCATCCCTGTGACGAGTGGCAGCAAGGGCATCCACCTCTACGCCGGCCTGGACGGAACCCAGACCTCGGACCAGATTTCTGACTTTGCCCACGAACTGGCCAGGGCCCTTGAGGCCGACCATTCCGATCTCGCCGTCAGCGACATGAAGAAAACCCTCCGCAAGGGCAAGGTCCTGGTGGACTGGAGCCAGAACAGCGCGGCCAAGACCACCATCGTCCCGTACTCCCTCCGCGGCAGGCACACCCCCACGGTGGCTGCTCCGCGGACCTGGCGGGAGCTCAGCTCCCCCAACCTCCAGCACCTGGATTACAAAGCGGTGATGCGGCGGGTGAAGGCGGGCAAAGACCCCTTCGCCGCGCTCGGCACCGGAACCGGGGCCGGGCACCCGGGAAGCGCGGTAGAAGACCAGCACGACGGCGGCGCTCATCCCCGCTTGGAACGGTACCGTTCGATGCGCGATCCAAGCGCGACGCCGGAACCTTTCACAGGCGCTGAGGGAACCGGAAACACCTTTGTGATCCAAGAGCACCACGCCAGTAGGCTGCACTTCGACTTCCGACTGGAGTACGACGGTGTGCTGGTGTCCTGGGCCCTGCCCAAGGGCGTTCCGGAGACCGGCGGCAAAAACCACCTGGCGGTCCAGACCGAGGACCATCCCCTGGACTACGCCACGTTTGAGGGCACCATTCCGAAGGGGCAGTACGGCGCCGGGGAAGTCACCATCTGGGACCACGGAACCTACGAACTCGAGAAATGGATCAACGGCCGGGAGGTCATCGCCACCCTGACCGGTTCCGAAGGCGGGGGCCTGGGTGGAACCAAGAAGTTCGCGTTAATCCATACCGGCCGTGGGCAGGGCAAAGATTCCGAAGGGCAGTGGCTGATCCATCTGATGGACAAGGACCACCACACTTTCCATCCGCGGAAGGCACCGGCGGAAGAGGAGGAGCCCGAGGAGCCCGCGGCGAAGGAAGACGGGGAGCATCCACCAGCGATCCGCGCTGAAGATTTCACTCCCATGATGGCCACTGCCGGTGCCGCTGCAGATCTTCACGGCAGCGACTGGCAGTTTGAGCTCAAATGGGACGGTGTCCGCGCCGTGATCGTCGCGGACGAAAAGAAGATCCGCATTTTCAGCCGCAATGGCAACGACGTCTCCGCAACCTATCCCGAGCTCACCGACAGGACCTGTTGGCCGGACCGGCCATTCGTCGCCGATGGTGAGATCATCGCCGTCGGGCCTTCCGGCAAACCCGACTTTGGCGTGCTCCAGGGGCGCATGAAACTGACCCGGCCCGCCGACGTCGCCAGGGCGCGTATCGCAATCCCGGTCCGCTTGATGCTTTTTGACCTCCTGTTCGACGGCGGGAAGGACCTCCGCCGCCTTCCGTTCGACAAAAGGAGGCAGTGGCTGGAGGAGTTTCACGAGCCATCGGCCTGCCCCGTGGAGCTCTCCCCAGTCCTGGACGACCGGATCGAGCACATCCTCGAAAGCGCACAGGAGTTGGGGCTCGAGGGCGTCATGGCTAAGCGGACGGACAGCCGGTATGTCAGCGGCCAGCGGACCAGGACCTGGATCAAGATCAAGCTGGAGCAGACCCAGGAAGTGGTGGTGGGCGGCTGGCGGCCGGGCAAGGGCGGGCGCCGGAGTTCGGTGGGGTCACTCCTCGTCGGCATCCCGGAAGGCAACAAACTGCGATACGTGGGCCGGGTTGGCAGCGGATTCAGCCTGCGTGAACTTGAGGAACTCCGCCGGAAAATGGACGATCTTGCCCGGAAGACGTCACCGTTCAACGACGTGCCCCGCGAGGACGCCTCGGACGCCCGTTGGGTGAGTCCACGGCTGGTCGGTGAGGTGACGTTTGGGGACTGGACGGGCTCTGGGAAGCTCAGGCATCCGGTGTGGCGCGGCTGGCGGCTGGACAAAAACGTGGACGAAGTGGTGACGGAAGTTTAGCGTCGGCGCTGCTGCTGGCGAGGCGTCAATTTACCCTGGGACACGGAAAAGACCTGGGGACCCCCGAATTCGGGGGTCCCCAAGTCTTTTCCGTGTCGTCAGGTCAGATGCGTTTCCCTAGGATGAGTGCGGCATCTGCGGGCGGCTGGTCCGGTGCACCGCCGTGACGGCGGCCTCGTGGCCCATCCGCCCTGGTGCTGAACCGTGTTCCTTAGGATGCCGGCGCTTGCCGTTTCCGTCAGGCCAGCGCTTCTCCCCAGCCATGGCAGTGGTCACGGCGATGGTGGCCGGACCTGGCATGGCTGGGGTGTCCATGGCCGCGGCGATATGGTCCGCGACCTCCGGTTCGATCTTGGTTCCAGCATGTTTTTCAGCCATTTTCTTCCTTTCCGCAGTGAAATGAAGTGTTACCGACAGTGGGTCTGACTTGCCTTGCCGGGCCGGCGCTACCAGCGGACTTTCTTCTGGGCCGGCCCTTGCTTACCACTTGCATGGGTCGGTTTGTGGCTCTTGCCGACGCTTTGCAGTCCGGCGTCGCCGCCGCGGGACTTACTGGCCAGCATGGCCCGTTGCGCTTCGGTGAGACCTGCACGGATGCCTTTGGCGTCGGCGTGCTCTGCCATTTCGTCGGCGTGGGCCGCGGAAGACGCGTCGTTGCCGGGAGCGTTTTGTTCAGTCATGGGTGGAACCTTTCTGAGGAGGATTTGCTTGTCTGGCGAGTTCAGCGTGGACGGGGCCAGAGATCCGGGCCGCAGGCGTCCGCCTACTCAAAAATCAGTATTCCCATGCCACAACAATAGGCAGCATGCGCCCGGCTTGTGAACCCCCGGATTGCCGGGTCTCCCTGGATTCCAAACTTGCCCGGACCTTCCGGAATTGCCGTGGCGGGCGTCACTTTTAGTCGCGGATCGGCCATCAAAAGCAGCCAAAAACCCGCGCTGAAGAAAAAGATTGCATAACGATGGCACGCACCCGCCGGATTCCCAGTGATGGCGCGGCGAGAGCGGCGAAAAGAAATCAGATGACAAACCCCGAAAATGCCCTGAAACAGGTGATCCTACGGCATCGAACTCTGAATTGCCACAGAATTCGCGTAAAATTGAAGGCCTGCCCAGAGCGGGGCAGCTACAAGTCGCAAGCAAATGACCTCCATAGGAGTCGCCCAAATGCCCATAGACCGAAGCGTGACCGACTCTTCAGCAGGCGCTACCAGCGCCAGCGGAACCAACAATGTAATGCCACCCGCACCACCCAGTGGGCGGAAACCAAGGATTCTGACACGTCGACGGCTCAAAGAGTCCGATGTGAACGTCGTAGACCAGCCGATGCTGAAAAAGGCGCTCGGCGGAACCATCGTGGGTAACACCATGGAATGGTTCGACGTCGGCGTATTTGGCTACCTGATCACCACCATGGGGCCAGTCTTCCTCCCCGAGGCCGACAAGTCCGTCCAGACGCTGTTCCTGCTGGGAACGTTCGCCGCCACCTTCATCGCCCGTCCACTCGGCGGTGTGGTCTTCGGCTGGCTCGGCGACAAGGTGGGGCGGCAAAAAGTACTCGCCGCAACACTGATGCTCATGGCGGCGAGCACCTTCGCCGTCGGACTGCTTCCCGGCTATGCGCAGATCGGCATCTGGGCCGCTGCGCTGCTGGTGATCCTCAAGCTCGTGCAGGGCTTCTCCACCGGCGGTGAATACGCCGGTGCCACCACGTTTGTGAGCGAATACGCCCCGGATAAGCGCCGCGGGTTCTTTGCAAGCTTCCTGGACATGGGCAGCTACCTTGGCTTCGCCCTGGGTGCCGCGCTGGTGTCTGTCCTGCAGCTGACCCTTGGCCAGACCGCCATGGAGGAATGGGGCTGGCGCATTCCGTTCCTGATCGCTGGTCCGCTGGGCCTGATCGCTATCTACTTCCGGAACAAGATCGAGGAATCCCCCCAGTTCCAGGCAACCCTGGACGCCCAGGAATCCCTCGGCCAGCACGCGGCCGCAGCTGACGTCGACGCCGCTAAGGGTCCTGTTGGGATCGTGAAGGCCTACTGGCGTTCGCTTATCGTGGCCATGATCCTTGTGGCCGCCGCCAACACCGCCGGCTACGCCCTGACGTCCTACATGCCGACGTACCTCACTGAATCCAAGGGCTACGACCCCGTCCACGGAACGCTGCTGACCATCCCCGTGCTGGTCATCATGAGCCTCTGCATTCCCCTGACAGGAAAGCTGTCTGACCGGATCGGCCGCCGCCCTGTGCTGTGGATCGGTGCCATCAGCACCGTGGTGCTGGCAACCCCGGCGTTCCTGCTGATCGGCATCGGCGAGGTCTGGTCGACACTGGCCGGCCTTTCCCTGATCGCCTTCCCGGTGACGTTCTATGTTGCGAACCTTGCCTCGGCGCTGCCGGCGCAGTTCCCGACAGCCAACAGGTACGGCGCGATGGGCATTGCCTACAACTTCGCCGTGGCCATCTTCGGGGGCACCACCCCGTTCATCGTGGCAGCTCTGATCACCGCGACCGGTGACGACATGATGCCCGCCTACTACCTGATGGGCACCTCCCTGATTGGCGCCGTCGCGATTTACTTCCTGAAGGAATCAGCCCAGCGTCCGCTGCCCGGCTCCATGCCCAGCGTGGACACCCAGGCTGAGGCCAGGGAACTGGTGGCCACCCAGGACGATAACCCGCTGATCGACCTGGACGACATGCCATTCGAAACCCAGGACATTACCGATGCCTCGGCGGACAAGGTTACGGCCGGAGTCTAGGCAACAATCTCAGCACAGCAACACTAACCGGCCTTTCCTGGCCGTCTTGTAGCCGCCGTCTTTGCAGCCCGCTCAAAGGCCCGTCCCGCGCGCTTTCCTTGGGGGAAGCACGCGGGGCGGGCCTTAGCCGTGCCCCGGGAGATAATTCTGAGATGCCGCCGGTCCAAGGCAAACAACAAGAGGAGGGTGCCGTGAAGTCCGTAGTCCGGCAGGTTCGCGCCCTCCACCGGCTGGAACCCGCGAACAACGACCACCTGGCCGCGCTCCGCGTTGCCCTGAGCGTCGCCGTCCCGTCCCTCCTCCTCCTGGCCCTGGGCCGTGCGGACCTGATCATCTACGCGGTTTTCGGCGCCTTGACGGGAATGTATGGACGGTCCGAATCGCACCAACTGCGCCTTCGGCACCAGTCCCAAGCGGCCCTGGTACTCCTCAGCGGCGTAGCCGTAGGCGTTTTCCTGTCCGTCAACCAGCTCCAGTCCTGGTGGTTGGTGGCTGTCGAGGCGGTGCTCGCGGGAGTCGGATCAGTGTATTCGGACCGCGTGAAGCTCAAACCCAACGGCCCATTCTTTGGCATCCTGGCCCTGGGCGCCTGCGCATCGGTCCCCCTGGCGGTCCCCTGGTATGCCCCCCTGCTGATTGCGGCAGGAGCAGCAACTTTCTCCATGATGGTGGGCTTCGCCGGGTGGGTCCTCGGCCGGGCCTGGCAGGCGGGCGCCGCACGGGACGTCGTCTCCCTCCGCGGTGCTGCCGGCCGTGCGGCTGCCGTCCATGCGGCCAGGTACACGCTGGCAGTCGGGCTGGCCGGAACCCTCGGGGTGATGAGTGGCAGCGGGCACCCGCATTGGGCCATGGCGGCTGCTGCCGTCCCATTGGCCGGTGCCGACCTCCCGAGCCGGGTCCGGCGCGGCATCCACCGCATTGTGGGGACATTCCTCGGGCTGGCCGTCACCGCCGTCGTCCTTGTTCCGGCGCCCTGGTCCTTCGCACCGCTTTTCGTTGCCCACCAAGTGGCTGTCCTGGCCATCCTGGTGATCGTATTCCAGTTCAGTACTGAGCTTTTTATGGCGCGGCACTACGGCCTGGCCATGGTCTCCTTCACGCCGGTGATCCTCCTGATGACGCAGCTGGCAGCGCCTATCGACCCCTCCCTGCTCATCCTGGAGCGCGGAGTGGAAACGTTCGTGGGCGCGCTTGTAGGCATTCTGGTGGTGGTGGCGGTGAGGACCCGACCAGCCGGAGTTGCTCCGCTATTTAGCCTTGCGCGCCGGGCCCGTGAGTAGCCTGTCCGGCAGCACCCGCGCCGCCACAGCCACGGCCTTATAGCGTTTCGACGGGATGGACACCGCCTTGCCGCGGAGGTTGTCCGCCAATCCTTCACGCACTACCCGCTCGGCTGTCAGCCAGGTCCAGGCCGGCGTCACCGATTTGTCCGCCCCCATCCGGTCGTGGAACTCGGTGTGCGTGAAGCCCGGGCACACCGCCGTGACCTTCACACCGCGCGGTCCGTAGGCCACGTTTGCCGAGCGGCTGAAGCTGAGCAGCCACGCCTTCGCAGCCGCGTAGGTTCCGCGCGGGAGGAATGCGGCAATACTGGATACGTTGATGATCCGGCCGGAACCGCGTTCGAGCATGCCCTGAAGCGCGGCGTGGGTCAGTTCCATGGCGGACTCCACGTGCAGCTTCAGATGCTGCTTCTCCGCCGAGATGTGGCTCTCCTCGAACTTGTGCAGCAGGCCGGTTCCCGCGTTGTTAACCAGGACGCCCACCGGGCTTTCCACGGCGGTGAGGCGGCCGACGACGGCGGCCACACCGGCGTCGTCCGTCAGGTCCGCGGGCAACACCTCAGCCCTGATCCCGTACCGCCGTTCCAGGCCTGCCGCTGTTTCCTGGAGCCGGGCCCTATCCCGGGCCACCAGCACGAGGTTGTGGCCTTGGGCCGCCAACTGCCGGGCGAATTCGGCGCCCAGGCCTGCGCTGGCTCCGGTGATCAGGGCCGTGGTGGTTTTCGTCGCCATCCTTTGAGACTATCCCGACGGATTTTGCACCATCATTCCCGCCTGGCCCCGGACACCGCCCGGAAATGCTGGGCGGGCCGGCCGAAGCCCTCGAATGATGGTGCAGAATCCGACGCTATGCGAACCGAGCCAGCGGGTTGGCGAGCCGGCCTGCCATCTGGAGCCCGCCGGACGGGTCGGCCAGGTCAAGCATCTGCTGGTTGTTCCGCAGCTGCAGCCGGTTCAGGCATGACAGTTCAAAGTCGGCGGCGAACAGGTCGTGGCGGGCGAACTGGTCCGCGAGTTCGGGGTTTTCGGCCTGGTAGTCCTGAATGACGCGGGCGGCCGTGCCCCAGAACTCCTCCTCGTTGAGCTTCCCGTCCTCCACCAGCAGTGCACCGAGGAACCGGAAGATGCAGTCGAAGACGTCGGTGAAGATGGCCAGGACTTTTTCGCCGTCGGGGATGTCCGCGCGGATCCGCGACACTTCCTCGGGGAGGTCCAGCCGGTCGCCCATCACCACGATTTCCTCGGCGATGTCCTTCATGACCGCCCGGATGGGCACACCGTCCTCAAGCACCAGGATCACATTCTCGCCGTGCGGCATAAAGGCGAGTTCGTACTGATAGAGGCAGTGGACCAGCGGGACGAGGTAGGCCTCGAAGTAACGGCGCAGCCATTCGACGGGTTCCAAGCCTGAACGTTCGATCAGGGCAGACACCATGGGCCGGCCGCCGGAGTCGACGTGCAGGAGCGAGGCCATGGTGGCGAGCTGCTGGCCGTCGTCGAGCAGCGGGAGCGGACTTTCCCTCCACAGTGCGGACAGCATCTTCCGGTAAGGCGAGCCCTTGGCGGACGCGGCCTCGTAGTAGCTGTTGTGGTAACCAATGGCAGCGATCTCGCTGATCATGGCCAGGCCCCGCTTTTGCAGGGCCTCGTCTGAACAGATCAGGTCCTGCAACCAGTCGTTGATGGCGGGGGTGGCCTTCATGTACTGCGGTGAGAGCCCGCGCATGAAGCCCATATTCAGGACGGACATCGCGGTCTTGACGTAACTCTGTTCCGGGGCGCTCGTGTTGAAAAACGTGCGGATGGACTGCTGGGCCTGGTAGCTGTCAGTTCCCGTCCCCAGGTGGATGATGTGCTGCTGGGCGATCTCGGCAGCGAACGTGACGGTGAGCTTGTTCTCCCACTGCCACGGATGCACGGGCATCAGGAGATACTCGGCGGGGTCAACGCCCTGGGCACGGAATTCGGCGTCGAAGGACTGCAAGGCACCTGTGCCAAGTTCGGCCTCCAGGTGGACGCGGTAGTCCAGCCCGGCGCTGGACGTGAAGACCGCCTGGCTGCGGTGGACCCCGATCCATTCCAGCCGGACGGGCGCCCCTGTCTCAGGGGCAAAGGCCCGGTAGTCGCTGATGCCAAAGCCCAGCCGGCCATTGTTGGCCACGAAGCACGGATGGCCTTCGGTCATGCTGCGCTCGATAGCCTGGAAATCGGCTGCTGGATCGGTTCCGCCAGTGACTCCGGCAACCAGCTCCCGCGCCGAGGGCTGTCCCAGCCACTGCTTGTAGGAGTGGCCGGCGAGGGTGCTGCTGATCTCCTCCAGGTAGACCGGGAGCATCTCCTCGCGGATCCCCAGGGTGTCCTTGAACTCGGTGATGAAGCGCAGCGCATCCGGGGCAGCGTCCGCGCCACTGCGGGTGCAGCGAATGGAGGCGGCGTCCACCGACCAGTGCTCCAGCTCCAGGACGCGTGCGGTGAAAGAGTAGGAGGTTGAACCGTCGTCACTGCGGACCACGTAGGCCGCGGGCTCAGCCGGTTCTGCAGGGCGGGCGCCGGAGCCGGAGCCGGCGCCCAGCCGCTGCGGCTCCAGGATGCGTTCGTGCAGGAATTCGGCGAGTGCCTTCCGGACAAGGTGTCGGTTGGCCACAGCCCAGCGCTGCGGAGCGAGGTGCGGCACGGTGTTGGCGGTGTTCACTGCCTCGGGCCCAAAGGCGGCCTCTCGTGCGGCGAGGCCGATATCAGCGGTTGGGCCGCTGGCAGCGGCGTTGTCCAGCTCGATGGTGGTCACAGTGTGGCTCCCTGGGGGATCGGGGCGGAAAGGTCTTGGGGGTTGTGGAGCGCTGCGCGGGCAGCGGAGTAGTCCTGGCGGGTGCAGAAGCTCAGGAGCGCTTCCTTGTCCGGCAGCGTCACCACGCCAGCCGGTTGGAAGCCCAGCCGCTCATTGAGGACGTGGATTTTGGTGTTCCGGGCATCGGGCTCCACCACCACGCGCTCCACGCCGGGCTTCTGGAACAGCCGGTCCAGGACGGCGTCCATCACGGAGGCGGTATACCCCGGTGTGGGACCTCCCGACGGCGGCGCCACCAGCAGGTGCATGCCGATGTCGCCCTCCTGGACGGCATAGGCGGCGGCCAGGGGCGAGGACGACGGACGGTACTCCTCCATCAGGAACGCGGGAACACCGGCGTCGAGCCCCAGCAAGGCGTGGTGGTGCCCGCTGGACTGAATCTTCGAGTACTCCTCCACAACGCCCTCGACTGTGGAGGACAGCATCCCCCAGAACGATGCGTAGGGCTGGGTAACCCAGCTGTGCAGGAGGGGTGCATCGGCGACGGCGTCAACACAGCGGAACGTGAATCTCATGCGGACACCCCTGCTTTGCCTGCTGCGGGCACGCCGGCAGGTTCGGGCAGGCTAGCCGGGGCGCCGAACTGCTGGAAAGCGATGCTGCGCTCCACCGGGTAGACCTCGCGGCCCGTCATTTCGCGCAGGATGCACGAGTTCCGGTAGGCGGCCATGCCCAGGTCCGGGGTGACAAAGCCGTGCGTGTGCAGCTCGGCATTCTGGACAAAGATTTCGCCGGGTTCGACGCCGGTGCTGTAGTTGCGTGCCACGGCGAACCGGCCGGCGGAGTCACGGGCGATCCGGTCCTGGATGCCGGCAAGGAAGCCCGGCTCCCTGTAGGTGTAGCCGGTGGCCAGGACCACGGCCTCGCTGTCCAACACGTACTCGGCGCCCTGTTCCTCGTGCCTGAGGTGCAACGTGTGGGAGCCGGCGGCCGGATCCCAGGCCGCACCCGTCAGCGATGAATGGGTCAGTAGCTGTGTGTCCACCATGCCGGAAAGGCTCTTGGTGTAGAGGAGGTCGTAGATGGCGTCGATCAGCTCGGAGTTGATGCCCTTGTACAGGTTCTTCTGGCTCTTGATGAGGCCGTCGCGCTGGCCCTGCGGCAACCCATGGAAATAATCCACATATTCCGGCGAAGTCATCTCCAGCGTGAGCTTGGTGTACTCCAGCGGGAAAAACCGCCCGGACCGGGTGACCCAGTTCAGCTGGTAGCCGTGGACATCGATCTCCTGCAGGAGCTCGTAGTAGATTTCCGCGGCGCTCTGGCCACTGCCCACGATGGTGATGCTGCGCCTGGCCTGCAGTTCACTCTTCTTCAACAGGTAGTCGGCGTTGTGGAGGACAAGTCCCCCGCCTTCCCTGGCCGCGGCTGAAACTATTCCGTCACATGACGACGGTACGTACGGCGAGGTGCCCGTGCCGAGCACCAGCCGCCGCGCCAGCAGCACCTCAGGCCCGTCCGGACCTTGCACCGAAAGCCTGTACACGCCGCCGTCGTACGTTATATCCAGCACAGTCGTGCTAAAACGCACGGACCGCAGCTGGCCGGCCACCCACTGGCAGTACTGGTTGTACTCGGCGCGCAGAGGATAGAAGTTCTCGCGAATGTAGAACCGGTACAGCCGCCCGGTCTGCTTGAGGAAGTTCAGGAAAGAATACGGCGAAGTGGGATCGGCCAGCGTTACCAGGTCCGCCATGAACGGCACCTGCAGGTGGGCCGGCTCCAGCATCATCCCCGGGTGCCAGTCGAAGGACTCGCGCTGTTCCAGGAAGACACCATCCAGCCCGTCCACCGGTTCGCTGAGGGCGGCGAGGCCAAGGTTGAAAGGTCCGACGCCGATGCCGGCGAAGTCGTAGATGCGCGGGTCAGTACGCGGGTTGTCAATGGCGCTCATGCGGAAGCTCCCGCAGTGCTGGTGTTGGTGGCAGCGTTGGCCAATAGCTGCGCGCCCGTGCCGCGAAGCAGTTCGACGATCTCGCAGATGTCCCCCAGGGTGGCCTCCGCGTTGAGGAGCGTGAACTTCAGGTAGTGTCTGCCGCCCACCTTGGTGCCGGCCACCACGGCCTGCCCCGAGGCGAAGACTGCCGCGCGGATGGCCGGATTGAGGGCATCAGCAGCATCCTCGGAGAGCCGCTCCCCTCCGCCAGCACCAGCACCAGCACCAGCACCAGCGGCAGCGCCCGGCACCAGCGGCCGGTACCGGAAGACCAGCGTGCTGAGCTGCGGGTTGGCGGCGAGCTCAAAGTCGTCGTCGGCCGCCAAGACGGAGCCAACCCGGGTGGCGAGGTCGATCGCTTCGTCAAACAGGGCGCCGATCGCGTCCGCGCCCATGATGCGCAGGGTCAGCCAGAGCTTGAGCGCGTCAAAGCGGCGCGTGGTCTGGATGCTCTTGTCCACCTGGTTGGGGATCTCGGCCAGGGCCGCGCTTTCGGGGTTCAGGTAGTCCGCGTAGTAGGTGACGTGCTGCAGCATGGTGCGGTCCCGGACCAACAGGGCGCTGGAGCTGACCGGCTGGAAGAACGTCTTGTGGAAGTCCACGGTGACGGAATCGGCCAGGCGCGTCCCGTCCAGCAGGTGGCGGTAGCGGTTCGAGACCATCAGCCCGCCGCCATAGGCAGCATCAACGTGGAACCAGGCCCCGTAGGCGCGGGCCAGCGCGGCGAGTTCTGCGAGCGGATCCACGGCACCGAAATCAGTGGTCCCGGCGGTGGCCACCACCGCCATCGGCACCAGCCCGGCGTCGTGCGCTTCCGCCATGGCCTCGGCGAGGGCGGCGGGGTCCATCTTGTGGTCCGCGGCGCATGCGACGGAAGTGACGGCGTCGAACCCCAGGCCCAGCATCGACGCTGACTTCTGGATGCTGAAATGGCTGTCGGCAGACGTGAAAATACGCAGCTTCTCCAGTAGCGCGGGCAGCCGGAGCCCGGTGTTGGCCGGCTCCTGGCGCAGGCCGGCAACGGCGTGGTTGCGGGCGATCAGCAGGGCCTGCAGGTTGGACTGGCTGCCGCCGGAGGTAAACACGCCGTCGGCAGCAGCCCCCAGCTGCAGCCGCTCGGCCGTCCAGTCGATGAGCCTGCGCTCGATCATCGTGGCGCCAGCGCTCTGGTCCCAGGTGTCCATCGAGGAGTTCACCGCGGAAAGGATGGCTTCGCCTACCAGCGCCGGGATCACCACGGGACAGTTCAGGTGGGCAGCATACTTCGCATCGTGGAAGTAGATGGCGTCCCGAAGGTAAACGGACTCCAGCTCCTCCAGGGCGGCGGCAGTGTCCGGGAGCGGCCGGTCCAGGTCGACGGCGCCGATGCGGGCTTCCATTTCGGCAGGTCCGACGCCGGTGAACGGCCGTGTGGTGCGGTCCAGTTTGGTGGCCACGGCATTGACACCCTGCAGTACCTGCGCCACGTAGCGCGTGGAGTTCCGCTTGTTGAACAGATGGTTGGTGGCAGCGAGGGCAAGCTCCACGCGGGAGCCGAAATCCTGTCCGGGCAGGGCGTGGCTCACCTGGTTCTCGTCCACGTACATCTCATCAACACGGGGCAGCAGCGGCACGGTGGTCATCCTTAAGTCGACGTTGGGGGGGTCTTTAGCAAGGTAAGCCTTACTTAGGCATGCCTTTTCGTCAAACTTTTGTGACCTATTTATCGAAACCTCGCCAATCCAGGGACTTTCAGGGACCGGAGTGCGTCATTGACTGGCAGACCTTGGCCAACAGGGGCAAAATACTCCCCGCTCGAACTGGCGGGCACCTTGCTCAGAGGTGGACGTGAAGGGCCTTGCCTGCACGTTCGCGCGTGGAACGCTTGGCCGAGGCGGCGCGGGAGGGGCGCACCGGATGGGCGGGGTCCGTGGGCTGGTTGGGATGCTCCACCATGGCCGCCTTGGCGGCGTCACGCCGGGCCGCAGCACTGTCGGCTGCGGAGTGGATGGGGCACACCGGCAGGTAGACCGGCTCCAGGAGTGTCAGGCGGAAGTCATCGGCCTCTTCGAGGGCCGCAGCCGCGGCGAGCCCCATCGCGTGATGAATGGCCGCATGCTGCCCTGACTTATGCGAGCCCGGACTGGCGATGTGGCGAAGGTGCGCCAGGACACTGGCATCCAGGTGGATGGCATGCCGCAGATCCAGGGCTATCTCGGGGGCGGAGGCCAGGCGCTGCGCCCGGAGGAGCAGGTGAAGCAGTGCCGGAAAATTACTCTGTGTCAGGCAGCCGCCAACATCTACGCTGATGTTTCCCGGGTCCACATCAACGTGGACAACAATTCGAAGCTTGTGATGGGACAGTTTGTGGCTCATGGCGGTCTCCGCATAGGTGCCGGGGGCCGGCTGCATGGCCCACCATCGACTCTACAAAGATGTCGCGCAGGTCACAATATTGCGCCTCCCCATTACGGTGCGTCGGGTGGACAAGCCGTAGCCAACGCCCCAATAGTGTCGGTTCTTTAGTGCCGGACGGGGCCTAAACTGGACTATGGACCCATCAGCGCTGAAGGCGCTCCGTCACGGCGACGACGCCGTGGTGGAACAGCTCCAGAACATCGTCATCGACAGCAGGGACGTGAACGAATTCCTGCACGAACTGTGCGACTACGCGGCCCGCGCCATTTCGGAGTCCATGGACCTTCCGGTGGTCTGCGCTGTGACGCTGAGCAGGCGGCACCGGACCACCACGGCTGCCTGGAGCGACCCTCGGGCCAAGGTGATGGACGAAATCCAGCACAACCATGGCGCCGGACCATGCCTCCATGCCATGAACGCCGGCATCACTGTCCTTGTCCCTGACACCCGGCATGACAAGCGCTGGCCGGAGTATGGCCAGGCCATCGCGCAGCTTGGCCAGCTCAGTGTGCTCGCCGTTCCGTTGACTCTGGACGGTGATTCCAAGGCTGCCCTGAATATTTTCGCCCCGGACGTGAACGCGTTCGGCTCAGCCGCCATCGAAGATGCCGAGCTCTTTGCCGCCCATGCCCAGAGCTCGCTCCGGCTTGCTGTCCGGGTTGCCGCCGGCCAACAGCTGGCGGCGGATCTCAGGGCGGCCATGGAGTCCCGGACGGCAATCGACCTCGCGGCCGGAATCATCATGGGACAGAACCGCTGTTCCCAGGAGGAGGCGATGGCCATTCTGGTCAGGGCTTCCAGCAGCCGCAACCAGAAGCTCCGCACCATAGCCGAGCAGTTGGTGGCGGCAGTCGCCCATGAGGCTCCGGTCACGCATTTCCACTAAGCGCAGGATCGATCGGGCGCAAACTCAAGTACGCGCCGTGCCACCTGACGTCCCGTGGCTAAGCGTCCTCGGGCCAGTCGATGTATTGTTCGTAACCCTCATGCTGGCGGAGATAGCCGGCGATGAACGGGCAATGCGGGATGATCCGTTTGCCGGAGGCCACCACGTCATCCAGTGCGAAATGCGCCAGCACTTTGCCAAGCCCCTGGCCTTTGAACTCCTCTGCGGTCTCCGTGTGTGTGAAGTCAATGTGCCCTGGCCGGTCCCGGAAAAAGGACTGCACAGCTACCTTCCCGCCGACCCGCAGCTCATAGCAGTGGTGGGCGTCGTTCCGTGCAAGCGAAACGTCGGGGCTGAATTCGTCCTCGGTGGAAATCATGTTCTCCGTCATGGTTCGACACTGGCACTACTTGGCCCTGCTGGCAATGGCCCGCCCGGCTGCCCGCCGGACAACCCTCCGGACGACCCATCGGACGACCCATCGGACGACCCACTGGTCAATCCGCCGGTTAATCCGCCGGACAATCCGCCACGCTCCGCCGCACCGGCGGGCACCCGTTCCGGCATCCTGCCGAGCAGCAGCACGGCGAGCGCGAAGCACGCCGCTCCCCCGCCGAGGAGGCCCAGCGTGAGGCCGTTGAACGCGGCGTCGGCCACCGGAATGAAGACCACGACGGCGGCCGTCACCACCGCTGCGGCGGGCCGGCCGCGCGTGTGGACAGACGCCGTCGGACGTTCCTCAAGGCGGCCGAAGGCGCCCATGACCGGAAGCAGCAGGGTAACGACGCCCAGGAGTACCAGCGGCCGCGCCCACCACCACGCGGCGGTCCCCGCAGCCGGCTTGGGGAAGTCGGTAAGCAGGAGCAGGCCCGACATGCCCACGAGAAGGGGCAGGTGCCAGAGGTAGACGGTCATGGACCGGCGCCCGGCAACAGACACCAGGGCACGCACCCAGCGAACCCCTGCCACCCAGTGGAGCCCGGGACGGACCATCTCAAGGAAGGCAGCCTGGGCTACGCCCAGCAGGAGCAGGCAAAGGTTGGGTGGATTGAGGTTCACCAGCATGTTTCCGGAATAAAGCCCCAGTCCAGTGAGGACCCCCAGCACCAGGTTGGCCGCAACGATCAGGCCCATCAGGGAGGAGCGGGACAGCTTGGCGAAGTGGCCGTCCGCCATCAGGAAGCCCAACTGCTGCACGGCGCACCACAGGAACACCAAGTTTGCATATGCCAGCGAAGGCAGGACGCCGCGGAAGCAATCAACCGCCACCACCAGGGCCGTCAGGCCAACCAGCGTCAGCCACGGCGCCCGGTCATGGAAGCGGGCCAGCAGGGGAATGTTCAGCTGTGCAGCCAGATAGGCGGCCAGGAACCACAGCGGCATGCCCGCGCCGGCGGTCATCAACTGGATCACCTGGGGGTCCACACCCAGGAGCAGTGCCGCCCAAAGCCCCAGGAACATGCAGGCCAACAACGCGGTCGCCGGCCGGACCAGGCGGAGCAGGCGGGACTGGGCGAACTCGAAGCCGGTGCCGCCCCGGGCCTTGAGCCGCCGCCAGGACTGCAGGCCCGTGGTCCCGCCCGTGACGAAGAACAGCGGCATCACCATGAAGATCCAGATGACGGGCACGAACCAGGTCTGCTCCCCGAGGGTGTTCTCGGTGGTAACGGTGCCGTCGCGGTGCAGGACCGGACTGACCATCATGCAGTGGCCCACCACCACCAGGGCCAGGCAGAAGAAGCGGACGAGGTCGATGCCGAGGTCGCGCGTGTTCGCGGGCTCGTGTTGCGGGGATGCCCCCTGCTCCTTCACACCACTCACGTCCGGTCCTGAAACTCCCGAAGTTGCTACTACCTACATTCTGCGCCTGTATGGGTAGCTTGGCGGCTGATCGGCGCCTGGCGGCGCGTCAGGAAACCACGGCCAGAAGTCCCAGTACGACGGCGAGCAGCGGAGTGGCGCCCTGTATGGCGGCGGCACGGAGGTACTTTTTCCCGCTCAAGGCGAGCACCACGGCGGCCAGCAGCATGGATCCGCAGCAGCTGAAGACCAGGGTCCACCCCACTACGGACTGCGCCGACCCCTCGGCAGCGAAGGCTGCGCAGCCGATGCCGATGAACGCGCCGATGGCCAGGAACAGGTTATAGAAACCCTGGTTGTACGCGAGCGGCCTGGTGGTCTCGGCGTCGGCCTGGGACGCAAGCCCGAAGCGCTTCCAGGTGGCCGGTTTGGTCCAGGTGAAGGATTCCATGGTGAAGATGTAGACGTGCAGGGCTGCGGCGATGAACGCAAAAAGGAGGGAGGCCAGGATCATGGCATGATCCTAGCCTCCCGTTCCCTCAAAACACGGCTGGGGCCCCGCAGGAACTCTCAGCGGCTGAGCATGCCCAGCGCCGACGTCGCGAACTCCCTGGCGGAGGAGTTCCAGTGGCCCAGCAGGCCCTGCAGGTTCTCGCCGTCGGCCCGGTGCACCGGCAACTGCTCCTGCAGGGTGGCCAGCACGCCGGTCCGGAGTTCGGTATTGAAGTTCACCTTGCCCACGTTCATGGCGGCGGCCTTCACCAGCTCCCCCGCCGGAATGCCGGAGGCGCCGTGGAGCACCAGCGGGATGTGTGTCCGCACGGCGATGTCCTGGAGGACGTCCCAGCGCAGCTGCGGCTCGCCCTTGTACTTGCCATGGACGTTACCCACGGCGACGGCCAGCAATTGCGCGCCGGTCCGGGCCACAAAGTCCTCCACCTGGGCGGAGTCCGTCAGGCCAGCCACAGCCACGCCCGCTTCGTCCGCGCCGAAGGCCCGGTCCTCGTCGCCGGCCAGGCCACCGAGTTCGGCTTCGAGCACGACGTCGGCACCCACCAATGCGCGTGCCGCCCGGACCAGCGCAATGTTGTCCTCGTACGGAAGGGAGGAGCCGTCCGCGAGGACCGAATCCGCCCCCGCGGCGACGGCGTCGGCCATCACCGACAGGTCCGAGGCGTGGTCCAGTTGGACCGCCACCGGAACGGACGCACCATCAGCCAAGCCGCGGAGCGCGGTGATCAGGCGCAGGCCGTTGGACGTGCCCGCGGTCTTGGGGGCCACCAGCAGGATGACCCCGTGGCCCGCGTCTTCGGCCGCGCCCACAACAGCCAGGGCGGTGGTGAAGTCGTAGCAGGTGAACGCGGGGACAGCCGATCGCCGCTGCAGGGCGGAGGTGACCAGATGGTCGAGTCGGGTGCGCATTAGACGCCCAGGCCCCCCACCAGGATCCAGGCCACGAAGGTCAGGAGGAAGCCTGCCAGTCCCAGGATGGTGGTGAGCACGGTCCAGGTGCGCAGGCCGTCGGAAACGGTGAGTCCGTAGTAACGCACTACGGTCCAGAAGCCGGCGTCGGTCACGTGGGACAGGCCGAGCGAGCCGAAGCCGATAGCGATCACGATGACGGCGATCTGCGCCGGGGAGTAGCCGCCTTCCATCACGGCGGAGGTCAGCAGGCCGGTGGTGGTGACGATGGCGACGGTCGCCGAACCCTGGGCTGCGCGCAGGGCGAGGGAGATGACAAAGCCGAGCACGATGACCGGCAGGCCCAGGTGGTCAAGGGTCTGGGACAGCGCGGCGCCGATTCCGGAAGTGCGGAGGACTTCGCCGAAGACGCCGCCGGCGGCGACAACCATCAGGATGGAGGCGATGGGAGGCAGCGCGCCTTCGAAGATTTCGCCGGTCTCCTTCAGCGACCAGTTGCGGCGGACAGCCAGCAGGAAGAAGGACAGCGCAACAGCCACCAGGAGGGCGAAGAACGGGTTGCCGATGAAGGCCGCGAGGCCGTACCAGGAGTTGTCCTTGGGGATGGTGAGGGTACCCATGGTGCCGATCAGGATCTGCACGATCGGCGCGGCGATGAGGAAGATGATCAGGGCCGGGCGCGGCGGGGCGATAGCCGCGGCGCCGGGGCCATCATGGCCAACCTTCACGAGGGAATCGGAACCGAACTCGTCCACCTGGGCTTTGACCGAAGGCAGCAGCTCGTAGTCCTTGCGGTTCATGATGCTGGCAACCCAGTAGGACAGGAAGCCGAGCGGGATGCAGATCAGCAGCGAGATGAGGGTAATGAGCCCGATGTCGGCCCCGAACACACCGGCACCGGCGACGATGCCCGGGTGCGGAGGCACGGCCACATGGATGGCCAGCATGATGCCGGCCATCGGCAGGCCGAACTTGACGGGGTGGACGTTGGCGATCTTGGCGAAGGCGTAGACGATGGGGACCAGCACGATGATGCCCACCTCGAAGAACACGGGAATGGCCACCAGGAAGCCGACGGCGGTGAGGGCCACCGCCACGCGCTTGGCACCCAGCTTCTCGGTGAAGTGCGAAGCCAGGGACTGGACACCGCCGGAGACCTCGATCATCCGGCCCAGGACCGCACCGAGGGCGATCAGCAGGGCCACTTTGCCCATGGTGCCGCCCACGCCATTGGCCACAACGGTGAAGACGTCCTTGAGCGGGATCTGTGCGGCCACGGCCACCAGGATGCTCACGGTCAGCAGCGCCACGAAGGCCTGGATTTTGAAGCGGATGATCATCACGAGCAGGATGGCGATGCCAACGGCGGCGATGGTGAGGAGCAGCGGGGTGCCAAGCTCTACTGCCGGTTTGATAGCTGGGGCGTCAGCCGCCCGCAGTATCAGGGGGTTCATCAGGTGGTTCATGACGGTGTCTCCTTTGACGAGCCAGTCTTCCAGAAGACGGGCGATCAGGCGCTAATTATTTCTGTCGGGGGAACGCTGGGAGGTTCGACGACGGCGGAGGGGGGACCGCCGTCGTCGGGCTTGAGGGGAGGTACTTTGGCGGTTGTGAAGTTGGGTGCCTAGGCGGTGCGCTTGGTGGGCGCAACAACCTTGATGACGGCGGAGTCGTCGGAAGCGGCTAGGCCCTGGGCCTGGCCGAGAAGGTAGAGCTGTTCGGCAGCGGCAGCGACCGGCGCAGCCAGGCCGGCGGCGCGCGTGGCCTTGCCCACGATGCCCATGTCCTTGACGAAGATGTCCAGGCGGGACAGGACCTCGGCGCCTTCCTCGGTGTAGGCCTCCAGGATCCGGGGGCCGCGGTTGGAGAGCATAAAGGAACCTGCGGCGCCGGCTTCAAGGGCGGCGAGGGTCTTGGCCTGGTCCAGGCCGAGGGCGTCGGCGAGGGCCATGGCCTCCGCGGCGGCAGCGATGTGGACGCCGCAGAGGAGCTGGTTGACGGTCTTAAGGGCCTGTCCATCGCCGGGCTTGTCGCCCACCACGGTCAGGGTTGAGGCCAGGAGTTCCAAGGCCGGGGCGGCTTTTTCGCGGGCTTCCGGGGACGCGCCAACAACGATCAGCAGGTCGCCTTCGCCGGCACGCTTGGGGCCGCCGGACAGCGGTGCGTCCACCAGTTCCACGCCGTACTCGGCCAGCTGCGCGACGGTGGCCGGGATGGCTTCGGTGCCGACGGTGCTGCCCAGGATCACGACGGCGCCCGGCTCCAGCACCGAGGCCACACCGTTCTCGCCGAACAGGACGTCATTGAGTTGTTCACCGTTGCGGACCGCCAGGAGCACGGCGTCGGCGCCCTTGGCAGCTTCGCGGGCGGTGGCGAATGTGGCGATGCCTGCTTCTTCGGCGAGCTTCAGGCGGGGTTCGGCGATGTCGAAGCCGTGGACGGTCAGCTGGGACGCGAGACGCGTGGCCATGGGCAGTCCCATGGCTCCGAGGCCCAGGACGGTGACGGTGTAGTTGCTGGTCATGGTGTTCTCCGTTGAATGTGTGCGGTATCGGTGGAGCCGGCGGGCGTAAGCGGGGGCTAGAAGGTGTTGCTGAGTTTGCGGGTGACGTCGGCGAGGGACTGGTCATCGCCCACGTTGCCGGCGAAGACGATGTACGGGATGCCCTTGGCGGGCCCATCCACCGGTTCCCAGAGGGAGACGATGCCCGGCAGCATGGGTCCGCGGACAATAGCGTGGCGGATTTCCAGGCCGTGGGCGGCAACATCGGAGGACGTGATGCCGCCCTTGGCGATGACGAACCGCGGCGGGAAGGTCTTCAGGGTCCGGTTCACCACCGCGACGACGGCGGAAGACACCGTGCGTGCGATCCGGAGGCTTTCGGCCGGGCTGTCGGTTTTGATCAGCAACCGGCTGGTGTGGACGATGACGTCGCGGGTGCGGAGTGCGTCCACGACTCTGTCCACCGTCTGGTCCAAGTAGGCGTCCGCGGCTGTTTCGGTTTCGGCGGCCAGCAGTTTCTCGACGTCGATCTCGGCGATGTGCGCGGCGCTGTGCTGCTCGGTGAGGGCCTTCAGCTGCCGGGTGGTGACCCCCACGTGGGAGCCAACAACGATCAGTCCGCCGGCGAGGGACGGGGTGTTGCCGGCGTAGGCTTCGGCGCCACTGAGCTCGGCGCGGATTTCCTGGCCGATCCGGGCACGGCCAAACGGCGGGCCTACGCGGTAAAGCAGCTTCTTGCCCCGCCGTTCGGCTTCGTCCAGGCCCAGGGACAGGGCGCGGAGGTCGTTTTCGGTAACAATGTCCGCCACGATCGGGGTGGAGTTGGTGGCGGGTTCAATGGCATCCGCGATGGCGTTCGCAGTGGCCCGCGGATCGGTGGAGGCGCGGATGATGTTCAGGTCCAGGACAATGACGGAATCTGCCGCAAAGCGTCCCTGCGACTTCTCCTCCACATACTTGGACATGTCCGAGTTGGCGAAGCCGAAGGTGGCGTCCCTGGCGAATTCGGTCTCGGCTACCGGCGTGAGCTTGCCGGCGTCCTCCCCGGTGCCGCGCATGTAATGCACGCCGCCGATGGTCACGCGTCCGGCGTCGGGGAAGGCCGGGACGAGCACCACTCCGTCGGTGGCTTCTCCGCTGACCTTGGCCACGGTGGCGGCGATGACATCGGGTTCCAGCGGGTAGTGGCCGCGGAGGGTGGAGTCACTGCGGCTCACGAACCCTAGGCGCAGGCCGGAATCGTCCGACCCGGCGGCGGCGAGGGCATTGCGGACCACTTCCTCGTTCCGGGCTGCCGCTTCGGCTGGGTCCAGGCTGCGGGTATTGGTGAGGACGTAGACAGCGGGCTTGGCCTGTCCAAAGGCCCATACGAAGTCTTCGATTTCCCAGCGGGTCAGGACGGGCAGATCCGCAACCGACTGGGTCCCGGTGGGGTCGTCGTCGAGCACCACCAGCATGCGGGGAGATTCGGCGCTGGACGCAGCGACGGCGTCAGCCACCAGTGCTGCAGGGATCCGGACTTCGGCCGGATAGGCGGCCAGGACTTCTGCTTCAAGCGTCATGCTGCACTCCATTGTGGTGAAATCGGTGGTGAGATAGATATTTGTAAGATGTCTGACATCTAACATTTAGGAATAGTGTGACACAGCACATTGGGGACGCGCAAGTAGACTTGTCAGACATATTTGCCACGGCCGAGCAGGGGAAAACATGGCACGGAAATCACTGGTGGACGTCGTAGCCGACGAGCTTCTGGACCGCATCATTGCAGGCGAGTTCCCACCTGGATCCAGCGTGCCCGGGGAGCTTGAACTTAGCGCCAAACACGAAGTCAGCCGGATGACCGTCCGCGAGGCCATGAAGACCCTCGAGGCCCAGCGGATCCTTAGCGTTGAGCGGGGCCGTGGGACGTTTGTGAACCCGCTGAACCGATGGGCTTCCCTGGAGGCAGTGTTACGGGCGGCGTCGGAGGGCAAGAACGAGGCCGACGCGTCGGTCCAGCTCATCGAGCTCCGCAGGATGCTGGAGACGGGGGCCTGCGAGCTCGCTGCAGGCAGGATCGGCGATGCCGATATCCAGGCGCTTTACGGATGCGTGGCCGCCATGCGGGCAGCCAACCAGGCCAACGACCTCCCCGCGTTTGTCGAGGCGGACCTGGCGTTCCATGACCTGATCCTGCACGCGTCCGAGAACGTTTTCGTGGCAGTGCTCTTCGAACCGTTGCACCGGGTCCTGGCGAAGCGTCGGGCCGAAACGTCTGCAGTGCCGGAGATCCAGGTCCACGCGATAGCCCACCACCAGAACATTGCAGAAGCATTGGAGTCCCGGGACGCCTCCCGTGCCCGCCAAGCCATGGACGACCACATGCAGCAGACCCTCGATGACCTCAAGAACCTCGTGCTGGGCGCGCCCAGGGCTTAGAGATTAGGGCGTTTCGACGCTTGGCTATTTCGCCCGTGGCGCGGCAGTGGTGCCACGAACCACCAGTTCTGTAGCAACTTCCAGCGCAACCGGAGCCGCCGGCCCCTGCTGCTCGAGCTGTTCGGCAACGATGCCCACGGCCATGGACGCCAGCTGGGAGAGCGGCTGGCGGACGGTGGTCAGCGGCGGCGACATCAGTGCGGCCTGAGCGATGTCATCGAAGCCCACAATGCTGATATCCCCTGGAATCTTCAGGGAGCGGCCGGCTGCGGCGTTCATGACCCCGAGCGCCTGGAGGTCGTTTGCGGCGAAGATCGCCGTGGGAGGCTCCGGCAGGTCCAGGAGGTCCCCGCCGTGGCGGACGCCGGACTCAATACTGAAGTCGCCATCGCGCACCAGCTCGGGCAGGACGGGCAGCCCCGCCTCGTGGAGTGCGGCAGCGTACGCCGCATACCGTGCGCGGCTGTGGCCGGATCCGTGCCCGCGTCCGGTGATGATCCCGATGCGGCGGTGGCCCAGCTCCAGCAGGTGTCCCACCGCGGCGAGCGCTCCGGAGAACGACGCCGGGCTGACGCTGGGTATGGTGAGGCCCTCGGCGCCTTCGGGATCCACCGCCACCGCGGGAATGTTCAGGCTCCGCAGTGTGGTCACCAGCCGCGAGCCGCGCCGTGGAGCGAGCAGCACCACGCCGGCGAGCCGGTTGGCCGAAGATTCCCGGAGCTTCCGCCAGTTCTCGGCCGTGGCGTGCTCTGCCCGCGTATAGACAATGGAGTAGCCGAGCCGCGAGGCAGCGGCCTCGGCGCCCTCCATGATTTCCAGTACCCAGGGCGAGTCGAAGTTGTTAACCACCAACTGCAGCAGCCCCGGCTGGTCCGCCGGGACGTTGCGTTTGGTGTAGTCGAGGTCCTCCAGGGCTTGGCGCACCTTTGCCCGCGTTGCCTCGGAAACGTGCGACCGGCCGTTGAGTACTTTCGACACGGTGGGCACCGAAACGCCTGCTGCTGCGGCCACATCTGCGATCTTGGGGCGCGGAGTGGCTGTCAACGGTGCGGTCCTTGCGATCATCTGGAAGCGGCGGCGGCATAATGCGGGGCGACTCTCCGGCGTGCCGGCGCAGCCTCCACCCGCACGGGTCCAACGATAACACTGCCCCTTTCCTGCGAGCCCAGCGGTGACGCGGCGAAAATGCCCAGTTCGGCGCCGATCCACTTGCCCTCCACCACGTCGAAGTTCCAGCCTTGGACTTCCCACGGCTTTCCCGGCCCGGTCCGCCAGGCAAAAGTGGAGCGAGGGGTGGCATCAGTGCGGATCTGGAGCTCGATCCGCGGGCCGTCCAGCGGTATCTGCCGGCTTGGCCGCTCCTCACGCGGCCCCTCCCCGCCGGTGCCGCTACCCAGCACGTAACCGTCCCCGGTCCGTATGATTCCCAGCCAGGCATACTTCTGGCCCAGGACCACGACGCCGGCCCGGGTGCCGGCCGGGACGCCGTCCAGTTCCAGCGTGGTGGTGAAGGTGGACGGGGTGCCCGGCAGGATTTGGCCGAGTACGTTGGGCAGTTCGCGCAGGTTCACGGGGTCGTTGGCCTGCGGACGGAGGACCAACTGTCCTCCCCCGCCTTGGAACGACCACGACTCGCGCGGGTTCGCTTGCCAGTGCCACTGCGGCCCGAGCCACGGCGAGTCGAAGCCGTCGCTGGCCGGAGGTGCCACGTCTTCCTGCGAGGTTCCCGCTGGATAGGGGTGGCTGGCCACCGGGGTTCCCGGTCCGCCGTCGTCCCCGGGAGTTCCCATCCAGGGCCAGCCGTCCGCGCCCCACCCCATGGGCTGGAGGTGGACCACCCGGCCGTAGGGGCCACGGTCTTGGAAGTGCAGGAACCAGTCCTGACCCTCGGGGGTGGTGACCCAGGCGCCCTGGTGGGGACCGTTGACGTTCGTCTCGCCCTGCTCGAGCACCTTGCGCTCCTCGTACGGGCCGAACGGGGACCGTGAGCGGAAGACCGATTGCCAGCCCGTGGCTACGCCGCCGGCCGGCGCGAAGATCCAGTACCAGTCGCCGCGCTTGTAGAACTTGGGTCCTTCCAGGGTGGTGTAACCCGGGAGGTCGGCGCCGTTGATCACGTGGGTTCCATGGTCCAGGAGGCGGCTCGCATCCGCGGCCATCCGGTGGACGGTGAGCCGGTTCTTCACCCCGACGCGGCTGTGCGCCCAACCGTGGACCAGGTAGGCCTCACCGTCCTCGTCCCACAGCGGGCAGGGATCAATGATGCCGCGGCCAGCGTAGAGCAGGTGCGGGGCACTCCACGGCCCTTCTGCCTTTTCCGCGCTGAGGACAAAAATGCCGTGGTCCGGGTCCGGATAGAAGATCCAGAAGCGCCCATCGTGGTACCGGAGGGCCGGGGCCCATACGCCGCTGCCGTGGCGCACCAGGGAGTAGTGGCTCCCCTGGGGCAGTTCGGGGAGGGCATGGCCGGCATGCTCCCAGTCCACAAGGTTCCGGGACTTCAGCACGGGGAGCCCCGGCACCCTGTTGAAGCTCGACGCAATCAGGTAGTAGACGCCATCCACCTGAATGGCGTCGGGGTCAGGCCAGTCGCCGTTGAGGACGGGGTTGCTGTAGAGCGGGGTGGGACGCGGGGTAGTCATGATGTCCTGTCGGTTGCGCCGGGGCGGCTGAGTCGGGGGTGCTGGTGGAGGAGTTCCAGGGCGCGGGCGGGAGTTGTCACCGCTCCGTCGTGGATGACGGCGTGCAGGCCAAGCCTGAGGGGAGTTTCCGCGTCCACGTGTGCGGGTTCAGACCAAGCTGCGGCTGGTCCCGCCCCCAAGTAGCCCTCCGCCCGAATGAACCACGGAAGCTGGTGACCGGGGTCTTGCCCGAGCACAACGCTGACGGGTCCGCCCTCGAGCCGCATGGTGACCGACAGCCAGGGTGAGCGTGAGCCGTGCGCGGCGTCGGCGCCGGTGCCGGCGTCGGAAAGCACAACCGGGTCATCGCTGCCGCGGGGAAACCGCCAGAAGATGCCGCCATATCCGGCGCCTGCCCTGCCCTTGACGGCCGACGACGACACCGCCAGCCGCTCGACGCGCGCCGCCGGACGGATCACCGAGGACAGTGACAAGCTCCAGCTCCCGGGCTCCGGATGGGCAAACTGCTGGATGTGCCGCTCCTCGGCGGCGAGCTCGTCGCCTGACGCGGACTTCCACAACACGGCGCCGGACTCCCCTGCCTCGTCCGTTCCTGTGGATGAGCGCCAGTCGTGCGGGAACTGCGTTCCGTGGTTCGACAGGAGCACCGGCCCGCTGGCGGCCGTGAAGGTGGAGCCGCCCCAGAAATTGGTTCTGTTGACGTCGGAGAAGGCGACGGACAGGCCCAGGTGGTGTGGGTGATCGGCCGGTCCGGCTTCCGTGACGGTGGCGCCGCCAAGGGACAGCACCGGGTGGAGGTAGGGCCTGGGCGCACTGCCGGCGGGCAGCTGCAGTCCGGTGCAGTGGGTGACGAGCGGCGGGACTTGGTCCGAAAAACCGGGGGCCGCAGCTGACGGCGTGCTGTGGATAGCCAAGCAGACCTCCTGGTTGGGTGGCGTGTCCGGGATGTGTGGATCAGCATAGCTATGGCGAAAATATTCGGCAAGTGGCACAGAAAGTTTCTGTACAAACGAAACCAATGACTTTCGAAATTGTGTTGACAGTCACAGCGTTTTCTTGCTAGAAATCGTTTACTCGAAAGTTTTTTTGGGAGTTTCCACCGATATTCATCGGCAGATGGATGCCTTTGAGCGCAAATCTGCCCCAGAAAGTTTCCCTGCTACCTGCATATTGGCCAGTGGCCGGAACAAGCCCGACATACCCCGCTAGAGAGGCGTCATTCGATGAAGAAGACCACGAGCACCCCTATCCCGCGCAGGATCATCCTGGGTGCAGCACTGACCGCTGCCGGCCTGGCCCTCAGCGGCTGCGGAGGGGCAACCTCCCCGTCCGCCGGCGGCGGCAACGTCGAGCTGAATTTCGTGTACTGGGGTGATTCCAACCGGGCCAAGATGACAGACGCGGCAATCAAGATCTTCGAAGAGAAGAACCCCGGCATCACGGTCAAGAGCGAATACCAGGACAGCGGCCCCTACGCGGACAAGCTGGCCACCCGCTTCGCCGGCGGCAATCCGCCTGACGTTCTGAACATGGCGAACCGGACCCTGCTCGAATACGCGCAACGCGGCACCCTGGCAGACCTGAAGTCGCTGCCCGAGATCAACCTCGAGAAGATTCCCCAGACCATCCAAAGCCGGGGTGAGGTGGACGGCAAACTGTACGGGTTGGCAACCGGCGTCAACCTCATCGGCATGGTGGTCAACAAGACCATCACCGATCAGGCAGGCGTGACCATCCCTGATGACAAAACCTGGAGCTGGGAGGACTATGCCGAGTTCGCTACCGAGGTGACCCAGAAGACCGGCGGGAAGATTTACGGAGCCGGCTACGATGTGGCCACCGAGACCGGCCCCATCCTCTTCGCCCGTCAGCGCGGCGAGGACTTCTACACCAAGGACAACAAGCTCGGCGTCAGCGAAGACACCATCCGCGAGTGGTTCCAGTACAGCGTGGACCTGCGCAAGGCCGGCGGCTACCCGCCTGCCGGATTCTTCGAACAAATCGGCGGGTCCCCGGCGCAGTCCTACCTGGCCAAGGGAACGGTGGCTTCGCAGATCATCCCCATCAACAACTTCCGTGGATACAACGAAGCCTCGGGCGGGAACCTTGTCCTGCTGCGGATGCCCGGCGAAACCACTGAGAAGCGCCGTGGCTACTCCGCCGATCCCAGCATGCTCTGGTCTGTGGCCGCAAAGTCAAAGCACCCGAAGGAAGCTGCCAAACTGCTGAACTTCCTGATCAATGACGTGGACGGCGCCGCCGAGACGCTGACCCAGCGCGGGGTGCCCATTAACCCCGAGGTAACAGAAGCCATCATGCCCAAGCTCGGTGCGGATGACACGAAGTTCGTGCAGATGGTGGCCGACATCCAGAAGGATGAACTGGCACCGGCCTACGTCTACCCCAAGGGCGCGAGCGTAGTGGCCGACACCCTCAAGCAACTCGCCACCGAAGTTGAGTTCGGCCGCGTCACCCCGGCGGATGCAGCCAAGACGTTCCTTGAGAAGAGCAATGCCGCCATCAACAAGTAGCCGTTTAACGCTCAGATACCCAGCTAAGCAGATAGGAACCTGACGCCATGTCAGTGCTGACAAAACAAGCCCCCGGTGCGGCCGCTTCACTCGCCGCACCGGGGCGCGGCAAGACAAAGCGCGGCCCCTCCCGGCGCACCAACCAGCGCTCGGGCTACCTCTTCCTGCTGCCGTGGTTCATCGGCATGCTGTTCACGATCATCCCGTTCTTCGCCTCGCTGTATCTGGCTTTTACGGACTACAACCTGTTCACGGAGCCAAACTTCGTGGGGTTGGCCAATTTCCAGGCCATGTTCGAGGATCCGCGGCTCCTTCAATCGCTGAAGGTGACGTTCATCTACACCTTCGTTTCCGTGCCGATCTCACTTGCCGTTGCCCTGCTGATCGCCCTGGTGCTGAACCGCGGACTCAGCGCCCTGCCGATCTACCGTTCCGTGTATTACCTGCCGTCCCTGCTGGGCGGCAGCGTGGCCATCGTGATGCTGTGGCGCTACATCTTCGGCAACGACGGCATCGTCAACAGCTTCCTGGGACTGTTCGGGATCCAGGGGCCGGCCTGGGTCACCGACCCTGAGTTCGCCCTGAGCACCCTGATCGTGCTGAACGTGTGGACGTTCGGTTCACCGATGGTGATCTTCCTGGCCGGCCTGCGGCAGGTCCCGTCCATGTACTACGAGGCGGCTTCCATCGACGGAGCCTCCCGATGGAAGCAATTCCGCAGCATTACCCTGCCGCTGATCAGCCCCATCATCTTCTTCAACCTCATCATGCAGCTCATCGGGTCCTTCCAGACCTTCACCCAGGGCTACGTGATGAGTGGCGGGACGGGAGGTCCGGCGGATTCAACGCTGTTCTACAACCTGTACCTGTACCAAAAGGGCTTCACCGAATTCGAGATGGGGTATGCCTCCGCCATGGCGTGGCTGCTGTTGATGATCATTGCGATTTTCACCGCCATCAACTTCATCGCGTCCAAGTTCTGGGTCTTCTACGACAATTAAGGCAACCGCAATGGCTCTCCTCGAATTACCCACCAAAAACAAGCAAAAGAAGGACGCGGCCCCGGAAGACGCCCTGACCGGCACCCCCGGCACCCGCTTCTCCCGCCACCTGATCCTGTGCCTGGTAGGCCTGGTGATGCTGTACCCGCTGCTGTGGCTGATCTCCAGTTCGTTCAAGCCCAGCAACGACATCTTCCGCCAGCTCGGACTGTGGCCCGAAAACTGGGACTTCAGCAACTATGAACAGGGCTGGACGGCATTGAACCAGCCCTTCCACGTCTACCTGGTCAACTCCCTGATCGTGGTGGTGTTCTCCATCATTGGAAATATCTTCTCCTGCGCCCTGGCTGCCTACGCCTTCGCACGGATGGAGTTCACCGGACGCAAGCTCTTCTTTGCCCTGATGCTGGGAACCCTGATGCTGCCCGGCCACGTCCTCCTGGTGCCGCAGTACATCATCTTCTCCCAGCTCGGCTGGCTGGATACGTACTTGCCGCTGATCGTGCCGAACTTCATGGCCACTAACGCGTTCTTCATCTTCCTGATGGTCCAGTTCATGAAGGCACTGCCCAAAGAGCTCGACGACGCCGCCCAGATCGACGGCTGCGGCCCCTTCCGCACTTTCCTGCGGGTCATCATGCCGCTGTGCGTGCCGGCCATGGCCACCACCGCGATCTTCACCTTCATATCCACCTGGAACGAGTTCTTCGGGCCGCTGCTCTACATCCAGAACCAGGACCTCTACACGGTGCCGCTGGCGCTGAGGGCCTTCATGGACTCGGAAGGCCAGAGCATGTGGGGCCCCATGTTCGCCATGTCCGTGGTGTCCATCGCCCCCATCATCGGCTTCTTCATCGCCGGCCAGAAGTACCTCATCAACGGCATCGCCACCACCGGGCTGAAGTAAGGCCCACAACGCTTCTCCGCGCGCATCACTGACTGAACAACCCTTACCGAAGTCCGGGCTGGAGGCTGCCCGGAAACAAAACAAAGGAGTTTTGCATGAGTTTGCGACGTCTCTTAGGCGCGGCCACCGCCGTCGTTATGCTGGGGAGCCTCACGGCACTTCCGGCCGCCCACGCCGGACCGGCCGAGGCGCGGCCGGGACCCCAGGCCGGAACCACGGCCAGCCCGATTTCTCCGGCCGAAGGAACCCCGGAAGCGATGTGGAAGCAGACCCCTGACGGCTTTGCTTCGCTCCCGGGCTATGGGCTGGCGGGAACCACCGGTGGCCAGTCCGGCCGTATCGTCACCGCCTCCACCGTCCAGGAACTCAAGGACTACGCGGCCGCCAGCGAACCGCTGGTGATCTTCATCCGCGGCACCCTCAGGGCCACGGACTACCTCAAGATTCCCGTCGCCGCCAACAAAAGCTTCATTGGGGTGGGCGCCGGAGCCGAAGTGGTGAACGCCGGCTTCAAGCTCATCAACGTCTCCAACGTGATCTTCCGGAACTTCACGGTCCGGGACGCCTACATTCCGGGCGACTGGGACGGCAAGAGCCCGGAGAACGACCGCGACGGAATCCAATTGGACACCACGCACCACGTCTGGGTTGACCACATGAAGTTCGAGCGCATGGGCGACGGCCTGATCGACACGCGCAAGGACTCCGACCTCATCACGTACTCCTGGAATGTCTTCGCGGACAACAACAAGGCCCTGGGCGTGGGCTGGACCGCCAACGCCGTGACCCGGATGACCATCCACCACAACTGGATCCGCAACACCACCCAACGCAACTTCAGCCTGGACAACACCGCGGCAGCTCACGTCTACAACAACTTCCTCCAGGACATCGGCCAGTACGGCATGATGGGCCGCAACGCAGCCAAGGTGGTCCTCGAAGGCAACAGCTTCACGGCCGTGCAGGATCCGGTAGTCGCCAAGGATCCCGCCACCGAAGTGGTGAACCGGGACAACGTCTTCAACGGCACGCGCGGCCGCAAGGACAACGTGGGTGCAGCCTTTGATCCCACCCAGTTCTACGCCTACCAGAAGGACGACGCCGCGCGCGTCCCGAAGATCGTTGCGGCCGGGGCAGGGCCGCTGGAGGAAAGCGCCCCGAACAGCACTACGGAGATCACGGTTGCGCTGGACGGAACCGGTGACTTCGGCAGCCTGCAGGCGGCGATCGGGTCCGTCCCCAGCGGCAGCACCCTGCCCCGCACCATCACAGTGAAACCCGGCACTTACCGGGAATCGGTGAATGTCTGGGCAGACCGTCCGAACCTCACCATCCAGGGCGCCACCGCCAACCCGGCCGACGTCGTCGTCACCTACGATCTCCCGGCCAACGGCGTGAAGTTCTTCGGTGGCACGTGGGGCGCCGGCGGCAGCGCCACGCTCAACGTCCTCGCCGAGGGCACAACGGTCCGGAACCTCACCGTTGAGAACGCCTACGACGAGGCCACCAACGGAGGAAGCCAGGCGCTTGCCGTCCGCAGCGTGGCGGACCGCGTCACCTTTGACGGCACCCGCTTCCTGGGTAACCAGGACACCTACCTCGCCGACACCACCGGCCGCGACGCCACCGCCCGTACGTACCTGAAGAACTGCTACATCGAAGGCGACGTCGACTTCATCTATGGACGGGGCACTGCCGTCCTGGACGGCTGCACCATCCACTCCCTTGACCGCGGCAGCGCCACCAACAACGGCTACATCGTTGCCCCCAGCACCAAGGACTCCAACCCCTACGGCATCCTGATCGTAGACAGCACCCTCACCTCCGACGCTGCTCCCGGAACCGTCAGCCTGGGCCGTCCCTGGTTTGCCAGCAGCGATCCGAACGCCCACCCGATGGCCGTGATCCGCGATTCGGTCCTCGGCAGCCACATCGCCGTCCAGGGCTGGTCCGACATGAGCGGCCATTCCTGGACAGAGGGACGGTTCGCCGAATTCAACAACAGCGGACCAGGCGCCTACGTCAACGAGTTCCATCCCCAGCTCACGCCGGAGGATGCCCTCAAGTTCACCAAGGAAGCCTTCCTTGCTGACTGGACCCCGGCTGGACGTGGCTGAGATGGCTGAAGCACAAGAGCTGAATATCCGACGACGTACCCTCCTCGCGGCGGGACTGACGGCAGGCACCCTGATGGCGTCCGGACTGCTCAGCCCGTCAGCGACGGCGGCGGACACCGGCGGGGTGGGTCCCGCCGTCGGCCCTGACGGTTTCGCCGAAGCCGGCCTGCCGGTCAACCACGCGCTCGGCGGCGGGGCCTGGTCCGATGCACCGCAGGGCTTCGCCGGAATCGCAGCGCACGGCCGCGCCGGCACCACCGGCGGGGCGGGTGGCAGGCTGGTCCGCGCCAACACCCCGGACCAGCTCCGGGCCTTCGCCAAGAGCGCTGAGCCGCTGGTGGTGATCCTGCACGGCGAGCTGGCGTTCCCGCAATACGAGAAGCTGACGGTCACGGCCAACAAGTCCTTCCTCGGAGCCGGTGAAGGAGCGGCCGTGGTGAACGCCGGTTTCAAGCTCATCAGCGTCTCCAATGTGGTGTTCCGGAACTTCACTGTCCGGGACTCCTATATTCCTGGCGATTTCGTAGGGAAACGCCCGGACAACGACAGGGACGGGATCCAGATGGACACCTGTAGCCACGTCTGGGTTGACCACATGTTTTTCACCCGCCTGGGCGACGGCCTGGTGGATATCCGCAAGGACTGCGACAACATCACGCTGTCCTGGAACGTCTTCGCGGACCACAACAAGGCCTTGGGGGAAGGCTGGACGCAGAACGTGGTCACCCGGCTGACGCTGCACCACAACTGGATCCGAAATACCCACCAACGCAACGCCAGCCTGGACAACACCGCGGCGTCCCACGTTTACAACAACTACCTGGAAGACATCTCCAGCTACGGAATGCTGGGACGGAACGCCGCCCTGCTGGTGGTGGAGGGCAACTACTTCCGGGATGTCCGGAATCCGCTTCACCACCAGGGCCCGGGCGGTGAGCTGGTGGCCCGGGACAATATCTTTGATGGGTGCACCGGTAACACTGGCAGCCAGCGCGGCGTTGCGTTCGATCCGGCTGCAGCATACGCCTACGAGCTCACGCCCACGACGGCGGTTCCCGCGTTGGTGCGCGCCTTTGGCGGACCCTTGGGCGGGACGGAACCCGCAGCAACGAAGGTCATCACGGTGGCCCTCGACGGCACTGGAGACTTTGCCAGCATCCGGGGTGCCGTGGGGGCGATCCCACCCAACAACCCGGGTCCCGTCACGGTGCTGCTCCAGCCCGGCACGTACCATGAGCCCGCGGTGATCTGGGGTGACCGGCGCAACGTCACGCTGGCCGGGGCCACGGGAAATGCCGCGGATGTGGTCCTGACCCACAGCGAAGGCGTCACCCTGGTGGTGGCAGCGGATGGTTCGACGGTGCGGGACCTGACCGTCACCTCCGACACCCCGCAGGACGGCAACGTCCTCCACGCGACCGGAAGGAATGTCACCCTCGCCAACGTGACTGTTCTCAACGGAACATCCGGCTAGGGTCTGGTCAACGTTCTTGAAGTCCTACTAGGCTTCGAGAACGGCCCGCAACCGGGAGTCGAAGGCGATCACGAGGAGCGAAGTTGTCCAACCACACGTACAGCATTTCTGAAATTGTCGGCACGTCAACCCAAGGCGTGGACGACGCCGTCCGGAACGGTATCGCCAAGGCGTCCCAGACCCTCCGCAACCTCGACTGGTTCGAGGTGAAGGAAATCCGCGGTCACCTCGAAGAGGGCAAGATCGCTGACTGGCAGGTCACCATCAAGCTCGGTTTCCGGCTGGAAGAACACTAAGTTCGATCCACACTGGCTCGCAGTTAACGTCGCTGGAATGCACTTTGAAGACGTTAACTGCGAGTCAGTTGGGCTTTAACGGGAGCTAATTCGACGAGACCACGCCCATGGTGCGCCGCCGCCATACGGTGGGCACGCCGTCGAACGCGGGGAATACATGGCCTTCAAAGAAGGAAAGGACCGTGTGCGGGTCAGCTTCGGGGCTCCAGAGTCCGGAAGCCGGGCAGTGTGAGCCTGTGCTGGCTGCCCGGCCGTTGCTGGCGGCAGTGGCCTGGCGTTCCTTGAGCAGTGCGATGCGTTTCATCGTTGAGACCATCCTTGGTGGAGAAAAAGCTTGCTACTCCAGCCTAGGAACGCGGCAATCTGTTCCCAATGGGCTCCTGGCCAGAATCCAGTGCCGGGGCTGGCCAAAAGTACAGCCGCCAGCGGAAGCGCAGTGCCCGTTACTCCCGGCTGTCGTGGACCGCGGGCGGCTCTTCGGCAGCAACCGTCCGCTGAGGCGCTGGCGCTGCGGCGGCGCCCGCGGGTGAATCCGCACCGGCATCCGCGCTCAGGCTCAGCAGCGCCAGGGCGTCCGACGACGGCGTCCCGGGCTTGGCGGAATAGACCCGCAGCATCTGGTCGGGATCGTCCGGGAGGGTCAGGTTTTCAAAATTCAGTTCCAGGTCTCCGACGCCGGGATGATGGAGCCGGACGATGCCCGCGGACCGTGTGGCGACACGGTGCCCTGCCCACCATTGGCGGAAATGCTCGCTGTGGACGGCAAGCTCGCCCACCAGCTGGTTGGCCTGGGCATCGTTGGGGTGCCGCCCCACGTCCACGCGCAGCGCACCGGCTGCTTCAGCCGCCACCGATTTCCAGTCACGAAAGAGCTCCCGGGCACCGGGATCGAGGATCAGCCAGCGCGTGAGGTTTCGCTCGTGCGCCGGAAGGGCCGGGAAATCCGTGAAGAGCAGGAAGGCCATCCGGTTACCGGCAAGGACGTCGGTCCGGCGGCCCAGCACCATCGCCGGGACGTCGCCCACCGCCTCGAGGAGCTGGCGGAGTGCCGGACGTACTGCCTGTGCCGGTCCTGGGGAACGCGTGCTGGCGGCGCAGTTTTCCAGGAGGTCCATCATGTGCGCGTGTTCGCCAGCGTCCAGCCGGAGGGCGCGGGCCACGGAATCAAGTACGGTCCGTGACGGGTGGATGTTCCTCCCCTGCTCCAGGCGGATGTAGTAGTCCGTACTGACGCCGGCAAGCCTCGCCACCTCCTCGCGGCGGAGGCCAGGAACGCGGCGCGCGCCGGTGGAACCTTCTGCCCCTGCATCTTCCGGGCTCAGCCGGGACCGCATGGCTTTCAGGAATTTTCCGAACTCGGCGCTCTGACCCATGCACCCTATTCTGCACGGCCCCGGCAGGCACTTTCTACAACGAAGGTAGGACTGCCAGTCCTAGGAAAAACAGGGACAGGGTCAAGGGCTGACTATCAGGGGAAAAGTGCATAGGCTCAGGGGAGAGCCTTTCCGAAAGCGTTTTCTCATTTCCAGTTCGTGTTCATCAGCAAAGGAACCACCATGTCAGAGCTGAAACTTAACAACGGCGTCACCATCCCCCAGCTGGGCTTCGGTGTCTTCCAGGTTCCCCCGGAAGACACCCAGCGGATCGTCGAGGACGCGCTGGCGGCAGGCTACCGGCACATCGACACAGCAGCGGCCTACCGGAACGAGGCTGGAGTCGGCGCGGCCATCGCGGCCTCCGGCATCCCCCGCGAGGAACTGTTCATCACCACCAAGCTGCGCAACGGCGAACAGGGCCGCGCCCAGGAAGCCTTCCAGCTCAGCCGCAAGGCACTGGGGCTGGACTATGTTGACCTGTACCTCATCCACTGGCCGGTCCCGTCGCAGGGGCTTTACGTCCAGGCGTGGAAGGAGATGGAGCGGCTGTACGAGAACAAGCAGATCCGCGCCATCGGGGTTTCCAACTTCCTCTCCGAGCATCTGGACACCCTGCTGGAAGCCGCGGAAACCGTTCCTGCCGTCAACCAGATCGAGGTGCACCCCAGCTACCAGCAGGCCGAACTGGCCGCCAAATGCCGCTCGCTGGGAATCGCCGTGGAGGCCTACAGCCCGCTGGGGCAAGGCGGTGACCTGAACGGGAACGCCGTCACCGCCGTCGCGCAGGCCCACAACGCCAGTCCCGCGCAAGTGATCCTGGCCTGGCACCTCGCCGCCGGCACCATCGTCATCCCCAAGTCCGCTGATCCGACGCGGCTCCGCGAAAACTTCGCGGCCACGTCCCTCAAACTCAGCGACGACGAACTCGCCTCCATCACGGCACTGGAGTCCGGTGCGCGCATCGGTTCCGATCCCGCCGTCGCCGCCTTCACCCAACTCTAATCCCCCACACGCCAAAGGACCCCACAATGCAGTACACCCACCTTGGCCGCTCCGGCCTGAAGGTTTCCCGCCTCTGCCTGGGCACCATGAACTTCGGACCCCAGACCGAGGAAGCCGACGCGCACTCCATCATGGACTCGGCGCTGGACTCCGGCATCAACTTCTTCGACACCGCCAATGTCTACGGCGGCACAGGGCACCGCGGCTGGACCGAAGAGATCATCGGCCGTTGGTTCGCGCAGGGCGGCGAGCGCCGTGAACGGACCGTCCTGGCCACCAAGCTCTACGGCACCATGACGGACCGCCCCAACGAGTCCAAGCTCTCGGCGCTGAACATCCGGCGGGCGCTGGATGCGAGCCTGAAGCGCCTGCAGACGGACTACATCGACGTTTACCAGTTCCACCACATCGACCGGGACACGCCGTGGGACGAGATCTGGCAGGCTATTGAGGTTGCCGTCCAGCAAGGCAAGATCCTGTACTCCGGCAGCAGCAACTTCGCCGGCTGGCACATCGCCCAGGCACAGGAAGCTGCCCGCCGCCGAAACTACACAGGCCTGGTAAGCGAGCAGTCCATCTACAACCTCTTCCGCCGCGAGGTGGAGCTCGAGGTCATTCCGGCCGCGCAGCAGTACGGACTGGGCCTTATCCCATGGTCACCGTTGCAGGGTGGCCTCCTGGGCGGTGTCCTGAAGAAGCAGGAACAGGGGGTCCGCCGCGCCGAGGGCCGGGCACTGGAAACCCTGAAGAAACACCAGGACCAGATCCAGCAGTACGAGGACTTTGCCGATGACCTGGGCCACGCCCCCGGCGACATTGCCCTTGCCTGGCTGCTGCACCAGCCTGCCGTCACCGCCCCGATCGTTGGGCCGCGCACGCAGGAACAGCTCGACGCCGCCATCCGGGCTTTGGAGGTCACGCTCGACTCCGACGCCCTCAAACGGCTCGATGGCATCTTCCCGGGGCACCGCACCGCCCCGGAAGACTACGCGTGGTGACCCCACTCGTACAGGAAGCCGACACTGTGGCGCCGAGGAGCATCCTCTTCATTGGCGGTACAGGAGTCATCAGCGCGGCGGCGGCAGAACGCGCCGTCGCGCTGGGGCACCGGCTGACCATCCTCAACCGCGGCCGCCAGACGGGCCGGCCGGTGCCGAACGGCGCCGAGGTCCTGCACGCGGACGTGCGTGACGCGTCAGCCGTTCGGGACGTGCTGGGCGGACGGGAGTTCGACGCCGTCGCGGACTTTATTGCCTTCACCCCGGACCAGGCGCGGGCCAGCATGGAACTGTTTCGCGGCCGGACCGGACAGTATGTGTTTATCAGCTCGGCGTCGGCGTACCAGAAGCCGCCCACCCGGCTGCCTATCCTGGAGTCCACTCCGCTGAAAAACCCGTTCTGGCAGTATTCGCGCGACAAGATCGCGTGCGAGGACCTCTTGTACGAGGCTTACCGCTCAGAGGACTTCCCGCTGACGGTGGTGCGGCCATCCCACACGTACGACCGCACCAAGATCGCCATGGTAGGCGGCTGGACGGACGTGCACCGGATGCGCGCCGGGCTGCCGGTGATGGTGCACGGAGACGGTACGTCACTGTGGACCCTCACCCACAGCCGCGACTTCGCCAAGGCCTTCGTGGGGCTGCTGGGCCGGCCCCAGGCCGTGGGCGAGAGCTACACCATCACTTCTGACGAATACCTGCCGTGGAACCAGATCTACGGACTGTTCGCCCGGGCGGCCGGTGTGGCCGAGCCTGAGCTGGTCCACGTGGCCTCGGAAACCATCGCCGCCCACAGCGCCGAGCTGGGGGCGAACCTGCTGGGCGACCGGTCCCATTCCGTGGTTTTCGACAACACGAAGATCAAGTCCTTGGTCCCGGACTACGCCGCCACGATTCCGTTCGCGGATGGAGCTCGGGAGATTGTGGCCTGGTATGACGCGCACCCTGAGCTGCAGGCCGTTGACCAGCAGTTCATGGACCTGAGTGACCGGCTAACCGGCTGGGCCCGCGCCTCGGGGTGAGCGTGAGTCGGTGCGTCGCACGCAACTTCTCCCCGCGGTACGGTCATTTCCCCTCGAATCGCGTGGGGGATTAGACCGCGGGGCGGGGAGAAGTCACGGGGCACGTCCTGGCGCCGGAAATATTCTCCGGGCATTCAAGGGCTAGGAAGGCCAAAGCAAGAGAGACTGTTGAAATGACACTTTCACCGCTCATCAAGCTCAATGACGGTTACAGCATCCCGCAGCTGGGGCTCAGCACCTGGCCCCTGGACGACGACCAGGTGGCTGCCGCCGTCGTCAGCGCCGTGGAAGCCGGGTACCGGCACATCGACACCGCCGTGAAATACGGCAACGAGGAAGGCGTGGGCAACGGTATCCGGGCCAGCGGGGTGGATCGAAGCGAAATCTTCGTCACCACCAAGCTGGACGGCCAGTTCCAAGGGCAGGACAGGGCCGTTGAAGGACTGGAGGGCTCCCTGCGGCGGATGAAGCTGGACTACGTGGATCTGCTGCTGATCCACTGGCCACTTCCTGCACGTGATGAGTACATTTCCACCTGGAAGACGTTCGAACGGCTGCAGGCTGAGGGAAAAGCCCGGTCCATCGGGGTCTCGAACTTCAAGCCCGCCCACTTGGAACGGCTGTTCGCCGAGACGGACGTTGTACCTGCGGTGAACCAGATCCAGCTCAGCCCGGCAATCACCCGCGTGGCCGAGCGGGAATTCCACGCCAGGCACGGGATTGTCACGGAATCCTACAGCCCGCTGGGCGGTTCCGGGGCTAGCCTCCTGGACGCCCCGTTACTCTCCCAACTGGGCGAAAAGTACGACAAAACACCCGGGCAGCTGGTGTTGCGATGGCACATTCAGAACGGACTTGTGGTCATTCCAAAATCGGGCGATCCGGGGCGGATGAGGGAGAACCTGGACGTGTTTGATTTCGCCTTGGATCCGCAGGATCTAGCGGAAATGAGCATCTTGGACGAGGGTCCTGGCGCGGGAAATGATTCGGACGTATCGGGGCACTAAAGGCCACCTGAACAGCCCTTTCCCGAGCAGCGGGGTTGGCAAATCGATAGTAAGCATGATTACTATTGGGGCAGAAGGGTTAAGCGTCCCCGGGATCCGGGTACCTCCTTTATGAAGGAAGAGGAACGACAAAATGGGTTTTTTGGCATTTCTGATTCTCGGCCTTATTGCTGGTGCGATCGCTAAGGCGATCCTCCCGGGCAAGCAGGGTGGCGGCATTTTCATCACCTTGCTCCTGGGCGTCGTAGGAGCATTCCTCGGCGGCTGGCTGGGCGGCATGATTTTCGGCACCGGCCTGCAGGAGTTCTTCTCGCTGCAGACCTGGCTGCTGGCCATCGGCGGAGCGGTCATCGTGCTGCTCGTCTACGGCATGATCACCAAGCGCAGCGTCCGTAGCTAGCTGCGGGCACCAGCCAGGAAACCGGCCTGGGGAGAACCTCCCCGGGCCGGTTTTCTTTCCCCCGGCCACTGGACCGGATTGAAAACCTTCTCACGGAGCAGGAGTTCATCATGAAAAACAAACTTCTTTTGGGTGTTGGAATCGCCGCAGGCTACGTCCTGGGATCGCGGTCCGGCCGGGCGGCCTATGACAAGCTGAAGGCCCGCGCTGCGGCACTTTGGGACAGCAAGCCCGTCCAGGACAAGGTCGCGGCTGCCACGGAAGCCATCAAGGAAAAGGCTCCGGAAGTGGCAGACCAGCTGGGTGAAGCCGCCCGCCGCGCGGGCACGGTCATCGGGTCAGCCATGCATCACGACACAGCGTCCGGTAACGGCAAGGAAAAGGCGTCCGACGCCGGCACCTCCCCAGCTGCCTCAGGCGCCGCCGACCACGTCCCGGCTCACAGCACGCACCCGGAAACCGTGAACCTGGGCACGTCCGATGTTGATTCGGACCCTGCCCTGAACGACTCGACGGGCCAGGACTGGTCTGACGAAGGCGGCGCAACCCCCGCGGGTGCGGCCACCAACGTGGATCCCAAGCGGGACTGATCCCGGGCTTCCGAACGAAAGGTTACGCCCGCGCCTGCTCCTGGCAGCATGCGCAGGCAGGACCTGTGCTAAAACTGATTGACCTTGCTGGCCGTCGCGATCCTTGGGGGACGCGGCGGCCGGCGGCGTTTAGCGGCCTGGCGCCATCGGGTTCAGGTGACCAGCTCCGCAGCCCCGAATGAGACGCTGAACTGGACACACCACAGGTCAACTGCCGGGTACTTCGACAGGTCCACTTCAGCGGGAATCTGGTACACCTGATTGCCTTGGTTTCCTTTAATAAGGCCGAGGTCGTAATAGTCGGCCGAGCCGGCAGTAAACCACCCTGCGGTCCCCTCCACCACGTGCGCTGCGCTAAGCCAGACGTGCACATCCGGACCGTTGGACGTATCCAGGTTTTCCAGCGTCAGCACCCGTGCACCATCCGCCTGCTGGATGATCCGGACAGTTCCCGTGGTCGTGTGCTCATGGCTGATCAGAGTACCTATGGCAAGCTGCACGGGGCCTGCCGAAGTGGGTGTCGGCGTCGGGGTGGCTGTTGAAGCGGTGCCTGGCGTGGATGTTAGCGGCGTAGGCGGGGTTGGTTCAGCTTGGGCCGGAGCGCTGGCCACGATGGGGAGCTGTTCGTCCACCCTCACATCCACAAAGAGCAGCCACGGCTTGAACACCACAAGCCCAATCACCAGTCCTACTGCGGCAACGACCGCTGCGATGGTCCACGTGCGGCGTCGGGATGGGCTCCCGGTACCGCTCATTGGCTCCCGGGTCCCGTGCTTACCAGGCTCGATTTTTCCGCTCATGCATTCATCGTCCGCGCATCCGCAGCCCCGTGCAACGGAGTGGCCGCGCGACCGCCGGGGAACATTTAGTGAAGACTCGCCAAAGGGCTGAATGAGTGCTGTGAAAATCTATGCCACAGACGGCTTCCGCGACGTGCTGGTGTGGGCCTTGGCTGGTCTGCGCGGCACCGGTCAGCGCGGCTACCAAATAGCCATCCTTGTCAGCCTGGCCGCACTGGTGATGAACGTTGGGATCCTTCTGGCATCCTTGTCCGTCGGGACGGTTGTACCCGAGCCAGGCCCGGCAGTGAAAATTAGCTAGCGACTCACGGATACGGCGGCCGGCCAAGGGGCCTGGCCGGCCACCGACTTTGCCGGGCCGGTCCCGACGCAGTCACACACCCGGCACCTCAGGGGGGCTGATATTGCGGGCGTGCCATCCGGGGCTGCACTCCCCACAACGACGCTAAGAGCGAATAGGACCATTAGGTGGCCCGTTTGCCAGATATGAGTGGGGCCGCCACAAAATTGTGAGCCATCCCGCCTTATCCGTGAGGACGGAACGGCTCAGCACGCCCAATACCTAGAGCGGCTGCCTGGCACAAGCGGCCAGGGCGGTGCCGATGACTACCGTGCCGTCGAGTTCCTCCGCATGGACAGTCCGCGCTGCAAACCCCGCAGCAGCCATGATCCCGGCAGTCCCCGCCGCCTGGGGCTCGCTCGTTTCAATCAGGAGGCGGCCCTCCGGCGCCAGCCACTGCGCAGCCTCCAATATCACCCGTCGGTGGAGGTCCAATCCGTCGGCGCCGCCGTCGAGTGAGACGCGCGGCTCGTACTCCCGGGCTTCGGGTGGCATAGTCCGGAGCGCGCCCGTGGGAACATATGGAGCGTTTACGGCCAAGAGCTGCACGCGTCCGTGGAGCGTGGAAGGGAGCGCTGCGTACAGGTCGCCCTGGTGGATCAGCCCGCCTACCCTCGCGACGTTCCGGCGGCCGCACCGCACGGCGACCGCATCAATGTCCGCGGCGTGCAGTTCCACACCGGGGACCTGGGAGGCAATCGCGACGCCGACAGCCCCGGACCCGCAGCACAGATCGACCACAACTCCGGGCCAAGAGGCTGCCGGTGGCGTGGGGCTTTCCCGCAGGATGGCCACCGCCTCCGAAACAAGCAGCCCAGTGCGCCGGCGTGGCACAAAAACGCCCGGCTCAACGGCTATCCGAAGTCCGCAAAACTCGGCCCAGCCCAGGATGTATTCCAACGGCGATCCGGTAACGCGCCGATCCACCCACTCGGATAGTTCAGCGGGCCCGGACGCTTCGGACAGGAGCAGAAGCGCCTCATCTTCAGCGAAAACACAGCCGGCGGCGCGCAGCCGGGGCACAATAGTGGCGAAGGTCAGAAGGTCAGAATGTAGTTCAGGAGCTGGCATGGGAACGCCTTTCGGTGAGCCGATGGGCACTCCGCGCGTCATCTAAACCTGGCGGTCCGGACGGCAGGGTGAGGGAGTACCCGAAACTGATGAAGCGGGAATCGGACTCACCTCCTTCTGCCTGGACTGGAAATTCCATGCTAACCGACGTCCCAATCCCGCTGCACGAGCCAAAATCTTGGCAGGATGGAACCCATGACTTCCTCGAAGCAGCAGACCCTGATCTGGACCGGCACCTACACCGCCGACGGCGGCGGCCGGGCAGAGGGCATCGGCGCCCTCGCTGCCCACCCGGACGGGACGCTCGAATGGAAGGGGACGGCGGTCAAGGCCGATTCGCCGTCGTTCATTGCCGTGCACCCCACGTTGCCGGTGGTCTACGCCGTTGCCGAGCAGCGCCGGATGGTGCAGGCCTTCCGCCGTAGCGGAGAGTTCGGCCTGGAACCCTTCGGTGATCCGCAGCCTGCCGGGGAATCCACGTGCCACGTCGCAGTGGACCCACTGGGCCGCTTCCTCATCGCCGCATGCTGGGGCGACGGCCAGGTGCTGCTCTACGAACTGGATCACGACGGCGGGATGACCGGGCGGTTTCCGGCCGCGCCTTCGGTCGATCCCCATGGCAGCCTCACGCCGGGGCAACCCCGTCAGAGCCGCGCCCATGCCAGCCTGATCTTGGCCGATGGACGCGTCATGACCACGGACCTGGGACATGACAGCCTGCGCATCTGGCGGTACGAGCCCGGCGCCGGGCTGATCGCGGACCACGAGGTGGCCCTCCCCTTCGGCAGCGGCCCCCGCCACTTGGTGCAGCACCGCAGTGGAAGCGTCTTTGTGGTGTCTGAGTACTCCATCGAAGTCTTTGTGGTCAAGGCAGACGCCGGGACGTTTGAGCTGATCAACCGCGGTCCGGCAACCGCCGGCGGAAGCAGGGCGGAGGACTCTGCGGCAGAAATCTGCCTCGACCAGGACGGAAATCACGCTTATGTGGGCGTGCGCGGCTCCAACGTGATCGGCGTCCTGCGGGTCGGGTCGGACGGCACCGATCTGTCGCCGGTCAAGGACGTGGCCAGCGGCGGAAACTGGCCGCGGCACCACCTGGTCCGGGGACGCTGGCTGCATGTGGCCCACGAGCGGTCAGACAACATCGCCACGTTCGCCCTGGACCCTGCCACAGGGCTTCCCGGTCCCCTGATCCACAACCTGCAGACCCCGTCGCCCACCGCGTTGGTGCCTTCAAACTAGACCAAAAGGGCATTCGCTAAACACTGGATTTATTCAGTGCAAGCGCTTACAGTTGTGACTTGGTTCACAGCCCGACTCCTGGCTGTCGGACCACCACCCTGTTATTGCGCCCCGCGCGAGCAGGGCCCTGCACAGCAACGCCGCTACCAGGAAGGTCTCCTGACGTGAATTCCCGCACCCCCAGAGGCTCCACCCCACGCCTCAAACCAGCCAGCCGAACCCGCAGTACTCCCCACGGCAAAACGCTCCCGCGCACCACACCTTTCCGTGCTGCAGCCGGCCTTCTGGCCGCGGCCGTCGCCGTCGCAAGTGCGGTGCTCCCTGCCAACGCCGCGCCCGGTCCCAAAAATCCGGAGTCGTCGTCGGCCCGTCACTCACTACGCGCGCCGGTGACGGACGAAAACTTCTACTTCGTGATGGCCGACCGTTTCAGTAACGGGGATACGGCCAATGACGACGGCGGCCTGGGCACCGACCCCATGGTGTCCGGTTTCGACCCCACCAAGAAGGGCTTCTACAACGGCGGGGACCTGGCCGGCCTGCTGGACAAGATCGACTACATCCAAGGCCTGGGCACCACTTCCATCTGGCTGACCCCCAGCTTCAAGAACAAAGCAGTCCAGCCCGAGGACAAATCGGCCGGCTACCACGGCTACTGGGTCACCGACTTCACCCAGATCGATCCCCACCTGGGCACCAATGAAGAACTGCAGGCGCTGATCGACGAGGCGCACTCCCGGGGCATGAAAGTGTACTTCGACATCATCACCAACCACACGGCGGATGTCATCGGCTACGAGGACGGCGCCCGGCGCCCCTACGTCTCCAAAGACACTGAACCGTACAAGACGGCGGCGGGCACGGAATTCGACGACCGCGACTTCGCGGGCTCGGACGACTTCCCGGAACTCAGTGCAGGCACGTCGTTTCCCTATGTTCCCGTGCTGGACCCCGCGGAAGAAAACCTGAAAGTCCCAAACTGGCTGAACGATCCCACGCTGTACCACAACCGCGGAGACACCACCTTCGTGGGCGAAGACTCCTACTACGGCGACTTCTTCGGCCTGGACGACCTCTTCACCGAGCATCCGGCTGTGGTGGACGGCATGGAAGATATCTACAAGACCTGGATCGGCGACTTCGGGGTGGACGGCTTCCGGATCGACACCATGAAGCACGTCAACAACGAATTCTGGCAGGAATTCGGCCCGGAAGTCCTCAACTACGCCAAGGCACAGGGCAAGGACGAGTTCTTTATGTTCGGCGAAGTCTTTGACACCACCAAGAGCTTTACCTCCCAGTTCACCACCCGCAACGAGATGCAGGCCGTGCTGGACTTCCCCTTCCAGGACGCCGCCAGGAACTTCGCGTCCAAGAGCCAGGACACGCGCGCCCTGGAGACCTTCTTCGCAGGCGATGACTGGTACACGGACGCCGATTCCAACGTCTACCAACTGCCCACCTTCCTGGGCAACCACGACATGGGCCGCATTGGCAGCTTCATCGCCGCGGACAACCCCGGAGCAACCGACACGGAGCAGGTAGCCCGCGACCAACTGGCCCACGAGCTGATGTACTTCTCCCGCGGCAACCCGGTCATCTACTACGGCGACGAGCAGGGCTTCACCGGCCCGGGCGGGGACCAGGACGCCCGGCAGACGCTCTTTGCCAGCCAGGTTCCGGAGTACCTCGACGATGACCTGTTGGGCACCAACGCCACCCATGCGACCGACAACTTCAACACCGGCCACCCGCTCTATTCCAAGATCGGCCAGCTCGCGGCCCTGACCAAGGAACACCCGGCCCTGCGCGACGGCGCCCACCAGCACCGGTTGGCCTCGGACGGGCCCGGAATCTACGCCTTCTCCCGGACGGATGCGGAAGACCAGCGCGAATACGTGGTGGCCCTGAACAACAGCGAGCAGCCGCAGACGGCGGACGTCCCCACCTACATCGGCAAGCGCAACTACACGAAGATCTACGGTGACGGCACCGCCGAGGTGAAAACCTCCGCGGACGGGAAGCTGACGGTCACTGTCCCGCCACTCTCCGCCGTGGTCTACCAGTCCTCGGGCCGCCTTCCGCACTCCAAGGCAGCCCCCGCCGTCGAACTCCAGGAACCTGCCGCGGCACCCGCTGACAACGGCCGGATCAAGGTAACGGCCGACGTCGGCGGTACTTCGTTCTATGAGGTCACCTTCGAGGCGAAAACGGCGGGCGGCGACTGGGCCCCGATCGGCACGGATGACACGGCTCCCTACCAGGTGTTCCATGACGTAGCTGCCCTGGATGCCGGGACCCCGCTTGAGTACCGTGCCACCGTGCTGGACAACGGCGGCCACTCGGCCACCAGCCAGTCCCGCACGGCCGCGGTTCCTGCTCCGATCCTGGCTATGCAGAAGCCCGTTGAAGGCAGCAGCGTGGAGGGTTCCGTGGAACTCAGCGCCACAGCCGATCCGGAAAAAGCCAGCCATGTGGTGTCCTTCGAGCGCAGCGTGTCCGGCGGCGACTGGACAGCTGTGGGCTCAGACGACTCATCACCTGTCTATTCAGTGACGGACGATGTTTCGAAGCTGGAAGACGGCACCCAGGTGCAGTACCGCGCCAGCATGACCGGGCCTGGTTTCAGTGTGGTCAGCGAACCGCGTTCCGTGGTGGTGGGTGAGGCCCCGCAGCCTGACTCGGTGACTGTTGCCGGGAACCTGAACCTGCAGATGGGCTGCGGCGAGTGGGATCCTGCCTGCCCGCAGGCCATGATGACCTTGGACCCGGCGGACAAAATCTGGCGGCTGACGGTTGACCTGCCAGCTGGCAAGTACGAGTACAAGGCCGCGCTCAATGGTAACTGGGACGTGAACTACGGCGCTGGCGGCGTCCTCAACGGAGCCAACATTGTGCTGGACCACCCCGGTGGGCCGGTAACGTTCCGCTACGACAACAGCACCCACATCCTCACCGCCGTCTACGCCTCACAACAGCCGGGCGCGGTGGCCATCGCGGGCAGCCTGGACACCGAACTCGGGTGCGCCGCCGACTGGGATCCTGCCTGCGACCAGGCCCAGTTGACGCTGGACCCGGCAACGCTGGTGTGGAAGCTGTCCGTGCCGGCCCTGCCGGCCGGTACATATGAGTTCAAGGCGGCGCTGGACCGTGACTGGGGCGTGAATTACGGGGCCGGCGGGGTGCCCAACGGCGGCAATATCTCCTACACGCACGACGGCGGCCCGGTCACCTTCCGGTACGACCACTTCACCCACCTGCTCGCCGCGAGCTAGGCGGGTCACGGGTCTGGCTTTGTCACGGGCCTAGGGGCGTACTTTTTGCCCCAGGCCCGTGACAAACCGCCGGATGGCGAGTTCGGCAGTGGGCGGCTCGCCGAAGAACTGCCGCTGAAGGGTGGTGTCCGCGACGTAACGGCCGGTCTGGAACCACGAGATCATGGCCGACAGGTCCTTGACCATGGGGCTGACCGGCCCCAGCAGGGTCCCCGCCGCCCGGACTACCCCCGCGGGGACGGAGCGGACCGTGAGGGCTTTGCCGGTGAGCCGCCCGGCGATGTCGGCAACGTCCTGCATCCCCACCGGCCTGTCCCAGCCGATGTCGATACGCCGGCCGTCCAGGTCCGGAAGGTCGACCGCCTCCGCAAGATAGCCGGCGAGATCGGACGTGAGCACAAAGGTCAGCGGGACCTGGGGAGACCCCATCCACCTCAGCCGGCCCTTGCTGAAGGGGTCGCCGCCGAACCGCGTGACCTGGTCCAGGAACGCGCCGGGCCGGAGCGCCACAAACGGCACACCCAGTGCCTCCAGCCGGTCTTCCGTCAGCTTCTTGTGCCAGAAGTGTGGAACCTGCGGGGTCTGGTCGCAAGTGAGGATGCTGGTGAGCACGAAGCGCCGGACGCCCGTGCGGCTGGCGGCCTCCACCAGGTTGGTGTTGCCAACGGTGTCGGTTTTGGGGGTGTCGCCCTTGCGGTGCCGGGTGTAGCCCGCGGCCGAGGTGATCACAGCGTGGGCGCCCTCCATCGCCCGCAGCAACGACCACGCGTCCAGCATGTCGCCCCGGGCGATCTCCACTCCGGCGGCTTCGAGCCGGGAGGCGTCCGATCCGGGACGCACCAGCGCCCGCACCGGCTTGCCGCGTTTGAGCAGCTCCGAGACAACCTGGCTCCCCAGCATGCCGGTACCACCCACTACAAGGACTGGTCCACCAGTCATGAGAGGGCCTCCGAGACAGCAGCCAGCAAGGCGTTGAACCGCGGGTTGGCGGGAAGGTCGTCGATGAACACCGGTTTTCCGTCCGGACCGCCCAGCGGGACCTGCCAGTTCGGGTACAGGGCTTCAGTGGTACCGGGCTGGTTCTGCACGCGCCGCTCCCCTACTGCGTCCACGAGGGCAACGCCGAGCAGGACCGACGGCGACTGGGCCAGCAGGCGGTGCAGCGCCTCGATGGTGCGCTCCTCGGAGCCGTGGCCGCCCACTCCGCTGCCCGCTTCGCCGGCGCCGCCCCCTGCCCTTTCAGTACCTTCCGGCAGCAGTCCGCGTTCACGCAGCAGGCCCATCATCTTTTCCAGCGTGGCCGTGTGGTCGGCCAGTTCCTCAGCCTCGGAGCGTTCGAGCAGGCCCAGCCTGCTCCGCAGCGCCACATGGTGGCCAGCCAGATAGCCGGCAGTGGGCGGCAGGTCGTGGGTGTTGACGCTGGCGAGGGCCTGCGTGCGGTACCTTTCCGGCGGCAGGGGGGAGTCGCCGTCGTTCTCAAACCACAGGATGGACGTGCCAAGGATGCCGCGGGCGGCAAGGTAGTCACGCACCCACGGCTCAAACGTCCCGAGGTCCTCGCCGATCACCACGGCCCCGGCGCGCTGGGCTTCCAGGGCGAGGATGCCGATCAGTGCGTTGTGGTCGTACGTGACGTAGGCGCCGTCACGCGGCGAGTTGCCGGCCGGGACCCACCACAGCCGGAAAAGGCCCAGCACGTGGTCCACACGGATGCCGCCCGCGTGCCGAAGCACCGTAGTAAGCATGTCCCGGAAGGGTGCGTAGCCGGCCTCCGCCAGCCGTCCGGGATGCCACGGCGGCTGGTTCCAGTCCTGCCCCAGCTGGTTGTACATGTCCGGCGGCGCACCCACGCTGATCCCGGGCGCCAGGACACCGCGCAGCGTCCAGGCGTCTGCGCTGCTCAGGTCGACGCCGACGGCGAGGTCGTGGACCACGCCCAGCCGCATCCCGGCCCGGCGTGCCGCCTGTTGCGCGTTCTCCAGCTGTTCATCGCAGATCCATTGCAGCCAGCGATGGAAGCCGATCCGGTCGGCCAGCTTTTCCCTCAGTGCCTCGGCTTCCGGGGATCCCAGCGCGCAGTCCGGGTCGGTCCAGAGGGGGTCGTCCGGCGCCAGGTCCTCCCGGATGGCGGACCAGAGCGCGAAGTCGTCCAGGCCCTGGCCGGAGATCCGGCAGAATTCCTCGAACGCCGCCTGCCGCGCTGGTGCGCGCCGGGCATGGTAAAGCAGCTCCAGGGCCTGGAGTTTGGCAGCGTACACGGCGTTTCGATCAAGCCGCTCAGCGTCCCTGTTCAAGCCGTGGACCTGCTCCTGAAGCCGGTCCACCGTGGCGCGCTTTCGCGGTTTCAGGTAGGCAAGCTCGGGGATATCCTCCACCCGGATGTAGAGCGGATTGAAGAACCGGCGCGTGGACGGAGAGTACGGCGAAGGTTGGACCGGCGGGACCGGCTCTGCGGCATGCAACGGATTGACCAGCACATAGTCCGCTCCGCGAGCACCGCTGAGCGTGGCCAGATCGGCCAAATCCGCGAAGTCGCCGATCCCCCAAGATCGTTTGGAGCGCACTGAATACAGCTGAGTCGCCAGGCCCCAGCCACGCCGCTCAAGCAAGGGCTCGGCTGTGGTGAGCCGCGCCGGAACCACCACCAGCGCACCCTGGGCCGTAACGCCGTCGGACTCTGCATGCAGCGTGTGCCAGCCCAGCGGCAGCCCTTCCGGCACTGCGAACGTTGCGCGCCCCGTGGGCACACCGTCCACCTCCCGCGGAGGCACCCAGATGTCCTGTTGGACGGCGTCCACTGGCTCGCCCGTTCCAGTCTCCAACTCCACATGCAGGCGGGCAGTGGCTCCGTCCCGGACGTGGACGGCAACCTGCGCGGCTTCACCCTGTTGAACCACGACGGCGGGCGGCAGCATCCGGCGCCATGGCGCCAATTCCGCCTCCGCCAGTGCTGCCTCAATCAGTTCGTCTGAATGCGCCGGCACCCCCAGCGCCGCCAGGACCTTGATCAGGGTCTCGGGCGCGACGCTGTGCGGCAGTCCGTCCCAGCCGTGGAACGACGTCCCTACGCCGTGTGCGTCCGCGAGCCGCTGCAAGAGGTGCTGATCCACCGGCCCGGGACCAGCCGCCTCACCGCCGCCGGGGGGACCCGGCGTTCCGGAGAATTGCGCGTACTGCTGGTCTGGAGCCTTCATGGATGTCCGCCTCGCCTGGTGTAATGGGCCCGAACTTACATTGATTCCTGCCACACGGGAGCCGAACAGCCCCCGCGCAAAACTGTTGGTTCCGATTATTGCAGGGGCTGCCGCCGAGTGCTCCAACGCCGCTTCGAACCGTTGACTTGTCTGGTGGACATCCCCTACCGTTCCTGACACTGACAACGTTGTCTATTAACTAGGCACGCGCGATGAAGGGCAGCCCCTATCCATGCAGATCAATAAATCCCGGACGGTCCGTACCTGTTCGACACTTACCCTGGCAGGCCTCAGCCTCGCCGCAGCACTCGCCGGATCGGTTCCGGCCTGGGGCTCAGAAACGCCCCTCGGCGGCGAGCAGCACAGGCCCGCTTACCACTACACACCGCAACAGAACTGGATGAACGATCCCAACGGAATGGTCTTCCACAAGGGCGTCTACCACCTGTACTACCAGCACAACCCGTCGGGAAATACGTGGGGCAACATGTCCTGGGGGCATGCCACCTCCACCGACCTGACGCACTGGAAGGAACAGCCGCTGGCCATCGCCACCGATGACCAGCAGGACATCTTCTCCGGGAGCGTCGTGGTGGATAAGGACAACACCTCGGGGTTCGGAACCGCGGAGAACCCGCCGCTGGTGGCCGTCTATACCAGCGCCTACAAGCCGGGCTCGCCCCATGCAGGCCTGCAGGCGCAGTCGCTGGCCTACAGCGTTGACGACGGGCAGACGTGGACCAAGTACGACGCCAACCCGGTGCTGAACCGCAACTCGGCAAACTTCCGCGATCCCAAGGTCTTTTGGTACAGCACGCCAGATGGCGGCGGCTACTGGGTAATGGCCGCCGTCGAAGCCATGGAGCACAAGGTCCTGCTGTACAAATCCGGCAACCTCAAGGACTGGACACTCCTGAGCGAGTTCGGGCCTGCGAACGCCACGGGCGGGCTCTGGGAATGCCCGGACCTCTTCCCCCTGGCCGTGGACGGCGACCCCTCCAACATCAAATGGGTCATGGTGGTCAACATCAATCCCGGAGGCGTGGCTGGCGGATCGGCCGGGCAGTACTTTGTGGGTAATTTCGACGGCACCACCTTCACTTCCGAGACCACCAAGGGCAGCGACACGCTGCCCGCCGGGACTCCGCTGGCAGGGTTCAACAACGGCACCTACGATGGCTGGACGGTAGCCAATGAGCCCGGCAACTGGAAGAACGGCCCGTTCGGAGATGCACCCGCGGCCGGCTCGCTGCCGGGACAAAACACGGTAAGCGGCTTTGCCGGGGCGGGGCTGATCAACTCCTTCAACGACGGCGACTGGCCCCTCGGCACCGCCGAATCGCCTCAGTTCACCGTCGCCAGCGATTACCTGAATTTCCTCGTGGGCGGCGGCCAACACCCCCGCGTCTCGGACAAGCTGGACAACACCCCGCCGGCCGGCGACCTGCTGTTCGACGGCTTCGAGGTTCCGGACGGAACATCAATGGCCGACGCCGGGTGGTCCGGCACGGGCGACCTGGCACCGACTTTCCAACCCGCTACCTCCGGCGGCGACTTCTTTATAGGCGCCAAGCGGATCAACACGTTTGAGACTGGCGGCGCACCCGGTGACGACAGGCAGGGAACCATGACGTCGCCGTCGTTCACGCTCTCCCGGAACTTCATGAGCATGCTGGTGGGCGGCGGGCACCGGGCCGCAGGCTCCGGCCAGCAATTGGAGGTCCAGCTGCTGGTGGGCGGCAACGTGGTGCGCAGCCTGGCCGGGGATGATTCCGGCGCCCTGAACTGGAAGGGCTGGGATGTTGCGGAGTTCGCCGGACAGGAGGCCCAGCTGCGGGTCGTGGACCAGGCCACGGGCGGCTGGGGCCACCTGACGTTGGACCACGTGATGCTCACGGACCAGGCCGCAGTGCCGCGGTCCGACGAGACCACCGTAAACCTGGTGGTGGACGGCCAGGTGGTCCGGACAGCCACAGGCGCAAACAGCGAGGTCCTGGACTGGGCCTCGTGGAACGTCGCCGAATTCAAGGGCCGGCAGGCCAGCATCAGGGTGGTGGACAACAACCGGTTTGGCTGGGGCCACATCCTGGCAGATGAGTTCGTGGCGTCGGAGCAGGCAGCCACCCCTCGGATCCAGACGTACGACTGGCTGGACTACGGCCGGGACTACTACGCGTCGGTTTCCTTCGCCAACATGCCCCAGGACAAGCGCATCATGCTGGGCTGGATGAACAACTGGGATTACGCGCAGGCCATCCCTACGTCACCATGGCGCAGTGCCATGTCACTGCCCAGGGAAGTGGCGCTGACCCAGACTGCGGACGGGCCACGCCTCACCCAGAAGGCCGTCAAGCAGGTGGATGACCTTGCCTCCAAGCCAAGCTACGCCGAGAAGCGGGCCCGGGACATCACGCCTGGCACCACTACGCTTCCCGCGGCCGCCTGGGGCCAGGTCCAGAGGATCGACGTTACCCTCGCACCGGGCACAGCGTCCCGTGCCGGAATCACCGTGCTGGGGAACGGCAACGCCGCCACGGTGATCGGCTACGACCGGACCACCGGCGAGGTGTACGTGGACCGGCAGAATTCGGGAGACACCGGCTTCCACCCACTGTTCACGTCGGTGGACTCTGCGCCCGTAACCCTGGACGCTGACGGCACCGTGACCCTCCGGGTGTACCTCGACAGGTCTTCGGTGGAGGTCTTCACCCAGGGCGGGCAGCGGACCATCACGGACCAGGTGTTCCCTGCGGCAGGCGCCAACCAAGTGGCGCTCTTTGCCGACGGCGGCACGGCGCAATTGAAATCGGTCACCGTGACACCGCTGGCGCAGTCGATGTTCAGCACTGTGGCGAAGCCGGTCAAGGACCGCCAGCAGTAGCCTGCGCCGTCCCGGCTCTCCAGTCCCGGGCTTGTTCGCAGTTCCTTGCCATAACGGTTCGGAGTTGCGGACAAGCCCGGGTTTTGGCGTCTATAGCGCGGGAAATAAGTGGCGCGGGTGGTCAGTGGACCGGCTGGAGCCAAGTCAGTACGGAGCCGTCCTCTTCGATCAAGTCCGCGAGCTCGCCATTGAACCGGGCGCCGTAATCTGCGCTGATGTGTTCCTGGAAGGCGGCGTCGTCCTCGTAGACCTCGAACACGAAGTACTCACGCGGATTTGTTTCCCGGGTATACGGCAGGAACAGCTGGTTCCCCGGTTCCCGCCGTACTTCCGCAGTCAACTGGCGCATCATCTCCGCCACCCGGTCTTCGCTGCCGGGCTTGACGGTGAATTCGGCGTAGAGCGTCTTTGTCATGGTTGTCCCCTCTGGATTTCTGGATTCTCTGGATCTGCTGATGATTGGGCCTGGTCGGTTCAGCCGGCGGGCGGCGGGAGTTCGCCGGAGCCGCGCTGGATGAGTTCGGACGGTACAACATAGGTCTGGGGCGGCTGCTCGTCGCCGTCGATGCGTGCCAGCAACCGCTGGGCGGCGAGCTTGCCGATCCGCTCCGGGTGCTGCGCAATGACGGTGATGCCTGGCTCCATCATGTCCGCCAGGGCGAAGTCGTCAAAGCCCACCAATGCCACGCTGCGGCTGGCGCCAAGTTCCTTCAGTGCGCGCATGACGCCGAACGTCACGAGGTTCTGGCTGGAGAAGATCGCCGTGGGAGGGTTCTCGGCGGTGAGGATCTCCAAAGCCGCCTGCCTGGCTGTTTCCTCGTTGTGGAGTCCTTCCCGAACTGGCATAGCGGCGGTGGGCAGCCCCGCCCGGCCCAGTTCCTCGATGAAGCCACGCCGGCGTTCCCGGGCGGTCTGAATGTCCGGACGGTCGCCCAGGTATGCCAGCTTCGTGTGGCCGTGGGCCATAAGGTGCGCAGCCGCCCGCGCCGCGCCGACGGCGTTGTCCGTCACCACGGCGTCGGCCTCTATGCCTACGGGCTCGCGGTCAATGAAGACCAAGGGCAGGTCCCTGGAGTGTTCCGGGATGGCATAGGCCTGGCTGCGGGCAATGGGGGTCAGTACAAGGCCATCGACGCGCCGGCCGAGGAAGGCCGCCACTAGCGACTTCTCCCGCTCAGGGTCATCGTCCAGGCTGGCCGCGAACACGGCGATGCCACGAGCCGCCAGCGTGTCTTCCATGGCGCGGTGGATCTCGCTGCTGAACGGGTTGGCCACGCTGGGCAGTAGCAGCCCCATGGAGAGTGTCTGGCGTCCGGCGCGCCGCAGGCTGCCCGCCGCCAAGTCCAACTGGTAGTTCAGCTGCTGCGAAGCGCCCAGAACCCGCTGCCGGGTGGCCTCGGAGACTCCCGGCTCATCGTTCATCACCCGCGAGACGGTCTTGATGCCCACTCCGGCCAGCGCGGCCACATGGCGCATCGTTGGCCGGTTCTTGGCTGGGTCTGCCGAATAACGATTCGACATCGTTGTCATGATTTCGTCCTTCATCATCGAATTTACCTTGACTCTACCGTGTGACGCTGATTACATGATGCCTGACATCGTTGTCAGGCACGGGATGTGCCACGAACCCAGGAGATTCAATGTTGACTTCCAAGACACCGCGCACCATCGCCCGCCGCCTGGTTGCCGCGGGAGCGGTCCTGACCCTCGGCACCCTGAGCCTCACCGCCTGCGGCGGAAATTCCCCAGCCACCTCTGGCACCGACTCCAGCGAAAAGGTGGGCGTGTCGCTGATCGTCAAGACCACGTCCAACCCGTTCTTCGTTTCCATGCAGGAAGGCGCGAAGAAGGCAGCGGAGGCAGACGGCGTTGACCTGAAGCTCGCCGCCGGCAAGGCCGACGGCGACGAAGACACCCAGATCCAGGCCATCGAAAACGCTATCTCCAAAGGCGACAAGGGAATCCTGATCACCCCCAACGGCCCGTCCGTGGTGGACGCCCTGAAGAAGGCCAAGGACGCCGGACTCTTTGTCATCGCCCTGGATACCCCGCCGGACCCCGCCGACGCCGCGGACATCACCTTTGCCACCGATAACTTTGCTGCCGGAGAGCTGATCGGCAAGTGGACCGCAACCCAGCTTGCCGGCAAGAAAGCCACCATCGCCCTCCTGGACCTGTTCGACGACAAGGTAGTTTCCGTTGACTACAACCGCGACCAGGGCTTCCTGACCGGACTCGGCATCGACACCGCGGACGCCAAGAAGAACGGTGACGAGGCCAAGACCGGCAAGTACACCGGCGGCAAGGGCGGCGAATACGAGATCGTTGGCAGCCAGGCATCCCAAGGTGCCGAAGACGGCGGCCGTACCGGCATGGAGACCCTCCTGTCCAAGAACCCCAACATCAACGTTGTCTACACCATCAATGAGCCTGCCGCAGCGGGCGCATATGAAGCCCTGAAGTCAGCCGGCAAGGAGAAGGACGTCCTGATTGTCTCCGTAGACGGCGGCTGCGCCGGGGTGGACAACGTGAAGTCCGGCGTCATCGGCGCCACCGCACAGCAGTACCCGGTCAAGATGGCCGAAATGGGCGTCAAAGCCATCGTCGAACTGGCCAAGACCGGCAAGAAGCCTGCCAACTCCGAGGGCCTGGACTTCTTCAACACCGGCGTTGAGCTGGTTACGGACAAGCCCGCAGACGGCGTCAAGAGCATCACCACGACCGAGGCCAGCCACATCTGCTGGGGCAAGTAAGAGGGCAGAACGATCTCAGGAGAAACCGTGACCCAGCAACAGACCGCCGGTCCGCCCGCCGCAGGGAAGCAGACGGACCTGGCAGAAGAATTCCTCGATCGGAGGACGCCGCTCAGCCGGATACGCAATATCCTGCACCGCTACCCCGCCGTCAGCCCCGCCCTCGTCCTGCTCATCGCCGTCGTTGTGTTCGGACTGCTCAATGACAGGTTCCTGCGGGTTGAGAACCTGTCCCTGATTACCCAGCAGGTCTCCGTCGTTGGCACCCTCGCCATCGCCCAGACGCTCATCATCCTCACTGCCGGCATCGACCTGTCCGTCGGAGCCGTCATGATCCTCTCTTCCATGGTCGTGGCCCAACTCGCTGTCAACAACGGACTGCCGGCACCCGTTGCGCTGCTCACAGGCCTGGTCGTCGGACTCGCAGCCGGCGCCCTGAACGGGTTCCTGGTCACCAGGTTCCGCCTCCCCCCGTTCATCGTCACCCTGGGCACGCTCAACATCTTCATCGCGCTGACGCTGCTCTACTCCAACGGAGCGACAGTTCGCGGCTCTGCAATGCCGGACCTGCTGACCTGGACAGGAAGCACCTTCCCGGTGGGCCCTGTGCGGATCTCCACCGGCGTCGTCGTGATGTTGCTTCTCTACATCGCCATCGCGTTCATCCTGGGCAAAACCGCCTGGGGCCGGCACGTCTACGCCGTCGGCGATGACAAAGAAGCCGCCCGCCTGGCCGGCATCGCGGTGAACAAAGTCCTCATGAGCGTTTACCTTGCCGCCGGGGCAGTGCTGGCCATCGGCGCCTGGATCCAGATCGGCCGCACCAACGCAGCCAGCCCCAACGCCGGCGTCGACCTGAACCTCGACTCCATCACCGCCGTCGTGATCGGTGGAACCAGCCTCTTCGGCGGGCGCGGTTCGGTGTGGGGAACCCTCCTGGGCGCGCTGATCGTCGGCGTCTTCCGCAACGGACTCTCCCTTGCGGGCCTGGACGTGCTGTACCAGACCCTCGCCGTGGGCGTTCTTATCATCCTCGCTGTGTCCATCGACCAGTGGATCCGAAAGGTGAAGTCATGACCGCGTCCCAGCTGGAATCCGCCGGCACCGAGGTCCGCCAGCCCATCCTGCAGGCCAGGAACCTCGTCAAGACCTTCGGCCGGGTGGTAGGCCTCGACGGCGTCAGCCTGGACCTCTACCCGGGCGAGGTCCTGGCGATCATCGGCGATAACGGCGCCGGCAAGTCCACCCTGATCAAATGCCTCACCGGGGCCGAGATTCCCGATTCGGGAGAGCTGATGGTGTCCGGCCAGCCGGTCCACTTTAAGCGCCCGCAGGACGCCCGCGCCCACGGGATCGAAACCGTCTACCAGAACCTCGCCGTCTCACCGGCGCTCGATGTTGCCTCCAACCTGTTCCTGGGCCGGGAGGAACGCGTGGCTGGTCCGCTCGGCAGCATCTTCCGCGTCCTGGACACCAAGGGCATGCGCCGCAAGGCGAAGGAGGAGCTGACCCGGCTGGGCATCTCCACGCTGCAGGACGTCACGGTACCCGTGGAGAACCTCTCCGGCGGCCAGCGCCAGGCCGTGGCGGTGGCACGGGCCGCAGCGTTCGGGTCCAAGGTGGTTGTGCTGGACGAGCCGACGGCGGCGCTCGGCGTCCGGGAGTCCAACCAGGTCCTGCAACTGGTCAGGGACCTCCGGGACCGGGGGCTGCCCGTCATCCTGATCAGCCACAACATGCCGCACGTGTTCGACGTGGCGGACCGGATCCACATCCAGCGGCTGGGCAAATGCGCAGCCACCATCACCCCGCAGTCCCACACCATGACCGATGCGGTGGCCATCATGACCGGTGCGGCCACCGCGTGATCCAGCACTAATCCCTTCATCACCCCATCCCATCCCCAACCCGATGGATCTCCACCTCCGTCCGCGGGCCTGCACCAGGCCCGCGGACGGCCCCATGAAAGGCTCCCCGTGCACAGCACCTCCCCCAGCCCCACGTCAGCAACTCCCCCCGCGGCGGCCCCTGACGTCATTGTCATCGGCGAAGCACTCGTTGACGTAGTCGCCTCCCCCACTGGCCCCATCGAACATCCGGGCGGCTCGCCGATGAACGTGGCCTATGGCCTGGGGCGCCTCGGAGTTTCCACGGCCTTGCTGACGTCACTGGGCCAGGATGCCCGCGGCGAGGCGATCGCGGCGCACCTGCAGCGCGCCGGCGTCGAACTCCTCCGGGGCTCATACAACGCCACGCGCACGGGGTCCGCCACGGCAACCATTGCCGCGGACGGCTCAGCCGAGTACGACTTCGACATCAGCTGGGACCTGCCGCGCATTGCCCCCGCCCACCTGCCCAAAGTGCTCCACACCGGATCCATCGCCACGTTCCTGGCACCGGGCGCGTCGGCGGTGCGGGCACTCCTGGAACAGTCACACCGTGAGTGCCTGGTCACCTACGATCCAAACATCCGGCCCGCCCTGCTCGGCAGCCAGGCAGAAGCCCGGAACATCTTCGAAGACCTGGTTCCCCTGACAGACGTGGTCAAGCTCAGCGACGAGGACGCCGCCTGGCTTTACCCGGGAGTCAGCCTCGAGGCCGCCGCCGGACGGATCCTCACGTTGGGTGCCGGGCTGGCGGTGGTGACCCGCGGCGGGGAAGGGTCCCTGTTGGCGACCCCTGCCACCCAGCTTTTCATCCCCGCCATCCGGTCCAAAGTGGCTGACACCATCGGCGCCGGTGACTCATACATGGCGGCGCTGATCTACGGGCTCCTCTTCCGCCGGACCGAGGGCCTGGGACGGGACGTCCTGACCGCCATCGGGCAGACGGCCTCGAAGGCGGCAGCCATCACTGTGCGCCGACCGGGCGCGAATCCGCCCACAGCCGCCGAGCTGGCCGCGGACCTTCCGGAGTCCGACCTGGCCGCGCCCGTGCCGGGCGGCCCTGAGAATCTCGTAGCCCAGAGCCGATAAGCCCCAAACGGCACGTCAACATATGTTGACGTGCCTCCATTCGTCAACTAAAGTTGACGAATGGAGGTGGAGCGAATGAAGACACTCGTTGCGTCAATGGACGGAAAAGGTCCTGCGGAAGCGCTGTACGCGGTCGCCGAACTGCAGAAGGAAGTGGGAAGGACCGAGGCATCCCTGGTCCGCAAGGCTCGGCAGGCAGGACTGTCCTGGGAAGCAATCGCGCTGTGCCTGGGCGTGAGCAAGCAGGCGGTCCACCGGAAATACGGGAAACAGTAGACGCGGACCATCTGTTCAGGGTTCTGTGTTTTCACCGGCTGGAACTAGTCGAAGCGGCTGGATGAGCTGCCGCCGCGGAACAGGAGCGCGCCGGCGTTGGCTATGACAATGAGCCCAATCCCGCACCACTGCGACGGCACGCAGCACAGTGAAGGGATCCGGCGGGCGGCTCACGAAGATCACCGCAGCAACCGGCAGGAACAGCATCGCGGCAACTGCGCCGGACCGTCTCCGACGGGCACCGATGTCCCGCGCACCCGTTGGGCTGGTGCAGGGAACGCAGCTATTCGTTGAAATGGGTGACGGCTCCGGGGTTTCCTGAGAGCGTCGCTACCACCTGGGATGCCACATCGTGGAGCTTGATGTTGCGGGTGTTCGAGGCTCGCAGGAGGACCTTGAATGCTGCGTGTTGGCTGCATTTGTGCTTGGCCATGATGGCTCCAGTGGCAAGATCGATGACCGTCCTGGACTCCATCGCGGCCTTCAGCTCGTCACGGGTGTCCTGCAGCCGCGCAAGCCTCAGCACCAGCCTCAGGCCCTTCGACGCCTGTTCGGCGAAGGCTTCAGCCCTGTCGATACATGGTCCGTCGAACGCCTTGGGCAGGCGGCTGTAGAGATTCAGCACACCCCGGCTGGGACTCTCCAGCGTCAGGGGCACGGACAGGGCGGACAGGATGCCCTGCCCTGCCACCGCCCGGGTGTACTGGGGCCAGCGCTCCTCCAGCCGCAGGTCCGAAACGTGTACTGCTTCCTTGTGGTCGCTGGCCGAGACTCCCGGACCCTGCCCGCAGCTGCCCTCCGCCCGCACCATGTGGCGCGCGGGCGGATCGCTGCCGGCAGCAGTGCTGGATTTCCTGCTCCGCACCAGCCAAATCCCGCAGGATACTTCCTCGCCCCGAATGCTGAGCCGGCCGGCCGCATACGCGGCCAAGTCCCCCAGCACCTGCTCCACGCACGGATTTCCCAGAACCAGGTCCTGGAGGTGCAGAGCAACATCAGTGAAAACTTCGTTGTTTGAGACCTTTGCGGCTACCAATGTCCCCCCTGAACACAATGCAAGCCAAGCCAGCCTCAACGCTGCAGGCCGGCTACCGCCTCCGGTCATTGAAGCTTACTCCCGGCGCCTGTAGTGCGGAATAGCTGACGGCATGGTCCTGCCAGACCCCACAAGCCTTTCACCTGCATCGACACACTAAAGGTATGCTCCGGGGATGCCTCTGTCTCCGCATCTGCTGGCCATCATTTCCCACTATCGAACCCTTGGATTTGCCGTCTCGGAGCCAGAGGCTGACATCGAAGGCCGCGACTATGAGGCGCACACGTTCCACGTCGACGGACTCCTGGCGGCCTTCCGTGCTGCCAGGACAACCCCGAAGAAGGCAGGCCAGTTTGTCACGCTCTGGCAGCGGACGGCCCCCGACGGCGGCGGTCCCATCCGGCCTTTCGACGCCTCCGACGGAGTTGACCTGTTTGTGGTCGGTGTCAGCAGCGAAGACGGTTTCGGGCATTTCGCCTTTCCCCTGGACGCGCTGCTCGCCCGCGGCGTGGTGTCCACGGACTTCGTGGACGGAAAGCGGGCCATGCGCGTGTACCCGCCAGGGTCGGCCCCCACGAACCGGACGGCGCAGGCCACCCAGCGCTGGCAGCTTGAGTTCTACTTCGGCGGGAATCCACCGGGTTTCCCCACCGTTAACTCTATGCACGGGAGAATGTCCCCGAGCCTTGGAGAAGGACGGCATGAGCAGGCAGATTGAATCAGTTGAGGACGACGCCGGGAGGGTCATCCGGTACCGGCGGCACGCCAACGGAGGGGGCTTTGTTGGCCCAGGGGCGTACGTCGCCGAAAGTGCGCGCCTGGGGTCCATGACCTATGTCGAGCCAGGAGCCCGGATCGGGTCAGGCTCCCGGGTGGGCCACGGCAGCTGGATCGACCGCCAGGCACAGGTGGGCGAACGTACCGTCATCGGGGACGCCGTGCATGTGGGCCATGGAACGGTCATCGGCAACCGTGTCCACATCGGCAGCCACTCGCGCATCGGAGCCGGTGCCGTCATCGAACACGGCTCAAGCCTGCACGCTGACAGCAGGGTTCCCGACGGCGGCCACGTCGCCGCGGAGCCCCGGCGCAGGCCCCGCGCCGTGCCGGCAAAGCGCGGCGCCCAGCCACGGTCGCGGAAGGCCCAGAACCGGCAAGCCGCCTAAGCGGATGCCCGTGCCGCCGTCATCGTCAGTGCCTTTTCACCAGCTGTGCCTTTTCACCAGCGGTCCGCAGGCGCCGCGTCCGGGACCTAGGAATGGTCCCGGATCCAGCCCTCGATGACAGCTTCCAGCGCCGGCTTCTTGGCTTCGAAGTCGGCCGCATCAAGGAAGCGGGCCACGCGGGAGGTTTCCCCTTCACCTTCCAGAAGCCCCAGCGGGTCATTGATGGTTGCGCCCTGGTGGAACATCAGCGTGACGTTCTTCCTCGCCTTGGGGAAAAACGAAGCAATGTTGCCCTTGTACATAAAGGTCGGCGCCTGCCACTTCACGGCTTCGCTCAGCTCAGGCGACAGGTCCATGATGAACTCACGGACCCTGGCCACCAGATCGCGTTGGGGGTTGGCATAGTTCGCCAGCCAGGTGTCTACCTCTGGATTGCGGTTGGACATGATCCGGCCTTCCGGGATGCGGTGGCTGTGCCTCGGGTTTCCACGGTGCCGCTGACTGTGATCATGCCCCCAGTCTAGGAACCTGCCGGGCACCACACAGCCCCTGAGTTCTTACGGCTGCGTGAGTTGCGCCAGGATTCTGAAGCCGTGGCGGTCCAGCGAGCCGGTGGTGGCCGAGAGCAGCACAACTGCGGAGCCGGCTTCGCGATCCAGGCCGATCCAGGAGCTGAAACCGCCGGTGCCCCCGTTATGCCACGTCACCGTCCTGCCTTTGGCTTCCAGTGTCATCCAGGCAGCACCAATGCGTGCCGCCGGCCCTGCAAAGGTGGCCACAGGATCCAGGGCCGCGAGGCCAGGTGCGGATCCATCCAGCAGGGCCCGCGCGAGGGCAGCCATGTCCGTGATGGTGGAGCGGATGCCACCGGCCGGGCCGAGCGCTTCGCCCAACCAGGGATCCTGGCGGCGGCCCTTCCGGTTGGTACCGGTGAGGGCCTGGGGACCCAGCTCGCTTTCCGTCGCGGGCACATACGTGGCAGTGAGTCCCAGCGGAGTGCTCAGGCGTTCGGCAACCAACTCCTTGAAGGTCAGCCCTGCCCCGGCGGCCACGGCGTGGCCGAGCAGTTCAAATCCGAGGTTTGAGTACCGCGGGCGGAGCGATTTCAGCCGAACCGTGCGCGCCTGGGCCAGCAACTCCGCCAAGTCTTCGCCGTAGGGGTTACGGCCGTGCCGCGAGAGGGCGTACGAACGCTTCCACATATCGGCGTAGCGGGGCAGCCGGGGCAAGCCTGATGAATGCGTACTGATGGATGCGAGGGTGAGTTGCCCGGCCGGGCAGTCGCCCAGGGACAGCAACTCCGCCAATGTACTGGATGGCAGAACTTCGCCGCGGCCACAAGCATCCGTGTACAGGAGCCCGGTGATCGCCTTGGAAATGGAGCCAATTTCGAAGTCCGCCTCAGGCTGGACTCCGGTGACCGTAGTGGTGGTCTCCCCCCGGAGAACGGTGGCAATGGCAAGCCGGGGATGCGAGCGCCGCAGTTCGCCCAGTAACTCGTCCATCTGACCGGCATCAAGATCCATGCCGCCTACGTTACCCAGTCCGCCCTGCAGTGCTGCCCCGCCGAGGGAGGGACGCCGCTCCCCACACCACCAGGAGCAGGGCAACCAGCAGGAGCCCGGCGTCACCGAGGTCGATGGCGCCCAGCCAGCTGGTCAGCGGATCTTCCAGCCCGAACGCTGCGTTGACGAAGCCTCCCAGCGTGATGACTGCGACAAAGAGTGCAGAGAGCGCGGAGATGCCGGTCACCGCAGCATTGAAGCCGAGCTTCCGCTGCGGGTCGTCCAGGGCCGCGCGGTACATCCGCATCATCGCCACGCCATTGAGCGAATCGCAGAGCGTCATGGCGGCGGTGAATGCGACGGGCAGGGCGATCAGGGCGAGCGGAGAAACGCCGGCCAGCGAGGCCGCCGTCGTCATCACCAGCAGGCCGATGGTGGTGGCGGTGTCAAAGCCAAGCCCAAACAGGAATCCGATCACGTAGATGTTCCGCGGCCGGCGCACGCGGGACAGCGGCCTGGCCAGGAGTCGCGCAACCAGGCCCTTCGCTTCCAGGTCCTCGACGGCGATACCGCCCCCGGCCCGTGCGCCCCGGTAGGCCCGGGCCGCCCGGACGAATGCGGAGCCGTTGAAGATCCCCATCGCGAGCAGGAACAGGCCGGACACCCCGCTGCCGATCAGGCCCAGCACCAGGTTGCCGGCGGAACCTTCCTCCATGAACTGCCCCACCATGGTGGCGCCGGCCACCACCAGGACGCCGGCCAGGATCACCACCGAGCTGTGGCCCAGGCTGAACGCGAAGCCCACACTGACCGGGTCCTGACGCTGCGCCACGAACTTGCGGGTGGAGTTGTCGATCGCAGCTAGGTGGTCCCAGTCGTAACTGTGCTTGACGCCCGCCAGGTACGCGGTCAGCACCAGGCCCAGGGCAAGCGGCTGGCCCCCTCCCGCTGTCCCGCTGAACAGAAGTACGACGGCGGCAATGTGCAGGGCGGCCACCGCACCAAAGGTGAACAACAGCCGGGTCCGCAGCGGCAGGGTGTCGCGCTCGCGGTAAATGACGGCGAACTGGGTCAGGGCGGTCATCAGTACTTCCTCAGGTTCAGGGGCGCCTGCCCATACCAGCGTTGCCGTAGCAGCGCCGTGCAGGCGCCGAGCAGGCCGTTGAGCTCCTCCGTGCTGTTCGAGAGTGAGCGCAGCACCAGTCCGGTGGTCCCGGCCAAAGAGCGGGTCAGGGAGATGCCGGTGTGCGCCTGGTGCTCCGCGGTGACAGCGTGGAGCTCATCGGCGAGCGTCTGGTCAACACGCGGGTCCACCACCACCAGCGAGCCGAGATGGCTGAAGCCCTCCATAAAGCCCAGCCCCGTGACGTCACCGGCGGGTGGCCGGATCAGGAGGTTGTCGAGGGCCAGCAGCTGCCCGCGATCCCCGGTTTCCACGCGGATTTCATTACGCAGCCGCAGCTCCTCGTAGCGGAAGGACGCCCCGTCCGGCGACCAGCCAGGCGTGATCACCTCAGCCATCACCAGGCTCGACGACGGCCGCACCGTGATGTGCGTGTTCTGCCGGTAGCTGGCCTCCCGGTAGGCGATCAGCTGGTCAGGCATCAGCTCCAGCCGGGCCCCCTCCCCCAGCCGCAGGGTCATCCGCTGCTCAGCAAAAGACCCCGGAGTCCGATAAATCTTCGTCGCCGACTGCGTAGTCAACAACAAATCAGCCCCATCCCCCACTTCAACGTCGATGAGGAACAAATCAGCCCCAAGATAAGCCCCGCCAGGATTCACCACGACGTAGCAAACCTGCCCAGACTCATCAAGGTAATGCGGCCTCAAGACTCTCAAGGCGCCTTGATGAAACTGGTGCGAGGCCACCGACCGCCCCTGCCGGACGGTGACTTGCAGTTCAAGCGCACCCATCGGCGACTTTAGCGCTGAGGTGGCGAGGCCGGGTTTGGGGGCCGCGGCGTGGTGGGCACCGCGAAGCGGGCACGGCCCCAAATCCGGCGAAGCCGCCGGACCCAGCCCGGCCGGCGAGGTGACTACCTGAGCTGCCGCCGTCGTGCTCATGTTGCGAGGTCGAGCATCAGGACATCGCGCCGCACCCATTCGATGACGGCGTCGAGCCCTTCGTCGGTTTTCAGGTTGGTGAAGCAGAACGGCTTGTTACCGCGGAATTCCTTGGAGTCCCTCTCCATGACGGAGAGGTCCGCTCCCACGTGGGGGGCGAGGTCGGTTTTGTTGATGATGAAGAGATCGGACTTGATCATGCCTTGGCCGGCTTTGCGGGGGATCTTTTCGCCTTGGGCCACGTCGATGATGTAGATCGAGAAGTCCACCAGTTCGGGGCTGAAGGTGGCCGAGAGGTTGTCGCCGCCGGATTCGACGAAGATGACCTGCAGGTCGGGGTGGCGGGCTTTGAGTTCCTCGATGGCGGCGGTGTTCATGGAGGTGTCTTCGCGGATGGCGGTATGCGGGCAGCCGCCGGTTTCGACGCCGATGATCCGGTCCTCGGGCAGGATGCCGTTGGCCGCCAGGATTTTGGCATCCTCGATGGTGTAGATGTCGTTGGTGATGGCGGCCATGGAAATTTCGCGGCTCATATGCCGGGTGAGCCGCTCCACGAGCTGGGTTTTGCCGGCTCCCACCGGGCCGCCGATGCCGATTTTGATGGGTTCAGTCATTGTGTCCTCCTGCTAGCTCATGAACATTCGGGCGCGTTGCCGCTCGTGCCGCATCTGCGAAATTTCCAGTCCGGGGCTGAGGGCCCCGAAGTCGTCCGGCGTCAGGAGGGCGACGCGTTCGACGGCGGCAGCGACGTCGTTGGCCGCTGTCCGCAGCAGCCGCTGGCCGGCGTTCTGCCCCAGCGGGATGGCCCGGACGGCGTTTTGAGTCAGTGATGTGACGGCGGCGAAAAGGTAAGCGCTGAGCGCCTCCCCGAGCGGCACCCCCAGGGAGCGTGCGACGACGGCGAACGCCAGCGGCTGATGCCCGGCGGCCCGGCCAGTGGTCACCAGGTCCCGGTACAGCGCGAGTGAAGGGGACGGGAACACCTCAGCCCCGATCTCCAACAACCGCCCACCCATCTTCAAGCTCGCCTCCCGAACCTGCCGAGGCAGTAAAGAAGCAGACAAGAGCTCATCCAACTCCTCAAGCGGAACATCCTCGAAGACGAACCGGATGGCCAAGCCATCGGAGTACGTCAACTGCTGCCCGATAAACGCACGGAGCCACACGCCAAAAGACCCCTCATCAAAAATGACCCCAGCGTCGACGTAAGTCTCAAACCCAAGAGAGTGTGCGAAGGCCCCAGTAGGAAGGGCAGAGTCAGTAAGCTGCTGCAGCCCAAGCTGGTAACTCATGGCAAGCACCTCGACGAGAGGTGACCTTTCGGATCGGCGGAGACGGGAGATAGGGGCCGCGGCGTGGTGGGCACCGCGAAGCGGGCACGGCCCCTATCTCCCGTCGAAGCCCCCGAGGCGATCGAACCTGCCGCGTCTGCGGCGATGCTAGTGCGAGTGCTCAGCATGGCGAAAAGGCACAGGCATGACGCGCTCCTGGCGGGTAAAGGGCACGCCGACGTGGCGAAGGTAGTCCTCGACGGTGTGGTCGTAGGCGCAAACCATGACGTCGGCCCCGTACTCGGAGGTCGAGTCAAAGAACTGGGCCTGGAGGTGACGGTTGCCCAGGGAGTGTGCCACGACGCCCATTTCGTGGATGGTCCGCGGGCTCACCACGAGCACGTCGGTGGGGAGCACCGACACTACGATCATGTTCGTTTCGGCAACGTGGAGGATGTCGCCGTCGCGAAGGTCACCGGAGCCGGAGGGCAGCCGGATGCCGATTTCCTTGCCGTGGTCGGTAGTAACGCGCTGGATGCGCTTGACCAGCTGGGCGCTGGGCAGCACTACTTTCTCGCGGTGCAGCCCAATGTAGGCGGCCAGGTCCGCGGTGGGCAGCTCGTGGAGGTTGCCGAGGACTTTTTCGATGATCACGTAGGGCTCCGGTGGTGGGGAAGTTAGAAAAGGAAGTAGCGCTGGGCCATGGGCAGGACGTCGGAGGGCTCGCAGGTGACGTCCTCGCCGTCGACGGTCACTTGGTAAGTCTCAGGGTCCACCTGGATGTCGGGCGTGGCGCCGTTGTACTTGAGGTCGGCCTTGGTCAGGGAGCGGATGCCGGAGACGGGCCGGATGACTTTCTGCAGGCCCAGTTCTTCGGGTACCCCGGCGTCGATGGCTGCCTGCGACAGGAACGTGATGGAGGACTGCTGCACCGCTTTGCCGAACGCGGCGAACATGGGGCGCATGGTCCGTGGCTGCGGAGTGGGGATGGAGGCGTTGGCGTCGCCCATGAGCGCGTAGGCGATCTGGCCGCCTTTGAGCACGAGTTCGGGTTTGACGCCGAAGAAGGCCGGGTCCCAGAGCACCAGGTCCGCGAACTTGCCCTCCTCCACCGATCCGATGGACTCGGCCATGCCTTGGGCGATGGCAGCATTGATGGTGTATTTCGCCACGTAGCGCTTGAGCCGGAAGTTGTCGCTGCCCGCAGTGCCGTGCGTGCCGCCGTCGGGATCCTTCAAAACGCCGCGCTGCTTCTTCATCTTGTCCGCCACCTGCCAGGTGCGGGTAATTACCTCCCCCACGCGGCCCATGGCCTGGGAGTCGGAAGACGTGATGGAGAAGATGCCCAGGTCCTGCAGGACGTCCTCGGCAGCGATGGTTTCGGCGCGGATGCGGGAATCGGCGAAGGCCACGTCCTCGGGGATGTCCGGGTTGAGGTGGTGGCAGACCATGAGCATGTCCAGGTGCTCTTCGATGGTGTTCCGTGTGTACGGCAGCGTCGGGTTGGTGGACGCCGGCAGGACGTTGGGCAGCCCGGCGATCCGGATGATGTCCGGCGCGTGCCCGCCACCGGCGCCTTCCGTGTGGAAGGTGTGGATGACGCGGCCGTCGATGGCGCGGATGGTGTCCTCCACGAAGCCGCACTCGTTGAGCGTGTCGGTGTGGATGGCCACCTGGACGTCGTATTCGTCGGCCACCTTGAGCGAGTTGTCGATCGAGGAGGTGGTGGAGCCCCAGTCTTCGTGGACCTTGAGCCCGATGGCACCGGCGCGGATCTGCTCGGCGAGGGGTTCGACGGCGGACGCATGGCCCTTTCCGAGCAAGCCGATGTTGACGGGCAGCCCCTCTGCCGCCTGCAGCATGCGCTGGATGTGCCATTTGCCGGGGGTGACGGTGGTGGCTTTGGTGCCTTCGGCCGGGCCAGTGCCACCACCCACCATGGTGGTAACGCCGCTGGTGAGGGCGGTGGGGACCTGGTCCGGGGAGATGAAGTGGATGTGGGTGTCGATGCCGCCGGCGGTGAGGATTTTTCGTTCCCCGGCGATGATTTCGGTGCTGGGGCCGATGACGATGTCCACTCCGTCGGTGATCTGGGGGTTGCCTGCCTTGCCGATCTTAAAGATATGGCCGTCCCGAAGCGCAACGTCAGCCTTGTAGATGCCCGTGTAGTCGAGGATGACGGCGTTGGTGATGACAGTGTCCGGAACGTCTTCACTCCGCACCACTTGGCCGTTCTGGCCCATGCCGTCGCGGATCACTTTGCCGCCGCCGAACACCACTTCCTCGCCGTAGACCGTAAGGTCCTTCTCGATTTCAAGGAACAATTCGGTGTCCGCCAGCCGGATGGCGTCGCCCGTCGTCGGGCCGTACAGGTCCGCGTACTGCCGGCGGGGAAGGTCGAAGCTCATTTGGAACCTGCTTCCGGAGCTACCAGCGGACCGTTGACCGCGTTGCTCAGGCCGTAGACCTGGCGGCTGCCTGCGAGTTCAATCAACCGCACGGTCCTGCTGTCCCCCGGTTCGAAGCGTGCGGCCGTCCCGGCGGGGATGTCCAGCCTGCGCCCATAGGCAGCCTGCCTGTCGAAGGTGAGCGCAGCGTTCGCTTCGGCAAAATGGAAGTGCGAGCCCACCTGCACGGGCCGGTCACCGGTGTTGGTGACGACGACGTCGATCGCCTCCCGTCCGGCGTTCACCGTTACCGGTTCGGACCGAAGGATGTATTCGCCTGGAATCATGGCCGCCTGCCTTATCGGATCGGATCGTGGACGGTGACGAGCTTGGTGCCGTCAGGGAACGTGGCTTCGATCTGGACGTCGTGGATCATTTCCGGGACGCCTTCCATCACGTCTTCCCGGGTGATGATTGTGGTGCCGTAGCTCATCAGGTCCGCCACGGTGCGGCCATCACGGGCGCCTTCGATGAGTTCGTAACTGATGATGGCAACGGCTTCGGGGTAGTTGAGCTTAAGTCCTCGGGCCTGCCGCCGCCGGGCAAGATCGGCGGCCACCACGATCATGAGCTTTTCCTGCTCACGGGGCATCAGATGCATCAGGTTCCCTTCTGGTGCCGGGCACGGTCCTACGTTTATAGACCCGGAGGATCATGCAAGCCAGCTTCTCCGACGCATCGCCTCCGTGGCGGATTTCCTGATTAGCGTAGGCCGGTTAGGTTTCCGTCAGATTTCCGGCGTCCTGCTCTCCGCTATCCCCGGTTCCTCAGCAGCAGCCTGCACATAGGACGCCGAGACCCGGCGGTAAACGGGGGTCAGGAAGGCCAGCAGCGCGGCCGCGATCATGATGATCCCAGCTACCAGGAACACTAGGGCGATGCCACGGGAGGTGCCCTCGCCCAGCAGCGGGGCCAACTCGGCGGCGCCCTCAGCGGACCGGGCGTACGGGATAATCCAGACCTGGGCGATCGGGGCGATGAGGAACGCGGTGATTGGCGCCGCGGCGGACTCAAAGGCCATGGCGAATCCGAACACCCGGCCTTGCCGCTGCAGAGGCACCACCTGCTGGATGACGGTCTGCTCCGCGGCCTCCACGAAAGGTATCAGGACCAGGTATAGCCAAATGCCCGCAATGTAGAGCCACGCCCACTCCCGCAGCGTGAAGACGGCGCCGAGGACACCCATGACGATCACGGCGATGAGCATGGTGCGCAAGGGGTTGGCCCCGAGTCCAAACTTGCCGATCAGCGCTCCGCCGATGAGGAACCCAGTGGAGGCCACAGCAAAGAACGTGCCCCACAGCTCCACGGAGAACATCTCCAGGCCGTAGGGATCCATCAACGCCATGTAGACGCCGCCGATGAAGTTGTTGAACGTGGAGAACAGGATCAGCGCGAACAGACCGGAGACCGCCAATACGGCGGCGAGGGAGCCGCGCAGGTCAAAACCGCCGTGCGCATCCGTGGCTGCCGGCCGCACTTCCTCGGGCATGCGCAGCATGAGCAAGTGCGCGAATGCCAGCGCCGTGAGCACGAGGGCCACCACGACCGTCCAGCCCATCCCCAGCAGCCCGACCGAAAGCCCGGAGAGCACGGAGGTGACAATGAGCATAAGTCCCTGCACCATGCCCACCAGCCCGTTGGCATTGGCCCGCCGATCCGGCTCGATGAGAATGGTGACCGTGGTGGACAGGGCGATGTTGCGCATGTTTTCCACCACCGCACCGGTCAGGATGATCACGGCGAAGATCCAGAACCACGGCTGCGTCAGGTCCAGCATCGAGCGGGCTGGTGTCAGCAGGAACATCACCCCGGAGAGCACGAACATCACCAGGGTGTAGCCGGCGGCGAAGCGCATCACGGCCAGTTTGCGGTAGCGGTCCACGAACGTGCCGAAGCTGATGCTGGAAACAGCGATCAGCAGCATGTAGGCGCCTCCGATGACCCCAGTGGCGATCACGTTGCGCGTCTCCAGGTACACCCAAAAAGTCAGGGCGAACCACAGGTAGCTGGTGGTGATGTTGGCGAGGGCAGTGTTCACCAGGATCCCTGCGAACGTGCGGGACCGCTGTGCCGGGGTGCGCAATGACGTGTCGATGGCGTCCGGATCGGCCAGTTGCCTGGCCGGTTCCTGCTCGGTCATGCGTCCCAGTGTACTGACAACCACCCGGCACGGACATGGCAGGAGACCAGTGAGGGGCACCGCCGAGAGACGGCTAGATGCCAAACTCACCCGGCGGGAGGCGCCGTTGAATCCCTGACCACAAGCCGGGTGGCGAGTTCCATATGGCTGGACTCGAGGGTTTCGCCCTTGGCGGGCCGCGTGATCGGCTGTGGCATCGCCGTCACCACTTCCGGCTCCGAACCGCGGGCGGGCGGGCAGCTGGCCTTCCACGTGCTGGAGGTGATGGAATCCGTGCTCGAATCTTCGGCCCTGGGCAGTCGTCAAAGTGCCAGCCGGTGCGAACGGCCGGAACCGGTGCCATTGACTGATCCCGGCGGCTAGCGGCGCACGCCTCCTCCCGGCTGTTTACGCGGCGGAGAGTGACTGGACGTTGCATGGCTTTCCTCGCGTTGATCTGGCGTAAGGGCCGAAGTGGGCAACGGTTAAAAGCGGGAGGCCGCCGCATTCTGCGGCGGCCTCCTGCCCCGTCCCTCATCAGTCGTCCTCGGCTGCGCCTTCCATGACGGCCGTAGGGGCAACGTAGCCGTTGGGGTCGATGACCCAACCGGCGTCGTGGGCCGCGGCTGCCACCTCTGGTGCCCATTCAAGGCGCACGCGGTCGTCGCCCGGGTTGATCACCAGGAGCTCACCGGTACCCGGCGTCGCTGCTGCTTCGCCGCCCTCCAGGCAACGGAACTCCCGCCAACTGTTGGCCGGAACGGAGAAGGAATCGGATGGGCCCAGTTCCAGCGTCGTGCTCGCATCCCCGTTCAGCGTCAGCGCCCAGCGACCGGACTTAACGAGCACTACCTGCGGCCTGTCATGGCGGTGCCGAAGCACGCCCTCGCCCGGCACCGCCCGCAGCCACGCAAGGTTGAAGCTGTGCGGCTCATGGATCGGCGGGACCTGGCGCCTGTCCTCGGACATTCCGTAGCCGATCACCAGGCTTAGTTCAGCGCGGCCGCCGGGCAGGGCGTTGCATAGGAGCGCGTGCTGGCTGTAGATGCGGTCGCCGGGCTGGACCACGCGGGAGCGCATCTGCTCCGGCGTGTACGTGGTCAGCTCATCGATGAAATGCTGCTGCATAGGCTTGATCAGGGCCACACCTTCCGGGAGCTCGTCGCCGGCCACAGTATCGATCAGGCGGTTGTCTGCAGTGAGGTACAGCCCATAGGACTCGGCTTCCCGGAGCACGGACGGGCCCCAGATGATTCCGCCGGTGTCGTCCCTGCCAAGGACCGTGTAAAGAATCCCTTCGTCCGGCCCTTCATTGGTGAAGCCGCGGAAAATCCAGGTGGGAACGGAGATGATGTCGCCGTCCTTGGCGATGTACTCCCCCTGTTTGCCATCTGCGCCCCAGCGGAGCCGGAACTCGCCTCCGAGGTTGATGAACACTTCGGCGGTGAAGTGCAGGTGCAGGTTGTTGCTGATGCCATTGGGCATGCCGGCGGCGCCGGTGTTGAAGCCATGCGGTTCGGTGAGGTTGACGTACTGGTTGGGGTTCTGGGACACGCCGGGGCCGACGAAGGCGTAGTTCTCCTTCTTGTCCGAGCCCGGAGTGCGGCAGTCAATAAATGCCGAGTTGCATGGAACCCAGTCCGTGCGGCGGATGGTCCGCCGCTGGATCTCACTGCTGTCGATGTTTTGCTCTGAATCGATGGTGCTGGTCATGATGATCCCTCCTTCGGGGATGTCGAGCGGGGTCAGTAGATGTTGGCGGCCGGCTCAGGGCCGTCGCCGCGGGTGGCGTTGATCTGCGCCCGGATGGCGATGTCATCCCACAGCTTGACCTCGTTGACGATCCGACCGTTCTGGACGAGGAACTGCGAGATGCCCAGGACATCCACCGGCTTGCCGGTGACTGCGCCGTAACGGGCCTGGCCGATGTAGTCGCCTGTGAACTTCCACGTCACAGCAACTCGAAGGCCGCCATAACGCGGGTCGTTGTGCGTCTGGATGTCACGGACTTCGAACTGGCCGCCAGGGAAGGCATCAAGGAACCGCAGCAGCTGACGCCGATAGCCTTCGGGGCGGATGATGAGGTCGTTGCCGACCGTGTGCAGAGTCAGGTCGCGAACGAAGAATTCGTCGACTTTCTTGAGGTCACGGTCGTTCCACACTTGCCCGATCATGGCAAGGACATTCTCGACCTCGTCACGGTAGTCGTCGGGCCTGGGACCTGAATCACCCACGGCGATGACGTCTGCCGGTGCGGATTCGGTGAACGATCCGGTGTAGCCACGGAAGGCTTTGGTCCGAGCAACCTCATCGGGGTCCAGGCCCTTGGACAGTGCATGGGCGAGTTCGTCACGGACCACCCACTCCTCGACCATCCGGCCCCGGCGGTACAGGCAGTTCGCGATTGTTCGGCCTACCACCTTGAAGCCGGCCTCCCCGGAAAGAACGAGGTGCGAGCTGAGGAAGGCGTCGTTGCCGCGGGCCTCCCAGATGACATCCCCCGCCTGGCCAATGTGGTCCGGTGCCTGCGAGATCCGCATCAGGCATCCTTCGATGACTTCCTGCCGCGTAGTGGACGTGCCGTAGGAGCCGTGGACGATGGAGTCGGGCTCGTAGTTGTCGCGGATGAAGCCGATCTGGCGCTCAACCCAGATGTAGTCGGTGACCTCGCGGATGAAGTCGTCAGGATCGTTGTAGGGCTTGTAGGCAGCGGGGTCGAGAGACACGCTTTTCACTCGCTTTCAGGAACGGAAGTTAGGTGGGGACAACAGCGAGTGTATGCGTATGCACAACATGCTGGCAACCCCTTTTGGCTGAACTTTTCAATCAGCGACGGGTCAGTGGATGCGTGCCAGCGTGTCGCGCATGACCAGCCGGGACTGGAAGGCGGACTCCTCAACAGGCCGGTCCGGCTTCTCGATCCGCTCGATGAGCAGGTCCGCCGCCCGGCGAACCATGGCATCGAGATCGTAGGAAATGGTGGTCAGCCGGATAATGGGCCAGGAAGCGGACGGCAGGTCGTCAAACCCTATGATCGACACGTCAGTGGGAACCTCTGCACCCGCGCTTCGCGCGGCATTGAGGGCGCCGAACGCCACCACATCGTTGCCGCAGACGATGGCGGTGGGCGGCTCCGGCATCTTCAGGAAACGCTCCGTGCCGGCCTGGCCGGTGGCCGTGTCGAACGGACCCCGATGAACGTAGGGTGCGGGAATGGAAATGCCATGCTGGGCGAGCGCCTCGCGCAGTGCAATCTCCCGGTTGATGGCAGTACTTGTGTTGGCCGGACCGAGGATTGCAGCAATCCGGCGGTGGCCGTGCTCGAAGAGGACCTCGGCGGCCTCGCCCATGCCCTGCGCGGGATCCACAACGGCCGCATCGGCCCGTACGGCCGCGGATGTCCGGTTGAAGTAGACGAACGGAAGCCCGCGGTCCCGTAGCCTGAGCGGCACCACGGAGTCGATCGTGGAGGTCGCCAGGATCACGCCATCGAGCCCGTTGGAGATCAGCCGCTCCGCGACGACGTCGTTATCCGCCGCCTCGGTATGCAGCATGAGCTGGTAGCCGCGCGACTCCAGCTGGTGGAACGCGGGCGCAATGATATGCGGATAGAACTGGTTTTCGAGGTCCGTGAGCAGGAGGCCGACACGCCGCGTCCGCCCGCTGGACAGGGCCCGTCCGGCGTCGCTGGGAACGTAGCCCAGGCGTTCGGCGGCCCTGCGGACCCGCTCCTTGGTTGCCTCGGAGACGCGGGGATCATCCCTCAACGCCCGGGACACAGTTGGCTGCGAAACGCCTGCGAGCTGAGCGACATCACGGCTTGTGACAGTCATCTAGTTCTCCCTACGGTCTTCGGCGCTCCAGGCGCTGCAAGGTTCTATCGAATCAGACTATTGACCTCGGTGTTGGCCCGTTCCTATTATAGACATACGTATGCAACAACGAGGAGTAATTGTGGTCAAGTACCTGAAGCAAGCACCGTCCAAGTCCTTCGCAGACACAAGCCAGGCAGACGTGGCAGAACGTGTGGGCCAGATCATCGCGGAAATCCGGTCCGACGGCGACGCTGCCGTCCGCAAATACGCCGAACTCTTCGACAAGCAGACCCGGGACTCATTCCGGCTCTCGGACCACCAGATCGAAGAGATCATGGGAACACTGGACCAGCAGGTCATCGAGGACATCGTTTTCGTCCAGGACCAGGTCCGCACCTTCGCCCAGGCGCAGCGGGACTCGATGCAGGACGTCGAGATCGAAACCCTCCCTGGTGTCTTCCTCGGTCATCGGCATGTCCCGGTGCAAGCCGCCGGTGCGTACATTCCGGGCGGCAAGTACCCCCTCACAGCTTCGGCCCACATGACCATCATCACCGCCAAAGTGGCCGGAGTCCCGCGGGTCGTGGCCTGCACGCCGCCGATCCGGGGAGAGATTCCGGCCGCGACGATCGCCGCCATGAAGCTGGCCGGGGCAGATGAGATCTACCTGCTGGGCGGCGTCCAGGCAGTCGCAGCAATGGCGCTCGGCACCGACACGATCAACCGCGTGGACATGATTGCCGGTCCCGGCAACGCCTACGTCGCCGAGGCCAAGCGGCAGCTCTTCGGCGAGATCGGCATCGATCTCTTCGCCGGGCCCACGGAGGTCCTCATCGTCGCGGACGCCGACGCTGACCCGTTCATTGTCGCCGTCGACCTCCTCTCCCAGGCCGAGCACGGACCGGACTCGCCCGCGATCCTCGTGACCACCTCTGAAAAGGTGGCCCGCGAGGCGCTTGAGCACATTGAACGCATCCTGCCGGACATGCCCACCAAGGACTTCGCCGAACCGGCATGGCGGAACTGGGGCCAGGTCATCGTGGTCGACGACCTTGAGGAGGCGTACAGTGTCGCGGACCAGTTCGCGGCCGAGCACGTCCAGATCTTCACCGCTGACCCCGCCCTTGCACTGACAAAGATGCACAACTACGGGGCCCTCTTCCTCGGCGAGAACACGTGCGTCTCCTACGGCGACAAGGTCATCGGCACCAACCACGTCCTCCCCACTCTCGGTGCGGCAAGGTACACCGGCGGCCTCTGGGTGGGGAAGTACCTCAAGACCGTGACCTACCAGACCATTGAGAATGCCGAATCATCCGCCGAGCTGGGCCGGGTCCTGGGCCGGGCAGCACGCGTTGAGCTTTTCGAGGGACATGCCCGTTCGGGCGACGTGCGGGCTTGGCGCCACAGCGGCGAACAGTTCGAGTGGATCGACCGCGCCCTGGCGGGCACCACCTCCGCCGGAGCGACCCTATGACATCCCTAACCGGTCGCACGGCGCTCGTCACCGGGGGCGGTACGGGGCTGGGCGCTGCCATTGCGCGGGCCCTTCACGACGCCGGCGCAGAGGTTGTGATCGCAGGCCGGCGTCCAGAGCCACTGCAGGAAGTTGCGGCCGCGCTCGGGAATGGCGCAACCTGGCGCACCGTGGATGTGGCCGATCCCGAGTCTGTCGGGCAGCTTGAAAAGAGCCTGTTCGGGACCGAAGTGTCGATCCTCGTCAACAACGCCGGAATCGCCGGACCAGTCGCACCGCTGACCGATATCTCGCCGGATGAATGGGACGAGGTCTTCAACGTCAACGTCCGAGGTACCTTCCTGATGTGCCGGGCCTTCCTGCCTGCCATGGTCAGCCGGGGCAGCGGAGACATCATCAATCTCGCCTCGGTATCAGGAAAGCGGCCCCTCATACGCCGGACACCCTACTGTGCTTCAAAGATGGCTGTGATCGGGCTCAGCTCAACCCTGGCCTTCGAAGTAGGACCGGCGGGAGTCAACGTCAACACCCTCTCGCCGGGGCCGGTGGACGGTCCCAGGATGGACCGCAATTTCCGCCTGGAGGCCGAAAGGACCGGAAAGACGTATGAGCAGGCTCAGGACGTCTTTGTCTCGCGCGCCGCCCTGGGCCGGATGGTAACTGAGGAAGAGGTCGGCGCGGCGGTGGTCGCGATGCTCGGGATGCCCGGCCTCTGCGGTGCCGACGTGGACCTGTCTGCAGGGATGGTGGCATGAAGCCGGAACGGCGTGCCCTGCGCACACGCGTCCTCGCGGGTGAGCGCGTCTGCGGGGTCCTCCTCCGCATGCCCTCGGAGGAACTCGTGGAAATGCTCGCCGTGGCGGGGTTCGACTTCATTCTGATCGACTGTGAGCACGGGCCGGCAGATGTGGGGGCCCTGCGCCAGCACATTGCTGCCGCAGCCATGCACGGCGCCGATGTACTGGTGCGCGTCGGGGAGGGTGAGGACGCCCTGATTCTGCGGGCACTGGACAGTGGAGCTGCCGGGGTGGTTATGCCGCACCTGGACAGTGCGGAGCAGGCTCGGAATGTCGTCGCCGCTGCCCACTATCCCCCGCGCGGGCGGCGCGGCTTCGCGACCTATGGGCGGGCAGGGTCCTATGGTGCCGTCAGCGGCCCGGACCATAAGGCGCGTCTGGCCGAGGAAACACTGGTGATCGGCATGATTGAGTCCCCGCTCGCCGTAACGGCGGTGGACAAGATCGTGGCTGTTGATGGATTGGACGGGCTGCTGCTCGGAGCCGCCGACCTGGCAGCGTCCAGCGGCCCCGGGGACCTGTCAGTGCCGGAATCGCGGGCGCGCGTCAACGCGGCACTGGCCTCGGCCGGATCGCTAAGGCTGGACCTGGTGGGCGATGCCGAGGCTGCTGCCGCTTCTTATGCCGATGGCGCCCAGATGGTGGCGTACAACCTTACCCAGGCGCTCATGGCGCAGTTTGCGGCGCTTCTGAAGCCGCGCCCCCTCCCCTGATCCTGAACGGGCCCATAACAGAACCGGCCATCCTCATCCGATGCTTCGCGCAGGGAGGGGATGGCCGGTTCCTTTGGTTTCGTGCCGCAACGCGTTGCTAGGCGTTCAGCCAGGACCTGAGGAGCTGGCCCACTTCCCCCGGGCGTTCCATGGGTGAAAGATGGCCGGCGTTGACCGAGGCCAGGCGCGCCCCAGGTACCGTCGCCGCAATGTCCTGGTGGAAGCGCGGTGGGCAGATGGCGTCGGCCGTGCCCGAAACGACGAGCAACGGTATGCGGAGCTCCGGGAGCGAGGCAAGCTCATTCCCTCTCGTTGCCTGCATGCGTAGCTGGGCATCCAACCGGGCGGCGCCGGTGTCCTCGCCCATTTGCAGGACACGCTCTGCGAGTCCCGGGTCCCGGTCCCGCGCCGGAGCGCTCAGGAGCGCGTTTAGGATGTCGCCTTGAAGGTCTCGCGGGGTTTCGCCGTCCGCGAGGCGGTCGCGCCAGGTGCGCCAGCCGTCGCGTTGACGCTGCGTTGGAGCCTGCGCGTTGGTGGACATGAGGCAAAGACGGACCACCCGTTCCGGGGCTTGGCGGCACAGCGCCATGCCAACGATCCCGCCGAGGGAGAGCCCGGCCAGCGCGAAGCGCTCGGGGAGTATGTCCAGCAGGGCCTCGACCTGGGCATCCATGCCCGGTTCATCAAGGGTCGGCGTGATGGATCGCTCGAGCCCGCAGCCGGACCACAAATCGTCGGTGCAGTTCATGCCGGCGAGCAGGACAAGGGGGACGCGGAAGTCCGCCGTCGTTGACGGCGGACCCGCGGTGGAAGACTCCATCGTTTTTCTTCGACCCCGCTCAGCCCTTGACGGAGCCGTCGCTCAGGCCGGCCACCAGGTATTTCTGGGCGACGAAGGAGATGGCGATGACTGGCAGCGTGAGCAGCATGGCCGCCGCCCCTGCCTGTTGGAGCATGGGCAAGGTTTGCCCAAGCTGCGTGGTGATGAACACGGGCACAGTCTTTGAGGACGTGTCGGTGAGTACGAGCGCCGTGAGGTACTCCTGGAAGGCGAAGAGGAAGACAAAAATCCCCGCCGTCAGGATGCCGGGCCGCATGAGCGGAATCATGACCCGGCGGAGCGTGCCCAGCCGGGTGCAGCCATCGATCATGGCCGCTTCGTCGAGTTCCTTCGGGATCTCGGCGAAAAAGTTTCGCAGGAGCCAGATGCTGAAGGGCTGGTTGATCGCCACGAGGGCAGCAGCCAAGGCGAACGTCGTGTCATAGATTCCCAGCGACCTGCTGATCTCGTACATGGGCAATACGACGGAGAAGCGCGGAAGCGACCGGAAGATCAGCGCCAGCAGCAGCAGGATGGCCGAAACATATCCCGGGAAGCGCGAGAGTGCGTACGCCGCAGGGATGCCCAGCACCAGTGCCACGATGGTGGAGATCACTGCCACAACGATGGTGTTAATGAGGTACTGGGCGAAATAGGTGGTTTCCCAGAGATTTTGGAAGGCCTCCAACGTTGGCGTGTAGCCGGTGAGGACTGGAGGGTTGGCGAAAGCGACGTCTGTTGGCTTGGTGACCGAGAGCGCCGTCCAGATGAACGGTGCAAGCATGATGACGGCCGTCAGGATGAGCAGGACAGCAGAAATGCGGCTGGCCGCCGGACGCCGTCGTCGTGCCGTAGGGGGCGCCTTGATGACGTTTCCGGTGGGGGCCTTGATGGTGTCGGCGATCATGCTTTGGCTTTCGCTTCCTTGAGGAGTCCCCGGATGAACGGGAACAGGCAAATCAGGATGAGGAGGATGGAGAGCACATTGATCGCGCTGCCGAGGCCGAGCTGCGCCGACCCGTCGCGGAACGCCGTGTCAAAGACGTAGAGCATGATCGACTCATTGCCGATGGCGTCCGCCTGCGGAGAGAGCGGGATGAGATTGTCAAAGGTGCGCAGCACATCCATGATCGTGATGAGGCAAACGAAGCCCAGGATGCCCCGGATAGTGGGGATGATGACATAGAAGTGTGTCTTTCCCGTTGACGCGCCGTCGATCGTGGCCGCCTCGCGCAACTCCTTGGGCACGCCCTGCAGGCCGGCCAGGATCATGAGCATGGAAAATGGCAGCAGGTGCCAGACAGTGTGTGCCATGACCATGACGCGGTTGGGCCAGGTGTCGGTGAACCAGAGGATGTTCTGGCCGGTGAGTGCCTGGATGATGTAGTTCACGACGCCGCCGAAGTTCTGGTCGAAGAGCCACGAGAACGAGACAGCACCGACGATGTTCGGCAGCACATAGGCAACGAGCATTGCACCGAGGATGTAGGGCCGGAGCTTTCCGAGGCCGTTCATCCCGGTGGCAATCAGGTATCCCAGCACGAGGATGGTTGCAGTCACGATGACAGTCAGGAGCAGGGTGAAAAGCACTGCCCGGCCGAAACGCGCATCGATCAGCGCTTGGGTGTAGTTGGAAAGCCCGATGAAATCTCCAGGGGATCCGTACTCCACCTTTTGGAAGCTCCACTGGATGGTGCGGACCAACGGGACCACCAGGAGGCCCAACATCACGAGCAGGCTGGGGCCTATCAGTAGCGAGAACTCGCGTCTTCGCATCGCTCATTTCCTCTCGATTGTGTCGAGTATGTCGCGGTGTCAGGCCGTAGCCGGTGGAGTGTCTCAGCACTCCACCGGCCACGGCACGCCGTCAACTGCCCGCTATTGCTTTTTCCGCAAGGCTCTGCATTTGCTGCATGCCCGCTTCGATGTCCAGCTGGCCAGTAATGACCTGGACCAGGACGGGCCGGATGGCGTTGGTGACCGGAGCTCCGGACGGGTGACCCGGCGTCGGCATGGTCTTGCCGATGGTTGCGTTCGCGGCCGCCGCGTACTTCGAGCTGTCCTCGCTCACCATGCCTTCCCGCGCAGGGTAGGCCGCCGGAACGGACGCCTTGGAGGCGTCCTCGCTGACCGAAGCCGCCATCATCTGGAAGAGCATGTCCTTGTCCAGCTTGGTGTTCTTCGGAATGGACCAGCCATCCACTGAAAGCCGGCTGTAAAGATGCGGCGAGCTCGCTTCAAGGGCAGGCGGGGCCGCGAAGGCGAACTGGTCCGCGAGCTTGGTATTGGCTGGAAGCGTGAGGTCGTTCATGCGGCCGGAGAACATGATGGCCATTGCGGCCGTACCGTTGAACATCTGCTGCTGGACCTTCGGCTGGTCGAACGTGGTGACCTGCGGATCCATGTAGGGCAGGAGCGACTTCATTGCCTCGAGCGCCTTCCGCGACTCACCGGAGGTGAACTGCGGCTTCCCGGACGAATCCAGGAAGTCCTTTCCGTTGGAGTTCATCGCTGCCTGGTAGTTCGTGGAGATATCGGCGGTTGCATTCAAGGGCAGGGCAATGGGGAATTTGATCTCTCCCTTGGCCTGGATGGCCTTGGCGGCATCAATCATCTCTGCGAAGGAAGTGGGCGGCTTGAGTCCCAGGGAGTCGAAGACATCCTTCCGGTAGGCCATCACGTACATCTGGGCCTGCATGGGCAGCCCATAGAGCTTGCCGTTGTAGGACATCGCCGAACGCATTTCTTCGCTGATTGCGTCGAGCTTGTACTTGTCGGAGTATTTGGCGACGTAGTCATCGAGTGGGAGGATGTCGCCTTTGGCTGCGAAGCCGGGAACAACAAAGCCGTAGGTCTCAAGAATGTCGTAGCTGCCCGTCTCCCCCGCGAGGGTGGCCGTCGTCTTGGTGACCTGGCCGCCGAAGTCGATGGGATCGTGCTTGAGCGTGACCTTCTCGCGAGTGCAACTCTTGACCATCGTGTTCGTGAATGGATCGATCGCCGACGAGTTGTAGGCGAGGACGTTCACCGTCGTTTCCGCAGCGGGCATCGTGTAGTCGCATTCTACGGCCGTCGCGGCCTGGTCTCCGGTGCGCGAACCCGCACCACAGGCAGTGACTCCGGCGAGGCTTGCCGTTACGGCCAGCGCCGCTAGGCCCGTCCGGAGGTGTTTGTGGAATCGCATGATGTTTCCTCTCCTAATGCTGTTTTGGCGGTGGTGGGGCAACTTTGGTCCACCCAATATTTATACGTATGTACTCTCAAGGTGCTGTCACGAGGCCGCCCGAGTCAAGCGCGCGGATCAGGTCCAAGCGAAGCTGGGCACTGTCACGATGGGCTGGCATCTGCTCAAAATCGGCGATGGTCACCACGGGTCCGGCTTGTGCCGCAGTGGACTCGCGGGTTGCCCGCTGGTACGTGAGCTGTTTGAGGAACCGCGCCACCGAAAGGCCTTCGGTATAGCGTGCGCCGCGGCCAGTAGGCAGGACATGGTTGGTGCCGGACATGCCCTTGTCAGCGTAGGCAACGGTGGACCACTCACCAAGGAACAAGGACCCATAGTTCCTCAGGTTTTCAAGGTAGTAGTCGGGGTCCCCCGTCAGGATTTCCAGGTGTTCAGGGGCAAGGGTATCCATGATTTCGACGGCGGTCCGGGGCGAGTCTGCAACGTAGATCGAGCCCCAGTCGCGCCACGCGGCACCCGCGATCTCGCCGGTAGCGAGTCCCCGGAGCTGCCGTTCAATCTCAAGCTCAACCTCCGCCGCCAGCCGGTGCGATGTCGTCACCAGGCATGCCGGGGAGGTGGGCCCGTGCTCGGCCTGCGCCAGCAGGTCCGCAGCAACCATCGCCGCGCTGGCCGTGTCATCGGCGATGACCGCCACCTCCGAAGGACCTGCCAGGACATCAATCCCTACGGTGCCGTACAACTGGCGTTTGGCTTCGGCCACAAAGGCGTTGCCGGCGCCGACGATCATATCCGCCGGGCTGGCGTCGAGGAGTCCGAAGGCCATTGCGGCAAGTGCCTGCACGCCGCCCAAAGCGAAGATTCGCTCAGCTCCGGACACGCGTGCCGAGTAGAGGACTGCCGGGTGGACCTGGCCGTTTTTGGAAGGTGGCGTGCAGGAGACGATGTTTGGCACGCCGGCCGCCCGGGCCACACCAACAGTCATAAAGGCGCTTGCGAGCAGGGGGAACCTGCCCGCGGGCAGGTAGGCGCCCACCGTGCCGACCGGGACATACTTCTGGCCGCAGACGACGCCCGGAATGACTTCATCCTCGAAGTCAGTCAGCCTCGCCCGCTGCATCCGGGCGAAGCGCTGCGTGCGCTCCGCGCCGGCGTCGAGCGCTTCCCGCAGGTCGGCGGGAAGGTCGGCGGTGAGCCTGTCGGCGTCGGCGGGCGAAATTTCAAAGGCGGTACCGCCCTTCCAGCCATCGAGCCGCTCGGCGTAGTCGCGCACTGCCTCGATACCCTTTGCCTCGATTGTCGAGAGCATCTCGGAGACCGTGGAGATCACCTTGGGATCGGACTGCGCGGCCACATCGGGACGGTTTGGTTCGCGGACGACGGTCACTGCGCCAGAGAGGCGTGATTTATCTGCATAAGTGAGGTGCATACGTATACAGTAATGATCTGAAGGGGATGTGACAAGAGGCACACTGTCACGGAAGCAGTATTCCCGCGCTGGCCGCCCGGCTCAGGTACGCTGCGCGGGCTGCCACGTTGCGGGACTAATCCGTCCACCGTAGACCGGCAGTTGGATGTCCGGCTCACCGGGCCGGAACTGGGACCACATGCGGGTCACTCCGGCTGTGCCGTAGGCCCGCACGCGGTCGACCGCCCCCAGGTCAAGGTTTGCGGCCAGCGTGGTTGCGGCCGCATCGGGGGCCTCAACGATGACGGCACCCTCGGGGTCCACAATGATGCTGCGGCCTTCCCCAGTGGGTCCGCCGCAGTTGACGCTTACCACAAAGACCTGGTTCACAATGGCGTTCGCCCGCGCAAGGACGAGCTCGAGTGCTCGGTCCGGCGTGGTGGTCTTGACGACGTTGAGGATGACGTCGGCGCCCATCCAGGCGAGTTGGCGGGCGGCTTCCGGGAACCAGGCGTCGTAGCAGATGTTCAGTCCCACCCTGCCGACACCGCCGAGATCGACGACGACGAAATGGTCGCCGGGGTCGTAGGGCTCGTGCGGGCGCCACGGGAAGATCTTCCGGTAGCTTCCCGCGAGTTCGCCTGTGGGTGACAGCACCACCTGGGTGTTGAACAGCTCACCGTTCGGGCCAGCCTCGCACAGGCTTCCCGGAACGAGCCAGACGCCGAGGCTGCGCGCCAGCTCCGCCAGTCCTTGCATGCGGGGTCCGCTCAGTGGTTCGGCCGCGGCGCGAAGGGCCTCGGTCCGATGCCGGTCGGGAGAACCGTCGCCGAAGAGGTGGAGTTCGGGGAAGACCAGGAGCTTGGCGCCGGGATGGCTCTCCAAGGCTTTGGCGGCCTCCTCGGCAAAAGCCTCCGGCGGAGCTCCGATGAGCTGCGGCGGAGCCTGCACGGCGACGAGAGGAAGGCTTCGTTGCATGGGGAACCTCGATTCAGATCCTGGATGGGCTCAACGGATCATCCTTGATCCGCTGAGGGGTGTGGCAAGGGCGGGCGCAAGGTCCAACAGCGACGGATGGACACTTGAAGGCGCTGACGAAAGTCTAAGGGGCACCGAGACGCTTCAGGATCTCCGCATTGGACTGCACCCGTTGGCGGTACTCATCAGAGAGGATGCGCAGCATGTCAGTGGCGGCCCGGGTGTTCTCTGACCCCGTGGCATCTTCGGCGTACGTGACGCGGATATTCCGGGCGAAGGCGTCCGCCCCCGTCTGCGCGATGCAGTTGTGGGTTGACACTCCGGCCAGAACCACCTCGTCCACGCCCCAGTTCCGGAGCCGGGAGAGGAGGTCCGTGCCGATAAACGCGCTGTCGCGGGTCTTCACCAGCTGCGGCAGGCCGTCAATCGCCAGCCCGGGCACGAACCGGGCCTGTTCACTGCCGCGGAAGATGAACCCCTGGTCGTCGTCGAGCATGTTCAGTGACCATGTGGATTTGTCCTGCTCGTGTTCGGTGCCGACCAGCAGGGCCTTGTGTCCGTTGGATGCGAAGGCGTCCACGAGTTCGTTGCATGCTGCCACCAGGTCTTTTTGTTGGGCGGCGAGCGCCGGGTCTTCAAAGTAGGCGTTCTGCATATCGATTACCAGCAGAGCAATCATCGATCCACCCTTTCGGCTCCGGAAGAGGTGCTGCCAAGGTTACCTGAGAGAACGAACCCTCAGCGGGCTTCCAGCAGCGCCTTCAGCCGGGCCAGATCCTTGCGCATGGCGCGGCGCATCATGGGTGCCATGACCAGGCCAGCCAGCCGGGAGAAGCCAGCCGGGCTGCCCGTGTTGCGCAGCGTCATGCGGGTGGCACCCGGGCCGGTGTCCTGCCAGGTATAGGTGGTCTGCATGGGGAACGGACCCTGGGCTGTGCGCATCGTCAGCGAGGCTCCAGGGTTCAGCTCCGTGAATTCGTACGTGTACTCGAGAGTGCGTCCCAGGAATTCGGCCACGAAGGCCAGCCGGGAGCCTACACCCAGGGGCGGCGCCGTTTCCCAGTGCACGGACTTGATGTTGCTGTACCACTCCGGCGCATTCGTCGGATCCGCCGCGTACCCGGCCACCTCCGCGCGCGGCCTGTTGATCACTGTTTCAGTCCGGACGTCAATCATGGTTTTCCCTTTCGCGCCGGTCAGGCTACGGCGCCGGTCAGTTACGGTGCGGATTCCCGGACTTTCAGCACAAAGCCGGCTTCGATATGCACTCCGGCATCCGCCATTTCCAGCCCTTCGATCCGGTCAATCAGAAGTCCGATGGACCGCTCGGCAATCTCATCCATGCCCGGCGACACCGTAGTGAGCGACGGCGACGCGAAGCGTGCCTCGTCGATGTCATCAAAGCCCGCAACGGCAACATCCTCCGGGACCTTCACACCGCGGACCAGCAGTTCATGCATGGCGCCGAGCGCCATGGCATCGTTAAGCCCGAACACCGCGTCAAAGGAAACACCGCGATCCAGCAAACCGGCAACGGCCGCCGCCCCTGCATCGCGCCGCCACTCGCCGGGCGCCACCAGCGCAGGGTCAAAGCCCACGCCGGCAGCTTCCAAAGCTTTGCGGTAACCACGCAGGCGCAGGCCCGCGCCCCCGGCCGATTCCTCCGGATGTGCACCCATCACCGCAATCCGACGGCGGCCTGCCGCCAGCAGGTGGGCCGTGACCGCCTGCGCAGCTTCCGCGTTCTTCATCGTGACAAGGTCCAGGCGGGGATCCATGATGTGCTCCCCCAGCAGCACCACCGGTTTCTTGCCGCGGAAGGAGGCAACGGCGTCGGCATCCATCGCCAGCGGCGTAAAGAGCAGGCCGTCGGTCAGTTGGCGGAAAGCCCCCTGCAGGGCCGTCCGCTCGTTTTCGGCCGCGGCTCCGGACTGCTCTATCAGTACCCGGTAGCCTCGACGGGAGGCCACGGTCATCAGCCGGGACGCCAGTTCCGCGTAGTACGGCGCGGACAAGTCAGACACGACCAGGCCCAGCATGCGCGTCTTGCCCGAGCGGAGGCTCCGCGCGGTCAAGTTTGCCTCATAGCCGAGTTCCGCGATGGCATCGTGGACCCGTTGCTTAGTGGCCGGCCGGATGAACTCATAGTCGTTGAGCACATTCGATACCGTTTTCAGCGATACACCCGCGGCGCGCGCAACGTCGTTCATGGTGACTGCCATCGGTGCTTCATTCTCCTTGCGATCTGTTTCCGTACATCGTTGCAGATATTGCCGCAACCGGAACAACCCGCCGTCGTCAGGGCATCCGCCGTTTGACCGGCCAGGGGGAGGGATCAGCCCTTGGCAGCCTTGGCGGCAGCTTTTGCCGCCTGCTTCGAAGCCCGCACCTTGGCGAGCGAGTCAGGGTCCACGATGTCCGCGACGGAGAGGAACGCGTCCTCCTGGCCGTAGTGGCCGGCGGCTTCACGCCAGCCGGGAGCTTGCAGTCCGCGTTGCTTGCCCAGGAGCGCCAGGAAGATTTTTGCCTTCTGCTCCCCGAAGCCCGGTAATTCCTGAAGCCGGCGCAGGACTTCCTTGCCATCGGGCTCACCCTTGGTCCAGATCAGCGTGGCATCACCGTCCCAGTCGCGCTGCACGGTCTCCGCGAGGGCCTGGACGCGCCCCGCCATGGAGCCGGGGAACCGGTGCACTGCCGGCCGCTCTTTGAACACCTCCACAAAGGCCTGCGGTTCATAGGCCGCAACGGCGGCCGGTGCGATCGAACCGATGCGGGCCCGGATCTTTTCCGGGCCCGCAAAGGCGGATTCCATGGTCACCTGCTGGTCCAGCAGCATGCCGGTCAGGAGCGCAAACGCGTCGTCGCTCAGGAGTTTGTCGGCAGCCGGGTCACCGGTGATGTGAAGTTCCATGGCCCTTATCTTTCCACCAACCCACCGCCCCCGTCATGGCCGGGAGAAGGCTTCCGGCTCTAGGGCTCCAGCGCCACGCGGATCATGGACCAGGACACTGCGGGCAGTTCCGCTGTAAGCCGCCCGCCGTCGGCCTTGACGCTGACGTTCTCGACGGGCAGGACCGACGTCGAGTCATCTGCGGTGGCCTGCCAGTACGGGTCCTTGTTGGCGTAAGTGACCGCTTCAATGACCTTGACGTTGCCCAGTCCGGCGACGGCGGCGTCCAGGGTGAGTGCGTCCGTTGCCGAGCGGTTCACGGCGAAGACCACTGCCTCACCCTTATCGGCATCGAGCGTTGCCACGGCGGACAACGCCGTGAAGCCCGTTGTCTTGCCGCCGCTGACCAGCGGAGATTCGACGGCGAGCTGCAGCACAGTGCCCACGGCGTGGCGGGAGGTCAGTGCGAACGGGTGGAAGGTGGTCTGCTTCCACGCCCGGCCGCCCGGTTCGGTCATGATGGGCGCGATGACGTTGACCAGCTGCGCCAGGCTCGCTGAGTGCACACGGTCCGTATTGCGCAGCAGCGTAATCAGCAGGTCCCCGACGACGACGGCGTCCGCCACCGTGTAGACGTCCTCCAGCAGGACGGGAGCCACCGGCCAGTCCTGGCCGCTCGGGGACTTGGACTCGCCGCGGCTCATGTGCCACACGTTCCATTCGTCGAAGGAGATATTGACCTCCTTGTCGGACTTCTTGACCGACTTCACGTGGTCGATGTGGGCCACGATGTCGCGGATGAAGGAGTCCATCTTGTGTCCGGCGGCGAGGTGTTCCTGCAAGTCGCCGAAGTCCTCGAAGTACTGGTGCGCGGAGATCAGGTCAACGAGTTCGTAGGTCTCGGTCAGGACCACCTGCTCCCACTCGCCGAAGGTGGGCATGGTGGGTCCGGAGCTGCCGCAGGCCACCAGTTCCAGGTCCGGATCGATCATGCGCATGCCGCGGGCAGTGTCTGCCGCGAGCCGGCCGTATTCGAGGGCGTTCTTGTGGCCGATCTGCCACGGTCCGTCCATCTCGTTGCCGAGGCACCACATCTTGATGCCGTAGCCGTCCTCAGCGCCGTTGGCTTTGCGCTGGTCCGAGAACGCAGTGCCGCCGTCGATATTGCAGTATTCGAGCAGGTCCAACGCTTCCTGCGTGCCACGGGTGCCAAGGTTAACGGCCATCATGGTTTCGACGCCGGCTTTGGCGGACCACCTGGCGAACTCGTCCACGCCCACGAGGTTGGGGTCCGTGGAGTGCCAGGCGAGGTCAAGCCGTGCAGGGCGCTGTTCCACCGGGCCCACCCCGTCTTCCCACCGGTAACCGGACACGAAGTTTCCGCCGGGGTAACGGACGGTGGAGACGCCCAGCTCGCGGGTCAGGTCCAGGACGTCCGTCCGGAAACCGTCTTCATCCGCTTTGGGGTGCTCCGGCTCAAAGATCCCGGTATAGACGCAGCGGCCCAGGTGCTCCACGAACGCACCGAAGGTACGGCGGCGGACGGGCCCTACGGTGAAGGACGGGTCGATGGTGACCTTAGCTGCGGCTGACTCTGATGTGCCCACGAAAACTTCCTCGTTTCTGATTCTTCTACAACGTTATAGAAATCAATTGTTAGCGTTGACAGCGGGGTGAGTCAAGGTCTGTTCGGAGATTGGTTCCGGCCAAAGGCGCAAAAAACCCGAGGCTGGGCAACAACGCAGGCAGAGACCAAATGTGAGTACTCAGTCGCAAAACCAAGTAGTACCTAATCTGAAAAACGAGTACCGATTACCGTTCTCTCAGCTGTCGTCGAGAACTACTTTCGACTGAGAGAAGGAACGTGAATTGCTCACTTGGGGGTGTGAGAAAGGATGCGGGCAGGACCCGAATGCTGCGACTTCCCGGCCCTCATGACCGGGGCACCAAGCGGGGCCGGCGACGAGGAGGTCTTTGAGACCAAGGCCTCTCCCCCAGCCGTCGCCGGCCCTCTGTTCGCGCAATCTGCCCCTGCCAGCGCCACCGCGCCGGGGACCCGCTGACACAGCCATGACGAATCCGTCTCCGCCTTCTCCGTCCCCCAGCGATGGAGGGCAATCATCCCGCGGTGCCTTCGACGTCCCGGAAATTGACGGCCTGCGTGAAGGTCTCTTGCTCGATCTCGTGACGGGTGCCCAAAGCCTCACGGAATCGCTGGACACGCTGGCCAGGATGGCCGGCGCAACTCTCAGCCAGGCCACGGGTGGCGCTGTGGAATGCGCTGTTGTGCTGCACCACGGCAAGCACACCACCCTTGCGGGCACAGTCGACCATGCCCGGGAGCTGGCTTCGCTAGAACTGGAACTCGGAGAGGGGCCGCTGACGGATGCGCTGGCTACAGGGCTTCCTGTAGCCGCAAACCACATGTCAGCTGATTTCCGCTGGCCACAATACAGGCGCTACCTGAGGTCCGCCGGCTATAAGAGCATGATGGCGGTGCGGCTGCAACTGGACGACGGCGCGCAGTCCGCCCTGGTGTTTTTTGCCGCCAGAACGGCCGCATTTCCACAGGCTGTGGTTGCTGCCGCCGCCCTCGGCTTTGCGGACCTCGCATCCCGGAGCCTCAGGCTGGTCACGGAGCTCAGGGAAGCCCGGTCATCCGCAGCCGATCTCCGCTCAGCCCTGGAGAGCCGGACCTCCATTGACATCGCCTGCGGCGTCATCATGGCGCAGAACCGATGTTCCTATCGTGAGGCTTTCGGCATCATCTCCAATGCTTCAAGCCACCGGAACATCAAACTCCGCAAGGTGGCCGAGGACATTCTGGACAAACTCCCCGACGGCGCGCCCCGAACCCACTTCGACCAGTAGGTGGGCGCTGGGTGTTGGCGATGTTGTAAGGCGCATTTACTAAAGTCAGGGCGCGGTGTTCGCGCCCTGACCTCAATCAACCCTGCGAACTACAGGGGCTTAGATTCCGCCAGCCAACTTGTAATAGGCAGCATTCCAGTTCAGGTCCTTCTTGAACTGGCGGATGGTGGTGTCCTCGTCGATGGTGAGGAGTTCGGTTTTGGCGATCTCGGCGAAGTCCTCAAACACATCCATGCCGACGGCGGTGCTGAGCACGGTGTGGTGCGCGGCGCCGGCGGTGAGCCACGCGGCGGCACTCGTGGCGAAGTCGGGCTTCGGCTGCCACAGGGCGCGGGCGACGGGGAGGTTGGGCAGCGGCTGGTCCAGGGGGACGACATCCACGGCGTTGGCCACGAGGCGGAAGCGGTCCCGCATGTCCGAAAGGGCAACCACCACGCCTGGGGAGGCGTCGGCGTCGAACACCAGGCGGACCGGGTCTTCGCGGCCGCCGATACCCAGCGGGTGGATCTCCAGGGTCGGCTTTCCAGCCGTCAGGGACGGGCAGACCTCCAGCATGTGCGCGCCCAGGATCTTCTCCGAACCGGGCTCAAGGTGGTAGGTGTAGTCCTCCATCAGGGAAGCCCCACCGGGCAGGCCGGCGCCCATCACTTTGGCCGCCCGGACCAGGATGGCGGTCTTCCAGTCGCCCTCGGCACCGAAGCCGTAGCCATCGGCCATGAGCCGCTGCACGGCAAGGCCCGGGAGCTGGCGGAGCGCGCCGAGGTCCTCGAAGGAAGTGGTGAAGGCGGCGGATCCATTGGCTTCGAGGAAGCTGCGCAGGCCCAGTTCGATGCGGGCGCCGTAGCGGAGGGAGTCGTGGCGGGCCGCGCCTGCGCGGAGCTCCGGAACCACGTCGTAGAGGTCCTCGTACTCGGCTACCAAGGTGTCGACGTCGGCCTCCGCGGCGCCGTGCACGGCCTCGGCGAGTTCATTGACGGACCAGGTGTTGACCGAGACGCCGAAGCGCAGCTCGGCCTCGGTCTTGTCACCCTCGGTGACGGCGACGTTGCGCATGTTGTCGCCGAAGCGGGTGAGTTTCAGGGTGCGGACGGCGGCCCAGCCGGCGGCGGCGCGCTGCCAGACGCCCACCTGGCGGGCCACCTCCGGGTTGGAGACGTGCCCCACTACGGTCTTGCGGGCGATGCCCAGGCGGGACTGGATGTAGCCGAACTCGCGGTCGCCGTGGGCGGCCTGGTTGAGGTTCATGAAGTCGAAGTCGATGTCCGCCCAGGGCAGGTCCCGGTTGGCCTGGGTATGCAGGTGCAGGAGCGGCTTGCGCAGCAGGTCCAGGCCCTGGATCCACATCTTGGCCGGGGAAAAGGTGTGCATCCAGGCGGTGACGCCGATGACGGCATCGTCCGAGTTGGCTTCCAGCGCGGTGCGGCGGATCGCATCCGAGTCGGTCAGGACCGGCTTCCAGACGATCTTGACCGGGACAGCAGAGGAGGCGTTGAGCTGGTTGGCGATCTCCTGGGACTGCGCGGCCACCTGCTTGAGGACATCCTCGCCGTAGAGGTGCTGGCTGCCGGTGAGGAACCAGACCTCGAAGCCGTCAAGGGAAGTGTCTGCTGCGGTGCTCATGGGTTCTCCTGCGAAGTAAGTTCGGTGGGCTGACGGGCAGCGTTACTGGCCGTAGACGTTCTGGTAGCGGGCGTAAAGGGAGTCGATATGGCCCTGGTCGATCGGGATCGGCTCGCCCAGCTGGCGCGAAATGTGCACGGTGCGCGCTACTTCCTCACACATCACGGCAGCCTTCACTGCGGAGCGGGCATCCTTGCCGATGGTGAAGGGGCCGTGGTTCTGCATCAGCACGGCGGGCGAATTGGAGTTCTTCAGCGTCTCCACGATGCCTTGGCCAATCGAGTCGTCGCCGATCAGTGCGAACGGGCCCACCGGGATGGAGCCGCCGAATTCGTCGCCCATCATGGTCAGCACGCACGGGATCGATTCGCCCCGGGCGGCCCAGGCCGTGGCGTACGTGGAGTGCGTGTGCACCACGCCGCCGACGTCGGGCATGTTCCGGTAGACGTAGGCGTGCGCCGCGGTGTCCGACGACGGCGACAGCGGCGGGTTGCCCCACTCACCGTCCGCATCGCCATCCACTGGCACCCCATGAAGGTCGGTGACCACCATCTGCTCGGGCGTCAGGTCATCGTAGGAAACGCCGGAAGGTTTGATGACCAGCAGATCTCGGCCGGGAACTCGGGCCGAGACGTTGCCGGCGGTCCACACCACCAGTTCGTAGCGGGTGAGCTCGGCGTGCAGGGCGCAAACTTCCGCCCGGATCCGGGCAATGGTTTCCAGCGTGTTAGCGCTTGCGGTGCTCATGCGGTGGCTCCAACGGTGGCGGGGGTGGCGGCTGCTGTGCCAGCACTGGACGCTTTGGCGGACCGGCGCGCGATGGCCTTGAGCCGGTGCATCACGTCGTTGGCGCCGCGGCCGAAGTAGTCGTGGAGGGCGCGGTATTCGACGAACAGTTCCTCGTAGGCGGCAACGTTTTCCAGGATCGGAGTGTAAACCTCCCCGGGCTCGGAGCCCATGGCCGCCGCAGCCTCGCGGATGTCGGCGAACTTTCCGGCCGCGACGGCTGCGTGGATGGCCGAGCCCAGTGCCGGACCCTGGGTTGAGCCGATGGTGGAGAGCTGCAGCCCGGTGATGTCCGCGTAGATCTGCATCAGGAGCTTGTTCTTCAGGAGGCCGCCGGCCACGATGAATTCCTTCACCGGCACCCCGGAATCACGGAAGGCGTCCACAATGGTGCGCGTACCGAAGGCCGTTGCTTCGAGCAGGGCACGGTAGGTATCTTCTGGTTTCGTGGCCAGGGTCTGGCCCACCACCACGCCGGAGAGCTCGTGGTCCACCAGCACCGAGCGGTTGCCGGAGTGCCAGTCCAGGGCGATCAGGCCGTGCTCGCCGATTTCCTGGCGGGAGGCGAGTTCGGTGAGGTATTCGTGGATGCCCAGGTTCTTTTCGGCTGCGGCCTGGTGGTATTCCGGCGGGACGCCGTTCTTGGTGAACCAGCCGAAGATGTCGCCTACACCGGACTGTCCGGCCTCGTAGCCCCACAGCCCGTCGACGATTCCGCCGTCCACCACGCCGCACATGCCGGGCACCTCGTGCAGTTCGGTGCCGTTCATGACATGGCAGGTGGAAGTGCCCATGATGGCCACCAGCTGGCCCGGATCCACCGCCCGGGCAGCCGGGGCGGTGACGTGCGCGTCCACGTTGCCCACCGCGACGGCGATGCCCTCTGGCAGGCCCGTCCACTCGGCTGCCTCTGCCGTGAGGTAGCCCGCGGCATCGCCGAGACGGCCGATCGTGTGTTCGAGTTTGGCGCTGACGAAGTCCTTGAACTCCGGGTTCAGCGCGGCCAGGAAGTCCTCGGACGGGTAGCGTCCGTCCTGGTAGATGCCTTTGTAGCCGGCAGTGCAGGCGTTGCGTACGTACTGCCCGCAAAGCTGCCAGACGATCCAGTCGGCTGCTTCGACCCAGTGGTCCATGGCGGCGTAGGCTTCCGGGTCCTCTTCCAGCAGCTGCAGGCCTTTGGCGAATTCCCACTCGGAGGAGATGAGCCCGCCGTAGCGGGGAAGCCACGATTCGCCGCGTTCCGCGGCTAGGTCGTTGATCCGGTCCGCCTGCGGCTGCGCGGCGTGGTGGCGCCACAGCTTCACGTAGGCGTGGGGCCGGTTGGCGAAGCCTTCCAGCTCGTTCAACGGGGTTCCGTCCGCCTTCACGGGCACCATGGTGCAGGCAGTGAAGTCAGTGGCAATGCCGACGACGGCCGCCGGGTCGATCCCTGCGGCAGCGATCGCTGCTGGAACTGCGTTGCGGAGGACGTCGCGGTAGTCGTTGGGAACCTGGAGAGCCCATTCGCCAGGCAGCCGTGCGGCGGCTGCACCTGCCACATCCGCCGGCAACGCATCGGTGACTACCGCGTGCGGGTAGTCAAAAACCCCGCTGCCGAGTTCCTTGCCATCCCTGACCCGGACCACCACCGCGCGTCCGGAGAGCGTCCCGTAGTCCACGCCAATGACGTAGTTGTCTGTGCCGTCTACTGTGACGTCCATAAAAAGTTCCTCCAATGAGCTGCCGCCACCTCGCGGCCTGCTGTCAATTGTGAGCGCTAACAACATTGAAGTCAAGAGTCCGAAATAGCTCAACGACTACGGCAGCAGGACTACGGGGCCGCGGCGGGTCCTGACGTGCTGGCCCGAAGGACCAGTTGGGGGGTGACAACGGTGGAACTCACGGCGGCACCAGCCTCGATCTCCTTCAGCATGATGTCCATGCAGCGCCTGCCGAGCTCCTCAAAGTCCTGGCGCACGGTGGTGAGCGGCGGAGTGAAGTACCCCGACTCCGGCTGGTCGTCGAACCCAACCACGGAGACGTCGTCGGGAACGCGGACCCCGGCCTCGTTGAACGCCCGAAGCAGTCCCAGCGCCATCTGGTCGTTGCCCACAAAGAGCGCCGTGGCGGTGCGCTTCGCTGCGAGCCGGCGGCCGATCTCGTAACCACTGCCAGCGCTCCAGTCTCCTTCGACCAGCAGATCATGCGGGAGCCCGGCCTCCTCGAGGGCTGCCCGCCAGCCCTCGGCGCGGAGGGCGCCGTCGATCCAGTCCCCAGGACCCGCCACATGACCAATCCTGCGGTGCCCCAGCTCGATGAGATGCCCGACGGCGAGTTCGGCGCCGCGTCTCTGGTCCACCATGGCGCCACTCACCGCGTCGTTGCCCAGGGATCCGACGGCAACCACGGGCACTCCGGGGTTGAATTCCTCAAGGATCTGCAGGGTTTCGGAGTGCGGCACCAGCACTGCGATACCGTCAACCGATTGGTCCGTGAAGTGCCGCAAGGCGTCGAAAATGGCGTCGCGGCTGACGGAGCGGAGTGCGGCGATGCTGACGAAGTACCCGGCATCCCGCGCGGCCTGTTCCACTCCCAGCAGCGTGTTGGCCGGCCCGTACTGGGAGAGTTCGCTGCCCAGCACGCCGATGGTCTGCGAGCGCCGGGTCACCAGGCTGCGGGCCGCGGTGTTCCGGCGGTAGCCCAGCTCCGCAATGGCAGCTTCCACTTTTTCCCGGGTGGCCTTGCTGACGTTCGGGTGGTTGTTGATGACGCGTGAGACCGTCTGGTGGGAGACACCCGCGAGCTCGGCCACGTCTTCAAGGCGCGGCAGTCGCCCGTTGCTGCTTTTTGACATGTACCCATTGTGCCCGTTGCCATGCGCCAGCGGTCGATGCCTGATCGAGTACTGGATGTCCGGCCTTGCCGCCCCGTCCTAAGCTTGTCCGCAGATCCGGTCCTTGAAAGGGGAACGGCAACAGGGTAGGAAAGCCGGGATTCACGGCAAAGAAAAAGTCCCCGGCAGCCTGTTTCCAGGATGCCGGGGACTTGCCACTCTTCGGTGAAAGAGTGGGCCCTGTGGGGCTCGAACCCACGACCCACGGATTAAAAGTCCGATGCTCTACCAACTGAGCTAAAGGCCCCAACTGACCGTCAAAAGAGCCGATCAGCCCAGTCCATTTCTGGACGTTAATACTGTACCCCAGACCGGGGGCTGATCCGGCACGCAGGTGAGCGCCGCCGTCGTACGCCGACACTGCCGTTACCCGCCGTGCTTTTCCGGCACTGGTTTCCAGCTCCCCGACGGGGCCCGCATCCCTTCCGGGACGCACTCGATTCCCTTTGGGCACAGGAGTAGCGTGGGGGCATGAGCGAGCAAACAGGACCCAGTCACTACGGCGGAGCCAACCGGCATCACAAGCCCAAGCCTTTCGCCCCCATCGACTTTGAGCCGTTTGCCGGGGGGCCAGATCCGGCACGCGTCTCCGAGGCTGCACACCTCGCCGCGCAGGCTCTGGTGCGCCACGGACGCGACAGCGACGACCCCGTGATCACCGAACGGCTGGTCAAGCTGACCGACGAACAAGGATTGGAAGCCATCGCGGAGATGTGGGCCGAAAGCCCGGCCCGGTCCCTGCCCGGCGCCCTCTGGCGGCTGTACGCCCTGCGCGCCGCCACCGTCCAGGACCCGGAGAGGATTTCGGTCTACTTCCGTGCCGGCAAGGACACCGCGCAGGTGTCCAACGTGGTGGCCGGCGCCGCCGAGCCGCCTGGTGCGGATGAAATGCGGACCATGGCTGATGCCATCCTCTCAGGGGCGTTCGACGGCGAGTTCGACGTCGCGCTGGAACGCTCGGCCGCGTTCTGTCGTGTAGTGGCGCTCGGCCAGGCGACCATCGCCGACGGCGCCGAGCACGGCAACGAGGCCCACGCTAGCAAGCTCACGCGCAACTCCCACCAATTGGTGAAGACAGCAGAGGACCTCGAACATGCGGCGAACGCCTGGCGCCTGGGCGAGCTGGACTGACCCCAGAAGGCCGGATCTGTCAATGTTGACTTGGGCGATCCAACGTAGTTCACTGAAACTGGTGTCGAACCGCGAAACCCCCGGGCTTCAACATTTAGCCGCCTAGAGCGGCCTACCGCCGAGAGGCGTATCCGGTTCGGCACCATTTTTATGCCATTTTTTCAGCGCCCCGTAACCGCCCGGTAGAGTAATGGTCAGTTGCGGGCTGCGGTCAAGTCACAAAGCCGGCTTCCCCATCCCAGTACATTTCCCGGAGACGGTACCCACGTGAAGCTGCGCCTTTTTCCCCAGGAGCCCGCCGGGCTGAACCTCCTTTCAGAGATGGCACGCCAGATCGTACTGGCCACCGCCACGCTCGCCGAGATCCTGGGCGTCCCCGCAGCCGAGCACGGCAAACTCGTGGAGGACATGCACAACCACGAGGCCAAGTCCGCCGAACTGCATTTCGCCCTGCTCACCCACATGCGCACCAGCTTTGTGAACCCCCTCCCCCGGGAGGACATGTACGCGCTGTCCCGCTACCTCAACGAGGCCATCGAGAAGCTCGACGCCGCCGCGGAACTGGTGGCCCTGTACAAGCTGGAGCGCCTCCCCAAGCGGGCTGCGGACCAGTTGGAAATCATCAGCCGCCAGGCCGAGCTGACGGTGGACGCCATGCGCCGGCTGAACAACCTTGATGACCTAGAGGACTACTGGATCGAAATACTGCGGCTGGCCAAGCGTGCCGAACGCACTCACCGCGTCTGGGTGGCGGACATGATTTCAGACATGAAGTGGGCTCAGTATTCCCGCAACCGGGACATCGCCAACCAGCTCGTTGAAGTCACCAAGGACATGCGGCGCATCGCCACCCAGGTGGGCAGCATCATCGTCAAGGAATCCTGAGGTGACCGCAGCCATCTTCGCCGCGGTGGTGCTGCTGACTGCGGCGTTTGCTTTCCTCAACGGCTTCCGCGACGTCTCCAACTCCGTGGCACTCACTGTCCGCACACGGGCACTCACTCCCAGCGTCGCCGTCCTGCTGGCGGCCTTCTTCAACTTCCTCGGCGCCTTGCTCAGTGCAAGCCTGGCAGTGGCCGTGAGCCAGCACTGGATCACGCTCCCCGGCGGCGCCAACGGGCTCAGCATCCTGGTTGCCGGGCTGGCGAGCGCCTGCGGCTGGGGCATCCTGATGTGGTGGCGTGGAATACCGTCCTCCTCCACGCATGCGCTCGTGGGCGGACTCGCCGGTGCCGGCCTTGCCAGCCTTGCAGTGGGCGGCGGCGCGGTGGGCGGCGTGGACCAGTCGCTCCTTTTCCAAGTGGTCCTGCCACTGCTGCTCTCCCCGCTGGTTGCCTACAGTGGAGCCTTCCTCCTGGTCTACCCGGCCACCTGGGCGGCACGCTACGCCCAGCCCAACGTCATCAACACCCGCTTCCGCCGCAGCCAAGCCATCGCGGCCGGCGCCGTCGCCTTTGGCCACGGCCTGCAGGACGGGCAACGCGTCAGCGCAGTCCTCCTGCTCGCCCTGCTGGCCAGCGGCTATGCCGACGGCGGCACCATCCCCGTGTGGGTGGCACTCCTTTCCGCCGTGATGATCTCAGCGGGAACACTCTTCGGCGGCTGGCGCATCTCCCACACCATCGGCTACAAAATCACGCGGATTGACCCGCTGCGGGGTTCCGTGGCGCAGATCTTCAGTGCAGCGATCCTGTTTGTGGGGGCCATCGGGCTGCACTGGCCTGTGTCCACCACGCACACCGTGACTGCTGGTGTGCTGGGCGCCGGCGAGAACCAGCACTTCTCCGTCACCAACCGGAAACTGGTGATCCGGATCCTCGCGCTGTGGGTGCTGACGCCGGCTGCGACGGCGGCCGGTGCCTTTATCCTGGCGCTGGCGCTGTCACCGCTGGCTGACTCCTAGGCCCTTAGACGCCGCCCCGATTGCAAAGAAGCCCCGGACCAGTTGTGGTCCGGGGCTTCCTGCATATGGCATCGATTGCTCCGTGGCCGCCCTTTTGGGGCGTCAAAAGGGCGGCCAGTGGAGCAATCGATGGTGGGCCCACAGCCGCAGGGGTCCCCGGGCGGCCTTGCGAACCTGGGGAGCGGCTGGGGACTACCCGAAGCGGCCGGAGACGTAGTCTTCCGTGGCCTTCACCGTGGGGTTGCTGAAGATCGTGTGGGTGTTGCCGAATTCGATCAGCTTGCCCGGCTTGCCCGTCCCTGCAATGTTGAAGAACGCCGTCTTGTCCGAGACGCGTGCGGCCTGCTGCATGTTGTGGGTCACGATCACCACGGTGTACTGGTCCTTGAGCTCGTTGATGAGGTCCTCAATGGCCAGGGTGGAGATCGGGTCCAGGGCGGAGCACGGCTCATCCATGAGGATCACCTGCGGCTCCACGGCAATGGCGCGGGCGATGCACAGGCGCTGCTGCTGGCCGCCGGAGAGGCCGGAGCCCGGCTTCTCCAGCCGGTCCTTGACCTCGTTCCAGAGGTTGGCTCCCTGCAGTGAGCGCTCCACCAGGGCATCGGCCTCGCCCTTGGAGATCTTCTGGTTGTTCAGCTTCACGCCGGCCAGCACGTTGTCGCGGATGGACATGGTGGGGAACGGGTTGGGCCGCTGGAACACCATGCCGATCTGGGAGCGCACGGTCACGGGGTCGACACCGGGGCCGTAGAGGTTGTCCCCATCGAGAAGGACTTCGCCTTCCACCCGGGCGCCCGGGAGGACCTCGTGCATGCGGTTCAGGGTCCGCAGGAACGTAGACTTTCCGCAGCCCGAGGGGCCGATGAACGCCGTGACGGACTTGGCTTCGATGTTGATGCTGACGTCTTCCACGGCGAGAAAATTGCCGTAGTAGACGTTCAGGTCCTTGACGTCGATGCGCTTAGACATGGTGTTCCTTCACTTGCTGGGGTACGGAATAAGTTTATGCGGCCTAGCGGCCGGTCTTGGGGGCGAACACCCTGGCGATGAGCCGGGCGCCGAGGTTCAGCAGCATCACCAGGAGGATCAGCACCAGGGCCGCGCCCCAGGCCCGCTGCGAGGACGGGTCCGGGTTGGCCGGTGAGGTGGGGTTCAGGATCTGGGTGTAAATGAACGTGGGCAGCGAGGCCATCCAGCCGCCGAACACGTTGCCATTGATGCTCGTGGCGAAGCCGGCGGTGACCAGGATGGGTGCCGTCTCACCGATGACGCGGGCGATGGCAAGGGTGACGCCGGACGCGATGCCGGAGATCGCCGTCGGAATGACCACCTTGAGGATGGTGCGCCACTTGCGCACGCCCAGGGCGTAGGCCGCTTCGCGCAGCTCGTTGGGCACGATCTTCAGCATTTCCTCGCTGGATCGCACCACCACGGGAATCATCAGGACGGAAAGCGCGACGGCGGCCACGGCACCGGTCTTAGTGCCCGGCCCCACCACGGCGAAGAAGAATGCCGCGGCGAAGAGGCCCGCAACGATGGACGGGATACCGGTCATCACGTCCACGAAGAAAGTGATGGCCCGGGCCAGCCGGCCGTCGTTGCCGTACTCCACCAGGTAGATGGCGGTGAGCAGGCCAACAGGCACGGAGATGATGGTGGCCAAAATGGTGATCTGCACGGTGCCCAGCAGCGCGTGGTAGATGCCGCCCAGCACTGGAGCGCCTTCTTCGACGGCCCGGTTGTCATAGACGCCGGTGACGCCGTTCATGGAGCTGCCGAGGAACCCGGGCGTGATGATGCCGGGGATGCCGTTGGCCAGTACGGTCCAGATGACGGAGATCAGGGGCAACAGGGCGATCAGGAACGAGCCCACCACCAGGCACGTGGCCAGTTTGTCCTTCGCCTTGCGGGATCCTTCGACGGCAGCGCTCCAGCCCACCAGGCCGGCGGCGAACAGGATGGCTGAGACGATGCCCCAGCCGAAGGCGTTGAAGCCGATCAGGGCGAGGATGGCGGCACCGGCCACCAGGGCAAGGGCCAGCACCACGTAGGGTGCGTACTTCGGCAGCTGGCCTTTGGTGAGCGCTGAGCGCTTACGGACCGGGGTAAGGGTGGAGGTCATTTAGTTGGCTCCCGAGAATTCTTTGTGCCGGGTGATGATCCAGCGGGCGATCATGTTCACGCCCAGGGTGATCACGAACAGGACCAGGCCTGCGGCGATGAGGGTGCTGACCTTGAGCCCGCTGGCTTCGGGGAAGTTCAGGGCGATCTCGGCTGCGATGGTCTGGTTGCCGGACTGGATCAGGCTCGCGGTCAGGGCGCCGGAGGAAAGGACCAGGGCAACGGCCATGGTTTCGCCGAGGGCGCGGCCCAGGCCCAGCATGATGGCACTGATGATCCCGGGGCGGGCAAAGGGCAGCACGGCCATCTTGATCATTTCCCAGCGCGTCGCGCCCAGGGCCAATGCCGCTTCCTCGTGGAGCTTGGGGGTCTGCAGGAAGATCTCGCGGCTCAGGGACGTGATGATGGGCAGGACCATGACGGACAGCACGATGCCGGCGGTGAGGATGGTCTTGCCGGTGGCGGACGCCGGCCCCTGGAAGATGGGCAGCCAGCCCATGTTGTCCGCGAGCCAGTTGTAGGCCGGTGAGATTTCCTTGGCCAGGAAGGCAGCGCCCCAGGCACCGTAGACCACGGAGGGGATGGCAGCCAGCAGGTCGATGACGTAGCCCAGCCCGGAGGCCAGCCGGCGCGGTGCGAAGTGCGAGATGAAAAGTGCCACGCCGATGGAGATGGGAGTGGCGATCACCAGCGCGATGGCAGCGGCGATCAGGGTGCCGATCACGATGGGCCAGATGTAGGAAAAGAATCCCTCTCCGCCCTGGATCTCGGCGGCCGGTGCGGTGAGCGCAGGGATTGCCTGCACCACAAGGAACAGCGCAACGCCGAACAGGACGGCAAGGATCAGGCACCCTGCGGCCAGGGTTGCTCCGGAAAAGATCTTGTCCCCGGCGCGGCCTGCGCCCTGGGAGCTTTTCAGGGAGGTGACGGTCATTCCCGACCCTTCGGTTGAGGTGGTGCTTGGGAAGCGTGAAGCGATGGGGTTACAAAGCCGAGTACCCCGCCCCGCCTCTCGGCGTGGCGGGGAACTCAGTCAGGGCAGGTGCTAGGACTTGACCTTGATGCTTTCAATGGCCTTCGTGGCCTTCTCGGCGAGGGCCGAAGAGAGCGGCGCGGACTTGGCGGAATCGGCGGCAGCCTGCTGACCCTCCTCAGAGACAACGTAGTTCTCGAAAGCCTTGACCAGGTCTACGGTTTCCTGCTTGTCATAGGTGGAGCAGACAACGTGGAAGGAAACCAGGACGATCGGGTAGGCGCCTTCGATGCTGGTCTTGCGGTCCAGCTTGATGGACAGATCGTTGGCCGAGCGGCCTTCGACGGCCTTGCCAGCGTCAACTGCCTTGGCGGCGGCGTCGGCGGAGATCTTAGTGAAGGACCCGCCAACCTTGATCTGGGCAACACCGAGCTTGCCGCTGACGGCAGAGTCATCCGCGTAGGTCACGGCGCCCGGGGTGTCGGTAACGGTCTTGACCACGCCGGAGGTGCCCTTGGCGTTCTCGCCCTGCAGGGTTGCCGGCCAGATGCCAGCGGCCTTTTCAGTCCAGACCTCGGGAGCAGCTGCTGCCAGGTAGTCCGTGAAGTTGGTGGTGGTGCCGGAGTCGTCAGAGCGGTTCACCGGGGTGACCTTCAGGTCCGGGAGGCTGACGCCTTCGTTCAGGGCCGCGATGGCGGGGTCGTTCCAAGTGGCGATTTCGCCACGGAAGATCTTGGCCACCGTGGCAGCGTCGAGCTTGAGTTCGGTGATGCCCGGGAGGTTGAAGGCAATGGCGATCGGAGAAATGTAGACCGGGATGTTCAGCGCGCCGTCCGGGCCGCAGATGGTCTTGGAGGATGCGTATTCCTCATCCTTCAGGTAGGCGTCCGAACCGCCGAACTGGGCCGAACCGTCCAGGAGTGCCTTGCGGCCTGCGCCGGAACCGTCCGGGGAGTACTGCACAGTTGCGCCCTGGTTGGCAGCAGCAAATGCGGTCTTCCAGGCATCCATGGCTGCGCCTTGCGCCGAGGAGCCGATACCGGTGAGCGTGCCGGTGACCTTGGGGCCGGCGGACTGGCTGCCAGCGGGCGCTGCGCCCGTGACCTGGTCTGAACCGCAGGCGGTGAGCGCGAGTGCGCCGGCTGCAATAACAGCGATAGCCGCGTGGCGGCCGAAGCGGAGAGCCTTCACTAGATGTACCCCTTCCAGGGTTATTCAGTTGCGGGCAGGGCCGGAGACGCCCTGCAGCGCGATGCGTACGTTCTGTACCTTCATTGAAGTTATGGGCCGCAGGTAACGGGATGGGCTGTCCAAAGTGAACGGGAAATTAACGACGGCGGGATATTGGCTTACATGTGCAGCGTCACCATTGCGCAGATCACATGTCCGGCCGTAGTGCACCGCCGGTGAATAGACTTGAACGCATGGCCATTTCTGCGGGACTCTCAGCAAGCGGGCGATTCCTGCGCGGCCGCATCCGCACCGGCCTGATCCGTAGCCGCAACTCACTGTTCCCCGCTATTCAGATGACCGGCTGTGCCGTGGGGGCCTATGCGTTCGCAGAGTACGTGCTGGGGCACTCTGGTCCGCTGTTCGCGGCGACATCTTCGCTGATTGCGTTGGGCTTCTCCCGGGAGCCACGGCTGCGCAGGGTGGTGGAGGTGGGGCTGGGCTGCACCATCGGCATTGCGGTGGGTGATCTGCTCCTGCACTGGCTGGGCGGCGAAATCTGGGTTGCCGCCGTCGTACTCCTTGTCTCCATCCTGCTGGCACGCTTCCTGGACAGCGGCAACATCTTCACGACGCAACTGGGCCTGCAATCGCTGCTGGTGGTGCTGCTGCCGGCGCCGGCCGGCGGGCCGTTCACGCGCAGCATCGACGCCATCATCGGCGGTCTGTTCGCGCTGCTGGTGACCATCCTCGTGCCCAAGGATCCGCGCCGGGAGCCCCGCAAGGATGTCCAGAACCTGCTCCATGAACTGGCGGAAGTGCTGCGGGAATGCGCCACCGCGCTGACGAACAGCGACTCCACCCAGGCCTGGCATGCGCTGATCCGCGGCCGGAACTGCCAGCCGCTGGTGGACGCGATGCGCCATTCCCTGCGCGCTTCAGGGGAGGTGGCCACGCTTTCGCCCGCTTACCGCCGCCACCGCGACGAGCTGGACCGGCTGAAGCAGTCACTGGACTTCATCGACCTCGCCCTGCGTAACAGCCGCGTTTTTGCGCGCCGGCTGACCAGCGCCATCAACCACGCCGCACTCTCGGATGAGGCTACTGACAACATCGCCGGGGTACTGCAGGACACCGCTGCCGCTATTGATGAGCTGTCGCTCGGCCTGGCGGAAACGCACGACGGCGCCCGCCGCGCCCACCTGCGCACCGCCCGGCAGGACCTGAGCGAGATCGCCCTGCGCCTGCACCCGAAACTTCTGGAAGTGCAGCGGCTGGAGGGCGAGACCGTGGTCATGTTGTTCCGGCCGCTGATGGTGGACCTGCTGGAGGCTACGGGGATGGATTCACGCGAAGCACGGGACGTCCTGCCAGGGCTTTAGCGGTCGTTGGCGTAGTGCACGCCCAACTGGTCCCTGACACTGTCCAGAAGCCCCATGATCCGCACGCTTTCGTCCCAAGGCATCAGGGGACTCTCCAGAAGACCCGCTCGAATGCACCGGGCAGCTTCCCTCAGCTCGTGGATGAAGCCTTCGGCCTCCTCCGGGAACTCCTCGACGTGGACCACGCCGTCAGCGCCTTGGTATTCGACCCTGCGCGGGCGGTAGAGGGGTGAGCCGGTGCGTAGCCAGCCCTGCGTGCCACTGATGGTGACGGTGCCGGGGCTGCTGGACTGCAACGAGGAAACCAGCTGGGCAGTGGCGCCGTCCGGGTACTCAAGGGTCACCGTGTTCTGGAGGTCTATCCCGTCATGGTTCAGCAAGCCCGCCGCGGTGACCTTCGTGGGAAATCCGAGCACGCTGACGGCCCACGTCAGCGGATAGACAGTGAGGTCCAGGAGGGCGCCGCCGCCGGCCGCCGGATCAAAAAGCCGGCTGTTTGGGTCATAGGTGGCCGCGAAACCCAGGTCGGCCTGAACCCACCGGACAGCGCCGATTTCCCTGCCTCGGACCACTTCCAGGGCCCGCAGGGTCGCCGGAAGGAACCGGGTCCACACTGCCTCCATCAAGAACAGTTTCCGCTCCCCCGCCAGCTGTGCCAGATCGCGGGCTTCCCTGGCATTGACTGTGAGGGGCTTCTCGCACAGGACGTGTTTTCCGGCTTCCAGCGCAGCTTTGGCAACCTCAAAGTGTTGGGCGTGCGGCGTGGCGATGTAGACCACATCCACCAAAGGATCGCCGAAGAGCAGATCGTAACCTTTGCCGACAGGCCCGTCATGGTAGCTAGCCGCGAAGCCGTACTGCCCGGCGAACTCCTTCGCAGCGGCCGGGCTGCGCGAGCTCACTGCATGCAGGACAGTGTTTTCCAGGAGGGCGAGGTCGCGGGTGACGCGGTGGGCGATCCGTCCGGTGGCCACCACGCCCCAGTTAAGAGGCCGAATCACGAATCACCAGGGACGTAGGGATCTGGGTGACCCGGTCCGTGGGTTTTCCTTCGATCAGGTCGACCAGGATCTCGGCCATCTTCTTGCCCATTTCGATGATGGGGTGATGCACGGTTGTCAGTTGGGGGTTCACGGATGTGGCAAACGAGTCGTCGTCGAACCCCACTACCGCAACGTCGTCGGGAATCCTTATCCCGCGCTCCTGGAGGACGGTGTAGGCCCCGGCGGCCATTTGGTCGTTGGCCACGAAAAGTCCGTCGATGGGTTTGCCGCGTTCAAGGAGCCGGCGCATGGCCTTGGCGCCGGAAGCGAGGGTGAAATCGCCATATTCCGCCAGGGAGTCGTCCAGGCCGGACGCCTCCAGGGCCTTCCTCCAGCCGTTGATCCGGTCGACGCCGGGCGGCATGTCCTGCGGTCCGGCGATCGTAGCGATATGCGTACGTCCGCCCTGGATCAGCAGGCGGGTAGCACCTTCGGCGGCTGCCTCATTGTTCACGTCCACGTAGTAGCTTCCGCCCTCGCCCAGCGGCCTGCCCGCGAACACCATGGGGATGTGGTCGCTGACGTGTGCCCAGGAGCGGTCCCCGGCATGGTGGGAGACCACCAGCGCACCCGCAACATTGCCGCCGAGCAGGAAAGCCCGGGTCTTTTCCGGCTTCGCTTCGGAGGCAATGACCATGTTGAGGGTGTAGTCGGTGTCTGCGAGATACAACGCCACGCCTTGGACCACGGAGGCGAAGAACGGGTCGGCGAAGACCTTGGACGTGGACTCCGGCACGATCAGGGTCACTGAGTTGGGTTTCCGGCTGGCAAGGGACCGGGCCGCGCGGTTGGGCGTGTAGTTCACGGCGAGGATGGCTTGGCGGACCTTCGCGGCAATGTCCTCGTCCACGCTGGGCACGTCATTGACCACGCGCGAGACCGTAGCGCGGGACACGCCCGCCAGCGCAGCCACCATTTCCAGGGTGGGCGCCGGCCGGCTTCCGCGTTGATCTTGCTTCACTTCTTCGCTCCGTGAGGTTAAGCGGGCTTCCGCCCGGGACTCCAGTTTAGGCAGGCAATGACGCGGGCAGCCGTGCGACGTTCCGTTTTGCGGCAGCGATCAACCGGGCATAGGCCAGGCCGCTGTCCTTGACGGTGCGCTCAAAGGTTCCGTAATCCACACGGACTATCCCGAAGCGCTTGCCGTACCCCCAGGACCACTCGAAGTTGTCCAACAGCGACCAAACGAAGTAGCCGCGGACGTCGGCACCCTGGTCCATTGCCTCTCCTACGGCGGCTATGTGGTCAAGGATGAAGCCGGTTCGCTCCGCGTCGTGAACGCCGCCGTCCGGGCTTACGGTGTCCTCGTAGGCGGCACCGTTTTCGGTGATGTACAGCGGCGGCAGGGTGGGGTATTCCTCACCGAGGCGGACCAGGAGTTTCCGCAGTCCATCCGGGTTCACTTCCCAGTTCATCGCAGTCCGCGGAAGGCCGCGGCTGGGAAAGGCGATGTCCTCGGACCCCACCCACGGCGAAGCAGCAACGCGTTCGGCCCCGCCGGAGTGGCCGTCGCTTCCCGCCTCATCAGCATGCCCGCTGATGAGGTCATCGTGGTAATGGTTGACTCCGAGGAACTCCAGCGGCGCACTAATGGCTTCCAGGTCCCCGGGAAGGATAAGGTCCGGCAGGCCGAACGGCGCGAGGTCATTCAAGGTGTCTTCCGGGTAGCTTCCGCGCAGGATGGGGTCGAGGAAGATCCGGTTCTGCAACGAATCGAAGCGCCGGGCTGCGTCCAAGTCGATGGCGTCCTGCGGGTCCCGCGGAATGGAGTTGCTTAGGTTGAGCGTGATCCCGAGGTTCTGGGCGCCGCGTTGCCGCAGGGCATTGACGGCGAGGCCGTGGGCAAGGTGCTGGTGGTGCACGGCCGATATTGCAGCGCGCGGTTCCTGGCGCCCGGGGGCGTGGACCCCCGAAGCGTAGCCCAGCAGCGAGGAGCAGAAGGGCTCGTTGAAAGTGGTCCAGTGCTGGACGCGGTCGCCGAGCGCCGTGTAGACGTCGTTGGCGTAGTCGACGAACCGGTAGGCCGTGTCCCTGTTTGCCCAGCCACCCGTCTCCTCCAGGGCTTGTGGCAGATCCCAGTGGTACAGGGTCAGCCATGGCAGGATCCCGGCCTCCAGCAGTTCGTCCACCAGCCGGGAGTAGAAATCCAGGCCCTCCTGGTTGACGGCCTTGTCTCCTGGCCGCACCCGCGCCCAACTGGTGGAAAAGCGGTAGGAGTCCAACCCCAGTTCCTTCATGAGCTGAACGTCCTGCGGCATCCGGTGGTAGTGGTCAACGGCGTGTTCCAGGGTGTCGCCCTGGGCGATGGCACCGGGGATCCGCGCAAAGTGGTCCCACACGGAGTCCTCCTTGCCGCCTTGGTGGCTGGCCCCCTCAATCTGAGCCGCCGCCGTCGCGGATCCCCAGATGAATCCTTCCGGCCACTGCCGTGAGTACGTCGAATGTGGCATTAGCCCTTCACTGCTCCTTGCATGATTCCTGAAATAAGTTGTTTTCCTGCCAGCACAAACAGCACCAGCAGCGGCAGGGTGGCCAGAACCGCGCCTGCCAGGACCACGGAGTAGTCCACGTAACGGGCAGATTGCAGTTGGCTGAGTGCGGTCTGCAGCGTGGGGTTGCCGGCGTCTAGCACCAGGAGCGGCCAGAGGAAGTCCGTCCAGGCCGTCATAAAGGTGAACAGGCCCAGGATGGCCATGGCCGGGCGGGCCGCCGGGATGGCCACGTGCCAAAACGTGGAGATCATGTTGGCCCCGTCCATGCGGGCCGATTCGATGAGCTCATCCGGGATGACGTCCACCAGGTATTGCCGCATGAAAAAGACACCAAAAGCAGTAACCAGGGTGGGCACAACGACGGCGCCGATCTCGCCGGTCCAGCCAAGGGTCCGCATGACCATAAAGAGCGGGATGATGCCCAGTTGCGTGGGGATGGCCATGGTGGCAACGACCATCAGCATGAGGCCGTTCCGGCCCCGAAACCGCAGCTTGGCGAAGGCGTAGCCGGCGAGGGTGGAAAAGCCGACCACAGAGATGGTGATGATTCCGGAAATCAGGACACTGTTTCCGAGTGCCAGCCAGAACGGAACGGTGTCGAAGACTTCGCCCACGTTTGTCCAGAAGTTCCCGCCGGGCAGCAGCGGCGGCCAGGCTTCTCCCAGGGCTTCGTTGGACCTGCTGCCGATCACTACGGACCACCACAGCGGGTAGGCGGACGAGAGCAGGAAGGCCAGCAGCAGCCCGTAGCTGAGGAAGCCGGGGCGTTCGCCGGTGCCGAAGATGCGTTTGCGCAGGGTGGCCGGCCTCGGCGGCGCGGAGCCGGGCGAAGAGGCGCTGCCGGAAGCGGGCCTCGCAGATCCGGGTTTTGCGTGGTCCATGATGGTCATTGGGTAGTCCTTTCAGCACGCTTCCGGGCGGCGGTTGTCCTCCGGGCGGCTCGGGATGGCCGGGCGGCATCCGCTGTGGCGATCCGGCGTGAGATCAAGTAGTTGACCAGGCCGAACAGGACGATGATCAGGAAGAGCAGCCAGGCGATGGTTGAGGCTTTCCCAAAGTTCTGGCGCTGGAAGGCCATCTCCCACAGGTACAGGACGGTGGTCTGGAACTGGCGCTGTGACCCGCCGGCGGTGGCCGGATCGAACAACCTGGGCTCCGTGAAAATCTGGAGGCCTCCGATGGTTGCCGTAATGACCACGAAAACCATGGTGGGCCTGATGCTGGGCAGTGTGATGCTGAAGAACCGGCGGACGGCACCTGCACCATCGAGGGCGGCAGATTCGTACAGGTCCCGCGGGACGGCCTGCATCGCGGCCAGCAGGATCAGGGCGTTGTAGCCTGTCCAGCGCCAGTTGACCATGGTGGCGATGGCGATGTGGCTGGGGATGGTCTCGTTTTTCCACATCACCGGGTCAAGGCCGAAGTTCCCCAGGATGTTGTTGATCAGGCCGTACTGCTCGCCGAACATGTTGGTGAAGATCATGGCCACCGCTACTGGCGTCACGATGTAGGGCAGCAGGATGCTCATGCGCCAAAAAGTCTTGGCCCGGAGGTTCTGGTCCAGCACCGCAGCCAGGAAAAGGGCCACGGCCAGTTGCGGGACTGAGGAGAGCAGGAAGATGCTCACCGTGTTGACGAGGGAATTCCAGAAGAAGCGGTCCTGCAGGACCTCAGCGAAGTTCTCCAGCCCCACGAACTGCCCCTGCCCTTTGAGCAGGTGCCAGTCGAAGAGGCTGACAAAAAACGTGTAGACCAGCGGGAAGAGTCCTACGAGGGCGAACAGGATAAAGAACGGCGCAACGTAGAAGTAGGGCGAGGCTTTGACGTCGAAGATACTCAGTCGCTGTTTGAAGGTGGGTTTGGATTTGACTGCGGCCGGCTTGGCGGATCGGTTCAAGGTGGTTGTCATGGGGTCTCGCGCTTCATCGGGGGGCCTCCCAGCCGGGAGGCCCCACAGCGGGTTAGTTGTTGACGACCAGGTCGTTGAGGAGGCGCAGGGCTTCAGTCCAGGCCTTGTCCGCGTCAGCGGTTCCGGCGTCGAGGCTCTTCAGCGCCGGACCGAACACGTTTTCCTGGATGACCGAATCGTCCGGGCCCTTGAACTGGGCTACGACGCCCTTGGCCCGGTTTGCCAGGATGGCGCCCGTGGGGGCGTTGTTGAAGAGCACGTTGGGTGTGGCGTCCTGGACCAGCTTTTCCTGGGCCTTGAGCGTGCTGGGGAAGTTGTTGGCGGCGGCGGACTGCTTGACCTGCTGCTCGGGGGCGGTGAGCCAAGCGGCCAGCTTGGCGGCCTCTGCAGGGTGTTCCGAGGTCTTGGGCACGGAGAGGAAGGCACCGCCCCAGTTGGAGGCACCACCTGGGAAAACATCTGCGAAATCCCAGCCGCTGTCGGCGCCGCCGCCTGCGGATTCGAGTTGGCCCTTGATGGTACCGAGCATCCAGCCGGGGCAGACGAAGGTGGCGAAGGACCCGTCAACGAAGGCCTTCCCGTTTCCCCAGTCCCACTGGGTTTGGTTGGCCGAGAGTCCCGCCGCAGTTCCGGCCGCCAGCATCTCGAATTTGTCCTTCATTTCCGCGTTGCCGTCGATGTTGAGTTCGCCGTCCTTGGTGTAGTAGCCCTCCTCCATCTGGTTCACCATGGAGTTCCAGACGAAGCCGGACTGGTCATACCAGGCCTTGCCGGTGGCTTCCTTGTACTGCTTCCCGAGTTCGAAGTACTTTTCCCAGGTGGCGTCCTGTCCGCCGAAGAGCTTCGCCACGGATTCGCGGTCGCTGGGCAGGCCTGCTGCTTCAAAGAGCTTGCCGTTGTAGCAGAGTCCCTGCGGTCCGATGTCAGTGCCGTAGCCAATAACGCGGCCCTCGGGGTCAGTGCCCTGCTTGTATTTCCAGTCCACCCAGTTGGCCTTGATGTCCGCGGCGCCGTGTTCGTTGAGGTCCACGAATTGGTCGGAGACCTCCATGATGGAGCCCAGCCAGCCCTCCTCGATGGCCACTACGTCGCTGAGCCCGGATCCTGCCGCCAGTTTGGTGAAGGCATCGGTGCGGGCATTTGACCCGCGGTCAATGTTCGTGGCCTTGATCTTTACTCCGGGATTCGCCTGCTCGTACTCGCCATAGAGGTCGTTGTAGCCGAAGGTTCCAAATGTGGTGACCGTCAGTTCAACAGTCTTCTCCGAACTGCCCGCCTGGTCTGCACTGCTTCCGCAGCCTGTGGCGATCATGGCCAGGGCTGCTGCTCCCGCTATCGCGGCAGCGGTATTTCGTCGTGAGAATTTCACGGTCACTCCTTTGTGGGGGAATTGCCTTGGGGCTGAGAGAGCGCTCTCTTGCAAGTTCCATAACTCTAAAGGTGGTGCGGATCACTGTCAAGAGAGCGCTCTCTGAGAGTGTTCGATCCCGTATTTTCGGGAGCGGTCACGTGCCGCTGCCCAGCGATGTCTGCCCCCGCAGTTAGGGTGGAACCCATGGCTACAAAGACTTCCCGGGCATCCAAAGCGCCTGCCTATAAGTGCGCGGAATGCGGCTGGACCACGGTCAAGTGGGTGGGCCGGTGCGGCGAGTGCCAGGCGTGGGGCACCGTTGAGGAAACGGGCGCGGCTGTGGCGCGCACGACGGCGGCAACAACAGTCCTCGAGCCCGCCCGCCGGATTGCGGAAGTAGACGCCACCACCGCAGCGTTCCTGCCCACCGGCGTGGATGAACTGGACCGCGTGCTGGGCGGCGGCCTGGTCCCGGGCGCCGTCATCCTGCTGGCTGGCGAGCCGGGCGTGGGAAAGTCAACCCTGCTGCTGGACGTCGCCGCGAAATTTGCTCGAACCGCCCAGGACGTCCTCTATGTCACCGGTGAAGAATCCGCTGCCCAGGTAAAGCTCCGCGCTGAGCGGATCGACGCCGTCGCGGACTCCCTCTATCTGTCCGCCGAGACAGACTTAGGGCAGGCACTTGGCCAAGTGGAGAAAATCGAGCCACGGCTGCTGATTGTGGACTCGGTGCAGACCCTCAGCAGCGCGGACGTTGATGGCAGCGCCGGAGGAGTTTCCCAAGTGCGGGAGGTCGCCGCCTCCATCATCGCCGCGGCCAAGCGGCGCAACATGACCACGCTGCTCGTGGGCCACGTGACCAAGGACGGTTCCATCGCCGGACCACGGCTGCTGGAGCACTTGGTGGACGTGGTGTGCCAGTTCGAAGGCGAGCGCCATTCAAGGCTCCGGCTGCTACGGGCAGTCAAGAACCGGTACGGTCCCACCGACGACGTCGGCTGCTTTGACCTTAACGAGGACGGCATCCAGGGCCTGGCTGATCCCAGCGGACTCTTTGTCAGCCGCACCAAGGAGCCCGTGTCCGGCACCTGCATCACGGTGACCATGGAGGGCAGGCGCCCGTTGCTGGCCGAGGTCCAGTCGCTGCTTGCCGAAAGCCCCAACTCGCAGCCCCGCCGGGCCACCAGCGGCTTGGACAGCTCGCGCGTGTCCATGCTCCTGGCCGTGCTGCAGCAGCGCGCGGGGTGCCTCCTGCACAAGGACGACTCCTACGTAGCCACTGTGGGCGGCGTGAAGCTCAGCGAACCCGCCACAGACCTCGCCGTAGCCTTGGCCGTTGCCTCGGCCAAGGCCAGGAAACCGCTGCCCATCCGGCTGATCGCCTTCGGCGAGGTGGGCCTGGCGGGCGAGGTCCGGCCCGTCCCTGGTATCAACCAGCGCATCCAGGAGGCCCACCGCCTGGGCTTCACGCACGCCGTCGTCCCGGCCAGCCACAACGGCCCGGGACCAGTGCCGGCTGGCTTCTCCGTGCGGGAGGTGGAGCACCTGACCGAGGCTCTGAGCCTGCTGATCGGATAAGAAGCACCGGTAATAACTGCGCCCCGGGCGGGCAAGGCGCTAGGCTGACGAAACGACCTTCAGGCAGCCGGAGGTCTCACCGCTGCGCCTTGGGGGGTCGGAGTGACTAATCGAATACAAAAAAGCATTCCCGCGCCCGAGGAACCCGCGGAAGGCAGCCGTCTCGCTGGGCGGATAGACGAGATCTTCGGAGGTCTTGGCGTCCGGGGCCGGGTGGTGATGAGCCAGCTTCCACTCACTGTCACCGTGGTGCTCGTTGTTGTTGCCGCCGGGTTTTTCAGCCCGCCCACTCTCATGGACGAACGCTTCAGGCTGGCCTTGCTGGCGCATGCGGCAATCTTCGCGGCCTGCGTGGCAATTCCGTGGGGCAGGCTGCCCGCCAGTGCGTCAACGGTCATTCCAGTCCTGGACTGCCTTGCGATCGGCTTTACACGTGAAGCCGGAGGGCCCAGCTTTAGCGTATTAAGCCTGCTGCTGGTCTTCCCCGTGATTTGGCTGTCGGTGGGCCGGCAACGCGGAAGGGTTGTCCTGGCCGTCTTGGGAGCCTCCCTAAGCACTGTCGTCCCTGCCGCAGTCCTGGGCTCAGTGCCCACGCAAGGATCAATGATCCGGACCATTTTCCTGCCACTCGTGATGACCGCAATCGCCGTGTCCGCGCATATCGTCGCCGGGACGCTCCATCGCCAGCGCAAAGCCTTGCTAAAGAAAGACCTCGCCCTGGCGGAGACACTCGCTGAGAGCGTGGACCGACAACGGCTCCTGGACGCCGTCCTTGGCGCTGTGGGAGTGGGGGTCTGGGTGGTTGACCAAGAAGGAAACAATGTGCTGACCAACCGGGCTATCCGCGCTGATCCCGCACTTGCCCGCCTGGCCGAGTCTGATCCGCGGGCCCGTGTGCTGCAAGGCGACCGGGCCACCCCGGTGGCGCCGGGGATGCTTCCGGTCGCCCGGGTTACCCGGGGCGAAATGTTCACAGATGAACTGCTGTGGGCCGGCGACGAAGAGGAACAACGCGCGTATTCCGTGAGCGCACATGCCATCCGGGCCAAGGGCGGCCTCAGCGGCGGGGGCGTCATTACGCTCCTTGACGTGACTGCCCTGATCACCGCCTTGGCAGCCAAGGACGAATTCGTCGGCACCGTTTCCCATGAACTGCGAACGCCACTCACGTCCATCCTCGGCTACCTGGAACTCGTCCTGGATGAGCCCGGCCACGAAGGGATTGAGGCGGAACTTCAGGTGGTCTACCGCAATGCGACCCACCTCCTGGGCCTTGTGAACGATCTGATTGCCGTGGCGTCTGAAAGTGTGGACCTCTCCCTCCAGGAGGCCGATCTCGCCCAACTCCTTGCCGACGTCGTCGAGTACACCGCCCCCCAGGCAGCCAACAGGGGGTTGGAGTTGGTGCTTGACGCCGAGCAACCACTGACAGCCAAAATGGACACCGCCCGCATCCGCCAGGTGGTGGGCAACCTGCTCTCAAACGCGATCAAATACTCCCCCGACGGCGGCCGTATCACCGCCCGCGCTTACAGGGCCGGACCGGAGATCATCTGCTCCATCACGGACCCAGGGATCGGCATGAGCGCCGAAGACCAGGAGCAGGCTTTCACCAAGTTCTTCCGTTCCTCGCGTTCGCGTGAAACGGCCATCCCCGGGGCGGGTCTGGGGCTCCCCATCAGCAAGACCATCATCGAAGGCCACGGCGGTTCCCTGAGCCTCACCAGTGCCCCGGGCGCGGGAACGACGGCGACGTTTGTCCTGCCGTGCAGCCTGACCAGTGCCCCCGGCCCTGAGGCTGAGGTGTTCAGTTCCCCTTGATTACCAGCGCAACACTGTGTCCACCGAAGCCGAAGGCGTTCACTAACCCGGCCGGAGCGGAGCCTGGCTTCAGCGTGTGGGCCTTGTTCGTCACGATATTGAGGTCCACTTCAGGATCCAGTGCCTCTACATTCAGCGTTCCGGGAAGTTGCCCGGTCTGCAGGGCCTGGACCACTACGACGGCGGCCAAGGCCCCGGCCCCGCCCAGGAGGTGGCCGGTGTGGCCCTTGGTGGAGGTCACGGGCACGTCGGCACCAAATATGGCCGTGATCGCCTGCGCTTCCAGCCGGTCTCCCACAGGGGTGGAGGTGGCATGGGCATGGACAAAGCCGATGTCAGCGGCGTCCATCCCGGCCGAGGCCAGGGCTTTCTGCATTACCCTGCGTTGCATCGCCGGGTCGGCGGCCACGATGTCGTTCGCGTCAGAGGTCACCGCCCCGCCGGCGACCTCTGCCAGGACGGCGGCACCACGCGCCCGGGCGTGGGCCTCGCTCTCCAGCACCACGATCCCCGCGCCCTCGGCAAGCACAAAACCGTCACGGCCGCCGTCGAACGGGCGCGACGCCCGCTGGGGTTCGCCGTTGCGCGTGGAGAGCGCGCGGATTTGCGAGAACCCGGTGATAACGAGGTCGTTCACCGAGGCGTCCACGCCCCCGGCAATGACGACGTCGGCCGCTCCCGAACGGATCATTTCGGCACCCTGGACAATGGCTTCGGCGCCGGACGCGCAGGCACTGACAGGTGTGCGGGCTCCGCCGCGGGCACCGAGGTCGATGGACACCCAGGCGGCGGGGCCGTTGACCATCAGCCGGGTCAGGGTGTGCGGCGATACCCGGCGCGGGCCGCCGCTGGCCAGCGCCCTGTCCTGCTCAATCGTGGAACCGAGGCCGCCATAGGCTGAGCCGATCACTACCGCGAACCGCTCTGGGTCGACGTCGGGTGCTCCCGCCTGCTGCCAGGCTTCCCGTGCGGCCACCAGGGCAAGCTGTCCGCACCGGTCCATCCGCTTGAGCTCGCGGGTGGTCAGGTGCTCGGACAGGTCGGCGGTGACCTGGCCGGCGATCCGCACGGGCAACTGCCCGGCCCACTCCTGATCCAGCGGGGCGATCCCGGAACGGCCGGCAAGCAACGCTTCCCAGGTCTGCCCTACGTTGGAGCCCAAAGGGTTGATGGTGCCGGCGCCCGTGATGAGCGCGCGTGGTTGGACTGCAGACATCTGGGTACCTGGCTTTCTTAGTTCGGGAGCGGCTGCCGTTGTTCCGGGCAGCCCGGATGTCCCGATGGGTATTCGGCTCCGTTCAGTCGACGGATTGGAGGGAACAGTTACTTGGCGGGGTTGTGCGTCCCGATCGGGATCAGCGTCAGGTCCGGGTGGTTCTTCTCGATCCGGCGCAGGGCCCAGACGTCGTTGAACAAGGCGAGGTATTCGCCGTCGGACCGCAAAAGCACCTCCGCGCCCGGCACGTTGGCCAGCGCCGGCATGGCATCCGCCGTCGAAATTCTGGCTATGGAGTAGGGCAGGCGTTCCAGCCGCATGGGGGCACTGAAGTCGTGCGCCATGCGGTCCTCCACCACTTCGAACTGCATGGGCCCGACGGCGGCAAGCACCGGCGCCTGGTCGCCGCGGAGGTCGGAGCGGAGCAGCTGGATAACGCCCTCGTGCTCAAGCTGCTCGATGCCGCGGCGGAACTGCTTGAACTTGCTGGGGTCCTTCGACCGGGCCACCTGGAAGTGTTCCGGGGCGAAGAGCGGGATGGCCGGGTACTCCACCGCGTCCTCAAGGAACAGGCTGTCGCCGACGCGCAGCGAGGATGCGTTAACCAGGCCCACGACGTCGCCGGGGTAAGCCTCGTCGATGACCTCGCGTTCGCGGCCGAATACCTGCTGGGCGTACTTTGTGGCGAACGACTTCCCCGTGCGGGTCTGGGTGACCACCATGCCGCGCTCAAAGACGCCGGAGCACACACGGATAAAAGCGACGTGGTCGCGGTGGGCCTTGTTCATGCCGGCCTGGACCTTGAAGACAAAACCGGAGAACGGGGACTCGACAGCGCGCGGGCTGCCGTCAACGTCCGGCCGGGGCGCCGCGGGCGGGGCGAAATCCACCAGGGCATCCAGGAGTTCCTTGACGCCGAAGTTCAGGGCGGCGGAGCTGAACAGGATGGGTGTGGCGGTGCCTGCGTGGAAGGCGTCGACGTCGAACTCGAGGTTGGAGTCGATCACCAGGCCGGCTTCGTCCACGGCGTCCGTCCAGTTGCTTCCTTGGCTCTCGGCAGCTTCCTCCGGCGTGAAGTATTCCGTCAGGGCGATGTTGGCACCTGCGTTGTTGCGCTGGAAGCGGGCGAACCGGTCGTTGCGGAGGTCCCACACGCCGCGGAAGTCTCCGGAGATGCCCACGGCCCAGGTCAGCGGCATGGGCTGGAGGCCGGTCCGCTCGGTGATCTCGTCCATCAGCGCCAGGGCGTCAAGGCCTGGCCGGTCCCATTTGTTAATGACGGTGATGATGGGCAGGTTACGCGCCTTGCAGACCTCGAACAGCTTCATGGTCTGCGTTTCCAGGCCCTTGGCGGCATCCACCAGCATCACTGCGCAGTCGACGGCGGCCAGCACGCGGTAGGTGTCCTCGGAGAAGTCCGCGTGGCCGGGTGTGTCGAGCAGGTTGATGACGGTGTCGCGGTAGGAGAACTGGAGCGCAGCGGAGCTGATGGAGATGCCGCGGTCCTTTTCCATCTGCATCCAGTCCGAGACCGTTTCCTTGCGGTTGGCCTTGCCGCTGGAGGCACCGGCGGTGCCGATCACCTTCGCATGCAGCGCAAGCGCTTCCGTGAGCGTTGACTTTCCGGCGTCAGGGTGCGAAATGACGGCAAACGTCCGACGCCGGGCCGCCTGTTTGTGAATCTCGTGGACCCGGGCGGGGCTAAGGACATCTTGGGACACGGTGCTACTTTCGCTGCGGTGGGGATAGCCCTCGGCGCTTGACGGGACTTCGCTGGACGGGGAAAGGGGATGGCTGAGCGCCAAGTTCCAAGTTTATCGCAGCAGCAGCCCGGCTCCGAAGGTGGCCGCTTAACGCCCCCGAAACCAGCAGTTCAAGACGGCGAAATCCCGTCAGGCTAGCTTGGCCGCATGAGAACGTGGAGCGCGTCCCTGCCATCCGCCGGCCGGAGCTGAACCGCCGTGACCGTTTCACCATTCCCCGGCAACGGCCTGTTCTTCGATCCGCTGGCCGGTCCGGCTGCTCCGCCGGCGAGGATGCAGGCCGGCGGCCCGGCAGTTAACGGCAAACGCGGCGCAGGCGGGAAGTCCCGTCGCCAGGCGCCGCACGTTGACGACGAAAGGGCCCTCCGGGCGGCATCGCTGCGCAAAGTCAGCCGCGACCTTGAGCATCTCCTGCGCCAGCGGGGACACTGAATCACATAGTGGGATCTGGCTCTGGACGAACAATAACGAGCATCCTGCAGCCTCTGCCGCTTGCATACGGTCCGTGGGCCATGCCCGGTGGGCGGCATGCGTACATGCCGGCTGTGAAGGTTTTCCCGAGCGTCAGATCAGTGAGTTCGCCCGAGAGAATCATGACCTCTTCCCAGTAGTCATGGACGATCACGCCGCCGGCCGTTGTATCGGCGCCAGGATCATAGCGTTGGAGCAAAGTTGAATCTCCCCTGAGTGGGTCCGCGGCGAGTATTTGCTCCCAAATTCCGCGTTCGGCGTCACCGTTGACCTTCCGCCAGCCAACCGAGGGTTCGTGGAACTCCAGTTCCGGTTTATTCACTGCAACTCCTTTGGGCCGCTGGTGAAAAATGTATACATATAGTATGCGAGGGCTGGAGATGACGTGAATGTGTGCTGCATGGCGCGCGGCTGCATCGCTATTCGCGTTTGCCATACTGGATCTATGCAGGCGACGACGACGGTGTTGGTCGAGGGCGAGAGTGACCGGATGGCGGTCGAGGCGCTGGCCGTTCGCGCTGGCCATGACCTGTCGGCCGAGCGTGTAACCGTTGTGCCCATGGGCGGCGCCACCAGCATCGCCCACTTCCTCGACCGTTACGGCCCGGCTGGTGCAGGCCACCGGCTACTCGGACTGTGTGATGCGGGCGAGTCGCGAATTGTCGCCCGCGCGCTCGCCCGGGCGGGTATCGGGTCCGATTCGCTGGCCGAGCTTGGGTTCCATGTCTGCAACGCCGACCTGGAGGACGAACTCATCCGATGCCTTGGGGTCGATGCCGTGCTCGGCGTCATCGCGGACCAGGGCGAGCTCGCATCGTTCCGGATCCTCCAACGCCAGCCAGCACAGCGGGATCGGCCGATATCGGCACAGTTGCGCCGGTTCTTCGGAGGGCGCAGCGGTAACAAGCTCCGCTACGCCGGACTACTCGTCGACGCTTTGCCAGCCGGGCAGGCTCCCCCACCGCTCGCCAGCCTCGTGGCATCATTCTGATGTGAACGGCGGCCCTGAATCCGCCATGCACCCAAACGGGCCCTAAGTGCACTCCCAGCCAGCCGCCGTCGGACGCCTTTTGGGGCATTTTCCGACACCCCCTAATGGGGCACTTTAGGGCTTGCCCGTGCGGTTGTTACCCGTTCTTACCTCTATCATTGAGCTTGCGGGAAACTGCGTACTTTTTGCTCCGCCGGCGGAGTCCATAACCGGCGTACCTGCGGGCGGCAGCCCGCACCTTTGAAGGGAACACTATGGCTCGGAGCCCCGAAGAATCGCTCAAGGCGACTCTGGGCAGAGTGGCTCCAGGCACGCCACTGCGTGATGGACTCGAACGCATCCTCCGCGGACGCACCGGCGCACTCATTGTTTTAGGCTCGGACCGGACCATCGACTCCATCTGCTCCGGCGGGTTCGACATCGGCATCGACTTCTCCCCCACCCGCCTGCGCGAACTGGCAAAAATGGACGGTGCCATCATCTGCGACAAGGACGCCGGGAACATCCTGCGCGCCGCCGTCCAGCTGGTCCCGGATTCAAGCATTGAAACGCAGGAATCGGGCACCCGGCACCGCACCGCGGAACGTGTGGCCATCCAGACCGGTGTCCCCGTCATCTCCGTCAGCCAATCCATGCAGATCATCGCACTGTACGTGAACGGCCTTCGCCACGTGCTGGAGGGATCCGAGAAAGTCCTGGCCCGCGCCAACCAGGCCCTCGCCACCCTGGAACGCTACCGTTCGCGGTTGGACCAGGTCACCAGTTCGCTGTCTGCCCTGGAAATCGAAGCCATGGTGACCGTGCGCGATGTCGCCGTTACCCTGCAGCGCCAGGAGATGGTCCGCCGGATCTCCGAGGAAATCTCGCAGTACGTCCTGGAGCTCGGCGAGGACGGCCGGCTGCTGTCCCTCCAGCTCGATGAGCTCACGGTAGGCCGCGGTCCCGGCAGCGATGTCATCATCCGTGATTACGCCAGCCCGGATGCATCAGCCGACGACATTGAAAAAGCTGTCAGCGCCCTGGTGAACCTCGGGCCCACCGAGCTGATCGACCTCGGCAAGATCTCAGGAATCGTCGGTTTCGCCGGCGGCGAGGCCAACCTGGACGCCGTAGTTCAGCCGCGCGGTTACCGGCTGCTTTCCGGCCTCAAGGCTGTCCCCAAGGCTGTTGCCGACCGCCTCGTGGACCACTTCGGCGGCCTGCAATTCCTGATGGCAGCCACGATCGATGACCTGATGACCGTGGACGGCATCGGCGACCAGCGCGCCCGAACCGTTCGCGAAGGCCTGAGCCGGATGGCCGAAGCCAGCCTGTTGGACCGCTTCCTCTAAAGCCCCATCGAATGCTCCGTAAGCGCCGTTCCGAGCCACGAAAAGGGCGTTATCGGAGCAACGGAAGAGGAAAGACTCGGTCAGCTGAGCTGAAAAACTGCTTTCGGGCTTGCCCTGGAGCCGAGTTTGGCCGTGAAGATGTAGTAGGCCCCGCCGGCTCCCGGCTTGGCCTCGATGGGTTGGCAGCCTTCCAAGGTCCGGTTCCGTGCCCACGGAAAGTTCGCCGTTTCGCTGGCACCCGGCGCGATGGTCTTCACCAGGTCCTCGCTCTTGGCCTGGCAGTCCCGGGACGAGAAGATTCTGTCCGCACCGCTTGTCACCAGGAACTCCATCTGGGACGTGCCGATATTCACTTCGCAGGGCATCGTGCCGCCATTTGTCACCTTGAGGGTGAGCAGCGGGTTCTCGTCCGGGCCGTAGGCTGCCTTGTCGGTGGACGCCGAAACGGTCACCAGGTTCTGGTTGCAGCCGGGAGTTGCGGTAGGCGTGCTCGTGGGGTTGACCGACGGCACAGCCTCAGTGGGGCCGGCGGTGGGATCGCCAGTGGAGGAAACCTGGCTGGAACTGCCGCTGAATGCCCCAGCCGCCGCGAAGCCTCCAAACACCATGGCAGCTACCATCAGCAGGGCGGCTCCCACGAACAGTCGACGCCGCCGGTACACGGCGGGGCTCGGCTTCCGTCCGGTGCGGGAACCGGATGCGGAAGCCTTGCTGCGTGATGTTGAAGTGCCTTGCCTACCCATCCTTCTAGGCTAGAGAACCGGCCGGGCTCCGCCGCCCCACCACGCCGCGCACCCCGCCAACGCTATGGTCACGGATTGGTTCCGGGCTGGGTTTCCGGCCGTTTCGGCGCCCCGCTTGGCATCCCAAACCGGGGATCCACTACAGTGTTGGGATCGACGCCACAACCCTCGCCCCAGCACCTTCGACTGCAACTTCGCCTGCAAACTTGAAGCAGCCGTCCGCCCGCGGCTCCAGCCTCGTCCACCTGCACAGCGGGATCAACAACTGGTTCGCCGAGACTGCCCGCGACCTCCCGTGGCGGGAACCTGCCTGCTCGCCGTGGGGCGTGCTGGTCAGCGAAATCATGCTGCAGCAGACGCCGGTGGTCCGCGTGCTGCCGGTGTGGCGGGAATGGCTCGAACGCTGGCCCACCCCCGGAGACCTGGCCTCCGAACCGGCAGGGGAAGCAGTCCGGCACTGGGGCAGGCTGGGTTATCCCCGCCGGGCCCTTCGACTGCACGCGGCGGCCGTTGCCATCGGACGCGATCACGGCGGCCAGGTCCCGGGCACCTACGCCGAGCTCCTGGACCTCCCCGGCGTGGGCAGTTACACAGCTGCCGCGGTGGCGGCGTTCGCATTCGGCCGCCGGGAAACCGTGGTGGACACCAACATCCGCCGCGTCCATGCCCGGCTTATGTCCGGCGTCGCGCTTCCCTCCCCATCCCTGACGTCCGCGGAGATGCGGCTCGCGGCGGAACTGCTGCCGGACGACGCCGACACGTCCGTGCGCTGGAATGCTGCGGTGATGGAACTCGGGGCGCTGGTGTGCACGGCTCGTGCGCCGAAATGCGCCGTGTGTCCCGTGCGGGACTCGTGTGCGTGGCTGGCGGCAGGCGAGCCGCCGCCGTCGTACGTTCCGAAAGGCCAGGCGTGGCACGGCACCGACCGCCAGGTCCGGGGAGCCGTGATGGCCGTGCTGCGCGTCGCTGACCGGCCCGTCCCGCCAGAGATGTTTCAGCAGGAACCGGCGGACCTCGGTTTCGCGCCCGACGGAATCGGCGTGCCGCTGGCCGCGCTGCACAGGCTCAACTCGGCCCCGGAACAGCTGGAACGCGCGCTGGCGGGGCTCCTCGGCGACGGCCTCGCCGAGCTGCACCAGGGCGGCTACCGGCTGCCTGCCTGAGCCATTCCAGCGACTGACAACAGCCCGTCCCTTCAGGGGTGGCATACTTCTTGGTGACCGGAACCGGGGGAAGTCCATGAAGATCGTGCTTTACATTATTTGGGCGCTGTTTGTGGTGGCCGTTGTTTTTGCCTTTGTCCACACGCTGCGCAAGGCCAAGCGCCACGAGAACCTGATCACCAGCTGGCCCAAGGCGCAGGCAACGGTGACCGGTAACGTCGCGGGGTGGACACATGGCGGAGGCGGCTCAACGCGGAACAGGCGCTTCTACCCCACCTACCAGTTCGCTGACCCCAACGGGACGCTGTATGCGGGCGAATCCGAGGTTTCGTACGTAAACCAGCAGGTGCCCGGATCGCTGCTCGAAGTGGCGTACAACCCGGCAAATCCCAACCAGTCGTTCCAGGTGGCGTACGAATCAAAAAAGGTGATGGGCTGCCTGATGCCGTTCTTCGCACTCTTCGCCCTGGGCTCGTTCTGGTTTATCGGCATCTTTCCGGTGGGCTGACCCATGGATTTCCTGAAGCTGCTTTTTGTTGTCCTGCCGGGACTCTTCCTGGTGCTCGGCCTGATCCTGGCGGGCATGTCCCTCTCAGCATCGTTGCGCCGGCGACGCTCCATGACGGGGTGGGTGCACACGTCCGCCACCGTCACGGGCAACCTCCACGGCGCAGACGGCCCGGCCAGCAACGGCCGGGACCGGTTCGCCCCGTCCTACGAATTCGCGGACACACGCGGCCAGCGGTGGCTGGGGCAGTCCGACATCTACAGCCGCGACCAGGCGATCATCGGCACCACGATTCCGGTGGCCTACAACCCGGCCAACCCGGCCGAATCCACCCTGCCGGTCTTCGTTATTGCCAAGGGTCGAATGGCAACAGGTCTCATTCTGGTGACCTTCGGCGTGCTGGCCATAACGATGTTTGCGTCACTTTCCTGGTAGCCGTGCGGGCACCCGCCCGCCGGTCCTACCCTGAAGTATGAGCAAGTCCGGGGTACTTCTGGCACTGATAACGACGACGGCGCTCACCTCTGGCTGCTACTACTTCCCTTACGAAACACCGTGTCCGGCGATCGCACAGGCGTCTGTTGTGTCGGTTACCGTTGCTGCCCCCTACGTGCCCCAGATGGGCACCCTGCGGCTGAAGGCGTGCCAGGACGGTGTGTGCACCGAGAATACCCTCGAGCTGCACCAGGGCAGCGTTTCCATTGATCAAGGCTGCAGTCCGGACGGCGTCTGCTCTGCAACGGCTTCCCCCGACGGGACCATGATCGGCATGCTGTTCCTGGACTCCCTGACCGAATCGCCCATGGCCGTGACGGCCACCGGAACCTCCCCGGACGGCTCGGCGCTGCCCGTGCGGACACTGGACTTCCGTCCCCGCGGCGAATTCCCCTACGGCGAGCAGTGCGGACGGTTCATAACGGCATCAGTAGTGCTCGACGCCAAGGGGCTGCGGCAGGCACCCTGACGCCAGGTAGGTCCGCTTAAGGCTGGGCGGGGTCGGCTGCCCCCGCGTGCGGAACCTGCGGAGCTGTCCCGAACAGCCATGCCGACACGTCGCTTCGCAGGACAAGATGGGGACCGCCGGTTTCGCTCACGCTGCCGGTGGGAACGTAGTAGCCGCGGCCGGCACCGGCACCACCGGCGGCCCGGTCAAGGGCTTCCACGAGCGGCCTGGTCAGATGGCCCTGGGGCCCAAGCCCGCGCAGCCCGTCCAGTTCTTCAGGGGTTAGCCTGCCAAGAATTTCAGCAATATTGGCCATGATGGATCCCTTCGAGCAGAGAGTGCCTGAAGGGACAATCTAGGGCACCACCGTTAACGGCACGTGAACGCGAAGTGGCACCTTAGCGCCCGTCAGAACAGGGTGGCCTGGCCCAGCAAGCCGCCCGTGGAGCCGTCAGCGTCCGGGCCGGCCAGGTCCGCCGATGCCCGCCACTCAAAGCCGAGTTCCGCGAAGAGCTCCTCGATGGATGTCTGTCCGTCCAGCACCACCAGCGGGCAATTGTCATCCAAGTCGAGCCGTTCCATGGCATCGAGCATATTCGCAGGCTATGACAGGACGGAGCGAACACACCGGGGACAGCCCAAACAGGACGGCAGGGACTCCTATGGTTCCCCGAATCCAGCCTGGACCAGTCCGCCTACGTAGTTGACTGCCCGCTCGGCGTCAACGCCCCAGGCTTCCACATGCAGCACCGAACCCTTGCCGGCGGCAAGCGTCATCAGAGCAGTCATCGAGGTCCCGTCCAGGCCATTGACGGTCACGCGCGCATCCAGGGACGAGAGCCCCCCGGCGATCTTGGCCGCCGGGCGCGCATGCATGCCCGCCTGGTTGATGAGCTCAAAGTCGCCAGTAAACTCCGGCCCTGCCCCTGTCACTGAGCCCTCTTCGACAGCACTGAAGGAGGACGACGGCGGCACCCCCTGCGCGGAGCCGTACACTCCTTCCGCCGCACGCTTGACGGCGTGTACGTCCGCCCCGCCCTGCGCTGCCACGGCTGCGGCCACCAGCCCTTCCACCAAAGGGGCATCGGCCAGCAGTACACCGTCCGGGTGCCCCGCAAACTCCAGCGCGGATTCTGCTGTCATGACGGCCGATCCCAGATCGGTCAGGACCACCACACCATCCCCGCCTGAAGCTTGCTCCAAGGCGGCCATGACCCTATCCAGGCTGGTGCCGATCCGGCCGTCCGGGGTGCCCCCGGCGGACACTATCGAAACATCAGGTGCCATCTGCGCGGCAAGTTCCGCGGCGCCGTCGGCTATTTTTTCACTATGGGAGACCACAACCAGGGCGACGCTCACGCCGCGGCCCCGACTGCCGCGCGCAGGATCAGGGCACTGGAGGCGGCCCCGGGGTCACGGTGGCCGGCGCTCCGCTCCCCCAGGTAACTGGCGCGTCCCTTGCGGGCAACCATGGGATCCGTGGCGACGGCACCCGCTTCAGCAGCCTCGGCGGCAGCCACCAGTACCTCGAGGACCGTGCCGGCACCGCCTGCTGCCGCGAGAAGGGCAGCTTCAGCAGCCGGCGTCCACGCATCAACCATGGTCTTGTCGCCCGGCTCGGCCTTGCCCCTGGCCACAATCCCGTCCCTGGCCGCTACCAGGGCCCCTGCGAAGGCGGCGGGTTCCACCTCCAGCGAATCGCCCAGGGATGCCGCGGCCCGGAGGAAGGCGGTTCCATACAGGGGACCGGCGGCGCCTCCCACCTTGGACATCAACGTCATGGCCGTCAACTTCAGTGCTGCCCCAGGCGTTGCCGGGGGGACCTCGGCGAGTTTGTCCAGCACGGCCTGGAAGCCGCGGTCCATGTTTTCGCCGTGGTCCGAATCCCCGATAGCACGGTCCAGTTCAATGAGCCACGCCCGGTGTTCCGCCATGGCCTGGGCGCAGAGTGTCAGCCACTTCACGGCCCAATTCGCATCGAGAACCATTGCTACACTCCCCAGCGCAAGGCGGCCGTGTGGACCGGGGCGTCCCACAGTCCGGTCAACTCATCGTCGAGCCGTAGGACGGAAATGGAGCAGCCCTGCATGTCCAGGGCGGTGACGTAGTTCCCCACCAGCGAGCGTTCCACGGTGGCGCCTTTGTTCGCGATCACCCGGGCGGCGCGCCGGAACACAATGTAGAGCTCGCTCAGCGGCGTCCCGCCCATTCCGTTGACGAACAAGAGCACTTTGTCGCCAGCGGCGATGCCGAGGTCGCTGAGCACCGGTTCCAGCAGCCTGTCAGTAATGGCGTCCGCGCTTTCCAAGGGGATTTTGTGCCGGCCGGGTTCGCCGTGGATCCCGATGCCGATCTCGATCTGGTTCTCACCGAGATCGAAACTGGGTGAGCCTGCATGCGGCACCGTGCATGCAGCCAGAGCTACGCCCATAGTGCGGACGTTGCTGTTTACGCGGTCACCGATGGCGGCCACGGCGTCCAGGTTGTCGCCCCGCTCAGCAGCGGCACCGGCGATTTTCTCCACGAGCACCGTTCCGCCCACACCCCGCCGCCCAGCCGTATACAGCGAGTCCTCCACGGCAACGTCATCATTGACCAGGACCGTTCGGACCTGCACCCCTTCGGCCTCGGCCAATTCGGCGGCCATTTCGAAGTTCAGCAAGTCACCGGTGTAGTTCTTCACGATATGGACGACGCCGGCACCTGAGTCCGCTGCCTGGGTCGCCGGAAGGATCTGGTCCGGCGTCGGAGAGGTGAACACCGCCCCAGGCACGGCGGCGTCGAGCATTCCCCGCCCCACAAAGCCGGCGTGAAGCGGTTCGTGGCCGCTTCCGCCGCCGGACACCAGCCCCACTTTGCCGGCCACCGGCGCGTCCTTGCGGATAATGAACCGGGGCTCTGCACTGACGGTGACAAGGTCCGCATGGGCCATGCCGAAGCCGTCCACTGACTCGTCCACAAAAGCGCGGGGATCGTTGATGAGTTTTTTCACGGGGCTCCCGGGCGGTCAGTCTTCCTGGAGGATGTCACTTTGACCCTACTACCGCCACCCGCACTCCGGTAGTTCCCGCCCTTGCGGCCAGCGTCTGCCTGCTAGCCTCTGCCCGTCAGCCTCTGCCGCTAGCCTTGCCCCCGGGTTGCCCGCGTTGGCCGCGCGTGGCCGGAAACGACGAAAGGGACAGCCCCCAATGACTGTCCCTTTGCGCACGTGCCCCCAAACACAGGCCATCCATAGTTTATCCATCAATTCGACTAAAGCAAGGAAAAGTCCTGGTATGACGCAGCCCCGCCATCCGAACGGACGGCGGGGCTGGCGGCTCAACGAGTCAGGCCACCGCGGTGTGGACTACCCTTGCCGCGGGCAGGATGGCGTGGCCATGACGGAAGAGGTTCTTCGGATCCAGCTCCGCCTTCGCTTCGCGAAGCCGGACCCGGGCAGCCTCCGGCCAAGCGCTGGCCGCCAACTCGGGCGCAGCGAGGTGTCCGTGGAGGTTGACGGCGGTGCCTCCCGTTCCGAACGGCTCAAGCGCCAAACGTGCGGCGGTGATGGCGGCCGGAACCAGGTGGGCAATCTGCGGTGCCATGATCCCCACCGCGAAGAACGAGAGTGCGGCATCGCGCCCGCCCACGCAGTCGCCGTCGGGATCGGCTCCGTTGAGTGGAACGGCCAGCGCGCCGCCCATCAGCCGGATCTCCGCCAGCAGGAGCGGAGCGGTGCTGTCCGGCCCGGCCAGCTGAAGCAATGCTTCCGCCAGACCGTCGCTGAGTTCCCTAAGTAGCATTCCACCTTCGTGGACGGGCACCGGATGCTCCGGATCGGCGTGGATCTCATCCACCCGTAAGTAGGGAAGGGGACCGACGCCGTCTACCAGGACGGGAGCGGCCACGCGCATCGGAGCGAGCAGCCGCGCTCCTTCCTCCGCAGTGCCCTGCCAGGCAAACCGCAGGTGCATCACAAACTTGCCACGCAGGAAGCCCGGTACTTCCTCCATGTCCGGCAGCCGCAGGAAGGCCAGCGACGCGGAGGCCTCCGCCGGCAGCGACCCGCTCCAGTGACGGAAGGCCGCGAGCACTTCACGGGCGTGGCTACCCTCGTAGAAGATGCCGCCTGCGAACAGCTCGCCGGCCGGGAACAGCGAAAACTCCATCGCCGTGACGATGCCGAAGTTGCCCTTGCCGCCACGAAGCAGCCCGAACAGCCGCGGATCGCTGTGGGCGTCCACCCTGCGCAGCACGCCGTCGGGGGTGACAAGGTCGAACGCAAGCACGTGGTCCGACGCGAAGCCGTACTTCCGTCCCAGCAGCGGAATGCCGCCACCGAGGGTATAGCCAACAACGCCGACGTCGGTGGTGGAGCCGTGCAGGCCCATCAGCCCATAGGGGGCCGCAGCCCTGAGGACGTCCCGCCAGCGCACGCCGGCGCCCACCCGGGCGGTCTGCTCTTCGGGATCTATGGATAGTTCCAGCATGAGCCGGGTGCTGATCAGCAGGCCGCCGGTGATGGCATTCGCGGCGCCGTGGCCAGTGGACTGGACCGAGATGGACATGTCGCGGGCGGCGGCCCACCTGACTGCGGCAACGACGTCGTCGGCGTTGACCGCACTCAGCACCAAGTCCGGAGTGTGGCGGGTGGCGAGGTTAAAGGCTGCGACTTCCGCGTCATAGTGGGCGTCGCCCGGGGCATATACGAGCCCGCGGACCAGAAGCTGAAGCTCGGTTTTTTCCGTGTGGGAGGAGAGGATGTGCATGAGGTGCTTTCGATAGTCGGGGTTTGCTCCCCAGCAAGTTCACCTAGTTTATCCATCGAATCGATCAACGAAAAGACTTCAAAAATCATCCATAATTTCCGGCCCTGGCCAGCCGAGTGTCAGAGGAACTTGATCATCCGCGTGTTGCCCAAAGTGTTGGGCTTTACCCGCGCCAGATCAAGGAACTCGGCCACACCTTCGTCATGGGAGCGGAGTAGTTCGGAGTAGACCACAGGGTCCACCGCGGACTGGTCCTCCATCACTTCGAAACCGTGGCGCTTGAAGAAGTCCACCTCGAAGGTGAGGCAGAAAACGCGGACAACACCGAGCGCGCGGGCCTCCTCCAGGAGGCTCTCCACCAACACGTGGCCCACACCCTTGCCGCGCCAGGCATCGGACGCGGCAAGAGTGCGCACCTCGGCCAGGTCTTCCCACATCACGTGCAGAGCGCCGCAGCCGATGACGTCGCCGTCGTCCGATTCTGCGATCCGGAACTCCTGCAGGCTCTCGTAGTAGGCCACCGTCTCCTTGGCCATGAGGATCCGCTGCTCCGCCAGCGGCGCCACCAGCCTCTTGATGGCGGCCACATCGCCGGTGCGGGCAGGACGGATATAAAAGGAGTCAGTCACAGGCTCAATCCTACGAGGCGCGTGTACGGTCCGCGGGACAGCGCCGTGACGTTCGGCACGAGGTGAAGGAGGCTGGGACATTTCTGTAGCTTGCGTCAGAGCGACGAAGGAGCAGCAAGCGGGAAATGTCCCAGCTTCCGAGCCGGAGGTAACCAGAGCCGGAGGTAACCAGAACCGGAGGCTAGAGACCAAGCTCCGCAGGCACCGGAACGTCCTTGCCCAGCACGTTCTTGGCGAGGAAGCTCTCCACGACGCCGTACCAGACCTTGGCATGCTGCGGCTGCAGGATCCAGTGGTTCTCGTCCGGGAAGTAGAGGAAACGGTGCGGGGTCTGGCCGTCCTCGTCTGCGGCCAGCCTGGACTTGGAGAGGAGTTCATACCAGAGCCGCAGGCCCTCGCCGATGGGCACACGGTAGTCCTTGTCGCCATGGATCACCAGCATGGGGGTGCTGATTTTTTCGACATGGAGGTGCGGCGAATTCTCCAGCGCCATCTCCGCGGTCATTTCCTTGAGCCAGTATTGCGAGGCATCCGTGGTGGGGCCGAACTGGTCCAGGGCCCACAGGCTCGCGTGCGTGACGATCGCCTTGAACCGATCCGTCTGGCCTGCCACCCAGTTGGCCATGTAGCCGCCGAAGGACCCGCCCATGGCCGCGGTGCGGCTTTCATCGATGTCCGGGCGCTGCACGGCAGTGTCGGTGACAGCCATCAGGTCCGTGAACGGCGCCTTGCCCCACTCGCCCCAGCCCCGCTGAATGTGCGCCTGCCCATAGCCCGTGGATAAGGCCGGATCGGGCAGCAGAACCGCGTACCCCTTCGCTGTGAGCAGCCAGGGGTTCCACCGCCACGTCCAGGCGTTCCAGGACCCCAGCGGCCCGCCGTGAATCCACAGCAGCATGGGCGCAGGCGACTCAGCCGACGCGCCGTCGGGCAGCGCCAGGTACGCCGGCACTCGCGTACCGTCCCATGCTGTGGCAGCCAGCCGCTCCAGCCGGCCGGCGCGCTTTGGCCGTTCTGCCGGGGCTGGCAGCCTGGCAGTCTCCCCCGTTTCCAGGTTGATCCGTACGGCCTCCGGTGGGAACTCATAGGAGCTTCGCAAGGCATAAGCGGTGCGCCCGCCGGGAGAAACCACGACGTCGGTGTACGCCGCCGCATCCTGCGTCACCCGGGTGACGCTCACTTCCGCGGCAGACGCCGGAACGCTAATCCGGAAAACCGGCGACGCGCCGTCGTCGTCCGCGGTGACCAGGAGGGCGGAACCGTCGGGGAGCCACGCTGCCGGTTTTGCCCAGCGGTCCCAGTCGGGGACCAGCGGGGTCAGGCCGGCGTTGTGGCCGTTTGACTCGTGGGCGTTGCCTGAAACGTCCAGCAGATGCAACTTGACCTGTGGGGCCTCGTGCGGGGTGGTGTCGCTTTCGCTGACCACCACCAGTGTGTTCCCGTCGGGGCTGACCGGGCCGGGGAAGTAGCTCATGCCCGCCTGGTCCAGGAGTACCTTCTGGCTTGCGGTGGCCACGTCCACGGCGACCAGGACCGAGCGGCTGTCCGCCTTGGCCAGCGGCCGGGTGTAGCTCGTGTAGATGGTCCGGCCATCCGGACTGACCACAGTCTCGGCCTCGCGGAGCCGCGGACCGGCGCCCGGGGTCAGGTTTCGGAGCTGCAGCGGCGCCGTCGCATCAACGGTGGACGGCCTGCCAGGTTCCTTGTCCTCGCCCGGTTCCACGGCGAAAATCCGCGGCTGCCCCGGCCCCAGGTCGGCGTCCCAGTATCGGACCGGGTATTCGCTGTGAAGGATGGCCGCGACCTTGTTGTCCTTGCGGGATTTGCGCCGGTCGGCGTCGTTCTCCTCGTCCGTTGACCCGGCCAGGATCTCTGCCGTGACAAAGGTGGCGTCCGCGTTCTGTGCGGCCATGACAGAACCAACCCCGCCGGGGCGCGAGAGAACCACGCGGGCTTCCCCGCCGTCGGCCGGCAAAAGCCACAGTGCGTTGACGGGATCTGCGTCGGGGCTGTCCGGGTCCGGGCGCGCGGAGGTGAAGTAGACGTCGCCGTTGGCCGCGAAGGCGGCCCCGGCCTCGCCCTTGGCGCTGCGGGTGATGCGCCGGGCATGCCTCTCCCCGGAGGGATCCAGCTCCCACAGGGCCGTAGCGAATTCGGTGCCCTTGCCGTTGAGCGTGGAAACGGTGGTGACCAGCCTCCGGCCGTCCGGGCTCAGGGACAAACCGCTGACGCGCGGAATGGCCAGGTAATGGTCGAGGTCGTGGAATGGGGTTTCAGGTTGCTCGCCCGGGATCGCCGGGTTTTCAGTTTCCATGCCCCGATTCAACCCGACTGTGCCCCGCATCACAAACCCCAATGGTCGACACACGACGCCGCAGCTCGATGTCGCTCACTCAAGCCAGCGGCCCCCTGAGTAGATGGAGAGGGAAAGCGAAAGGCCCCGCCTGCTCCTTTTAGGGAGCGGGCGGGGCCTTGGCTTGTTGCTAGGCGCTTGGAGCGATTTCCGGGATGCGCGGCTTGGCGTTGCCAGCGAAGGTGAACTTGGCGTCGTCTCCTTCGCCGTCCACATCCACTACCACGATGTCGCCGGCGTGAATTTCGCCGAACAGGATCTTCTCGGAGAGCTGGTCCTCGATCTCGCGCTGGATGGTACGGCGCAGCGGCCGGGCACCCATGGCTGGATCGTAACCACGGGTGGCGAGGAGCACCTTGGCGGCCGGCGTGAGCTCGATGCCCATGTCCTTGTCCTTGAGGCGCTTCTCCAAGCGTGCCACGAACATGTCCACGATCTCGATGATCTCGTCCTGGGTCAGCTGCGGGAAGACCACGACGTCGTCAACACGGTTCAGGAACTCGGGACGGAAGTGCTGCTTGAGCTCCTCCGTGACGCGGGCCCGCATCCGGTTGTAACCGGTCTGCGTGTCCGTGCCCGACTGGAAGCCGGTGGCAACGCTCTTCGAAATATCCCGCGTTCCGAGGTTTGTGGTCATGATGATCACGGTGTTCTTGAAGTCCACTACACGGCCCTGGGAGTCGGTCAGGCGGCCGTCTTCCAAGATTTGCAGGAGGGAGTTGAAGAGGTCCGCGTGGGCCTTTTCCACTTCGTCGAACAGGACCACGGAGAATGGACGGCGGCGAACCTTCTCGGTCAGCTGGCCACCTTCCTCGTAGCCCACGTAGCCCGGAGGTGCACCGAAAAGGCGCGAAACCGTGTGCTTCTCGGAGTACTCGGACATGTCCAGCGTGATAAGGGCGTCCTCTTCACCGAACAGGAACTCGGCGAGAGCCTTGGCCAGTTCGGTCTTGCCGACGCCCGTAGGGCCGGCGAAGATGAAGGAGCCGCCCGGACGCTTGGGGTCCTTCAGGCCTGCACGTGTGCGGCGGATCGCCTGGGACAGGGACCGGATGGCCTCGTTCTGGCCCACAACGCGCTTGTGCAGTTCCTCTTCCATCTTCAGCAGGCGCGAGGACTCTTCCTCGGTCAGCTTGAAGACCGGAATGCCCGTGGAGTTGGCCAACACCTCGGCAATGAGATCCTCATCCACCTCGGAAATGTCATCCATACCGCCGGACTTCCAGTGGCGTTCCTTCTCAGAGCGCTCCGTAATAAGCTTCTGCTCCTTGTCGCGGAGCGCAGCAGCACCTTCGAAGTCCTGCGCGTCGATCGCGGACTCCTTCTCCATCTTGAGCTTGGCAATCCGCTCGTCCATGGCCTTCAGCTCCGGCGGGGCAGTCATCCGCCGGATGCGCAGCCGGGCGCCGGCCTCGTCGATCAGGTCAATGGCCTTGTCCGGCAGGAAGCGGTCCGAGATGTAGCGTTCAGCGAGGCTGGCAGCGGAGGCCAGGGCGCCGTCGGTGATGGTCACGCGGTGGTGCGCCTCGTAGCGGTCACGCAGGCCCTTGAGGATCTCGATTGCGTGCGCAACTGAGGGCTCCTTGACCTGGATCGGCTGGAAGCGGCGCTCCAGGGCGGCGTCCTTCTCGATGTGCTTGCGGTACTCGTCCAGCGTGGTGGCGCCAATGGTCTGCAGTTCACCGCGGGCCAGCATGGGCTTGAGGATGGACGCAGCATCGATGGCACCTTCGGCGGCACCGGCACCCACGAGGGTGTGGATCTCATCGATGAAAAGGATGATGTCGCCGCGGGTGCGGATTTCCTTGAGCACCTTCTTCAGGCGCTCTTCGAAGTCGCCGCGGTACCGGGAGCCTGCCACCAGGGACCCGAGGTCCAGGGTGTACAGCTGCTTGTCCTTGATGGTCTCCGGGACGTCGCCGCGGACGATCGCCTGGGCAAGGCCTTCGACGACGGCGGTCTTGCCAACACCGGGCTCGCCGATGAGAACGGGGTTGTTCTTGGTACGGCGCGAAAGGACCTGCATCACGCGTTCCATTTCGGATTCACGTCCGATGACCGGGTCCAGCTTGTTCTCGCGGGCAGCCTGGGTCAGGTTGCGGCCGAACTGGTCCAGGACCACCGAACCGGCCGGCGTGCCTTCGGGCTGGCCCGCGCCAACGCCGGCGCCGGTGGTTTCCTTGCCCTGGTAGCCGGAGAGGAGCTGGATGACCTGCTGGCGGACCCGGTTGAGGTCTGCGCCGAGCTTCACCAGCACCTGGGCTGCCACGCCCTCACCCTCACGGATGAGTCCCAGCAGGATGTGCTCCGTGCCGATGTAATTGTGGCCCAGCTGCAAAGCCTCCCGCAGGGAGAGTTCCAGCACCTTCTTGGCGCGGGGGGTGAAGGGGATGTGGCCGGATGGGGCCTGCTGGCCCTGCCCGATAATCTCCTGCACCTGCTCGCGCACGCCGTCGAGCGAAATGCTCAAGGACTCAAGAGCCTTGGCGGCAACGCCCTCACCTTCATGGATCAGACCCAAGAGGATGTGTTCGGTACCAATGTAATTGTGGTTCAGCATGCGTGCCTCTTCTTGGGCAAGCACAACTACGCGACGGGCACGGTCCGTAAATCGCTCAAACATTTCGCCACACTCCTAGCTACGACGTACTTTGATGCTACGTGGCCGACCCAGACTTGTGGAGCGTGTTCGCCACAGGGGAAACCGGGGCCGGCGCGGGAATATCCCGCAGGTGCTTCCGCCAGGACATGACAGCGCCCGGCCGTCCGGCCCACTGCCACTTCCGGAGGTCCGCTGGGGCGCGCCGGATCGTTCGCCGGAAATGCCCTTCGCGATTGACCTGAAGTGAAGTCGGCGTCTTTTCCATCCAACTGTTTCCACTCGGCTGAAGCGGGCTTGCTAATAGTCATTTGGCACAAAAAACCCTGCCTCCACCCAAGGGTGAAGACAGGGCCTATTACGCCGCCAGGAGGCAAGGTCCTAGGAATTTGCCTTTTGGTAGGCTTCTTGGATTTCAGCCTGAATTCGACCCCGGCTGTTAACCGTGTAGCCGTTGTCCCGTGCCCACTGCCGGATTTGGGCGGAGTCATTGCTTCGGGCGCCAGAAACTGCCTTCGTGCGGGTGGCACGGCCGGCGGATGTCTTGCGCCCTGCGGCAATAAACCGCTCCAGGGACGAACGGAGCTCGGCCGCGTTGGCCGAGGACAGATCAATTTCGTAGCTGACCCCATCGAGGCCAAAACGGACATTCTCGTCCGCGGATCCCCCATCCAGATCATCTACGAGGATGATGTTTACTTTCTGTGCCATTAATAGTCTTCCTCTTGGAAAGGTTCGGGTTTTCAGAAAAGCAGGATGTTCCTGATAAAAGTATGACCCTCATTATGGCAACGCGTCAAAGCGTGAAATGGTTCCTGGGGATATTCCCAGAAAGTTCTGTCGTTTTATTTATTCGCGTCGGTATCAGGCGCGTCCAATGGCCCCGACGCACGGCTTTCCGCCTCCGCCTGGGCTTTAGCCTCGGCCTGCCGCTCGGCTTTGTCGGCATTGAAAATCGACTTCATGGCAAACCAGAAAAGCAAGCCCACCACAAGCGAGGGCAGAAGCACGGCGACGTATTCCACGGTCAGTGACCCTCGGGCTTCAGGAGCGGGAAAAGAATGGTTTCTCGGATACCGGCACCAGTGAACAGCATGACCAGTCGGTCGATGCCCAGCCCGATGCCGCCCATGGGAGGCGCACCGTATTCGAGCGCCCTGAGGAAGTCCTCGTCCAACTGCATGGCCTCGACGTCGCCCGCAGCAGCGTGCCGGGACTGTTCGGTGAGCCGCTCGCGCTGGATGACGGGGTCGATCAGTTCAGAGAAGGCCGTGCCGCGTTCCATGCCGCCGATGATGAGGTCCCAAGCCTCGATCAGGCGGCCGTCCTCACGGTGCGGACGGGCCAGCGGCTGCGCGGACGGCGGGTAGTCGTACACAAAGGTCGGGTTGAGGAGCGTGGGCTCCACGATTTCACCAAACAGCTCCACGGCCAGCTTCTCGGCGTCCCACTTCGGGTCTACCTTCACCTCATGCTTTTGCGCAATGTCGCGCAGCACCTCAAGCGAAGTGTCCGGGGTGACTTCCTGGCCAACGGCGTCGGACAGCCCGGGGTAGACAGAGACCCAGGCCCAGTCGCCGTCGAGGTTGATTTCCCCGGCCTCGGTCTGGAGGGTGCGGCCGGCGCCCACGGCGTCTGCGGCGTCGAGGATGATCTCCTTGATGCGCTGCGCCATGACGAACTGGTCAGCCCAGGCCTCGTAGCACTCGAGCGTGGTGAATTCGGGGCTGTGGGTGGAGTCCACACCCTCGTTGCGGAAGACACGGCCCATGTCGTACACGCGGTCGATGCCGCCCACCACGGCGCGCTTGAGGTAGAGCTCGGTGGCGATCCGGAGCGTCATCTTCTGGTCGAACGCGTTCATGTGCGTCTCGAATGGACGTGCCAGGGCGCCGCCGTGGACCAGCTGCAGGATGGGGGTTTCCACCTCCACGTAGTTGTGGCGGTGGAGGCTTTCGCGGATGGAGCGGGTGATGGCGGCGCGGGTGTAGACCATTTCCCGGGCTTCGTCGCGGACCATCAGGTCCACGTAGCGCTGGCGGACGCGGGTTTCCTCGTTCAGTTCCGCGTGCAGGACCGGCAGCGGCCGGAGCGCCTTGGACGCCATGGACCAGGACTCGGCCATGACGGACAGCTCGCCGCGGCGTGAGGAGATCACCTCGCCCTTGATGAACACGTGGTCGCCCAGGTCCACCAGGGCTTTCCAGTCAGCGAGCGCTTCCTCGCCCACATTGGCCAGGCTAAGCATGGCCTGGAGGCGGGTGCCCTTGCCGTCAACGCCGCCTTCTTGCAGCGTGGCGAAGCAGAGCTTTCCGGTGTTGCGCACAAAAACCACGCGGCCGGTGACGCCCACAACGTCGCCGGTGGTGTCATCGGCTTCGAGGTGCGCGTACTTTTCGCGGATCTCGGTGAGGGAATGCGTCCGTTCAACACCCACCGGGTATGCCTCGGTTCCGCGCTCGATCAGCTTGGCGCGCTTTTCCATGCGGATGCGCATCTGTTCGCTGGCGTCGAGCGGCTCTGGGGCATTCTTGGGGGTGTTTTGGGAAGTCACAATCCCCAAGTTTACCGGGAGTTCCGGCCACCGGGTTTTTGTCCAGATAATGCACGTTCAGACCGCCGCCGGCCACGTTCGGTGGACAAAAAACTCCAAGGGACGCCGCCCTAGGATGGGGAGGGTGAAAGAACAGGTAGTGCCAACGCACGACGGCGGCCGGCTGGCGTTGTACAGCTACGGCACCGAGGACGCTCCGGGAGAGCGCCGGGTGGTGCTGATCGGCGGAGCCTTCCTCACTGCCCTGATCTATCGCCCTTTTTCGGAAGCGCTGGCTGAGGGCCTGGGCGACGGCTGGGCGGTGGATGTGTACGACCGCCGGGGCCGCGGCAAGTCCAGCGAACAGCCGGCGGACTACTCCATGGCCACCGAAATCGCAGACCTCCGCACAATCCTTGACGCCACCCGCGCGCGCAACATCCTGGGGCATAGCCTGGGCGGCTCCGTCGCGTTGAACGCGGTCCAGGAATTTACCGGCACAGCTTATGTGCCGGACAAGCTGGCCGTGTACGACGCGGCGGTGAACATCGACGGCAGCATCGACACCGACTGGCTGGACGGGTTCGAGGACGCCGTTAACAACGGCCGCGTGGGTCACGCCCTTGCTCACATGAAGAAGGCCACCAATCCCGGCAGTGCGCTGGCCAAGATCCCCGAGCCTGTTCTCGCTGGGTTGATGGCCCTGATGTCCCGGACCAAGGTGAACAGGCTGTTCCGCCAGGTGATGCCCAGCGGCGTCGGTGAGCTGCGGGCCGCGTACAACGAGCCGGACCACGCCAAGGACTTCGGCGTCCTGCCCTCCAACACGCATTTCATGGCTGGCGGAAAAAGCCCCGCCTATTACAAAGCCACGGCCGAGCTGCTCCATGCCGCAGTGCCCGGAAGCACGTTTGAGCTGTCACCCAAGGGTTTCCATGGCTCCATCCCCGCCGCCGTCGAGGAGCTTGTGACGGACATCTCGGAGTACTTCAAGGGCTGATTTCCAGCCCAAATCTTTACCGGCGCCAAAGGCACTCCTGCTGCCAGCACTCAGGTACCTCGGCTAGGCTCGGAACATGACGCGCGAGAACATCAAGACCCCCGACGGCGGCACACTCGAGCTCTTCTCCACGGGTGCCGAACTGGCGTCCGCCGGCTCCGGCGTGGTGGTGGTGCCGGCCTCCATGGTGACTGCAGCCGACTACACCAAGTTTGCGCAGAAGCTCAGCGCAGCCTTGGGCCGCCCGGTGCATACCTTCAACCGCCGAGGCCGCGGTTCCTCGTCGCCGCAGCCGGATGACTACACCCTTGACGCGGACATCCGGGACCTTGACGCCGTCATGAAGCACACATCCAGCACCGACGTGTTCGGCCACAGCTTCGGCGGCGCCGTGGCCCTGCACGCGGCCCGCACGCTTCCCGTGGAACGGCTGGCCGTCTACGATCCCGCCGTGTCCGTGAACCACAGCGTCAAAGCCGACTGGACAGCGGAATACGAACGCGCCACGGCCGCCGGGGACGACGATCGCGCCCTTGCCGTGCTGAGCAAGGGCCTGGAAACCGGCGGCGCGTTCTCCCGGATGCCGTTGTCCATGCTCACCATCGCCAACAAGCTCACCGCCGGCACGCATGTAGGCAAGCAGATGCGCGAACTGATGCGCACCGGCGTCCGGGAAATCAAGGCGATCATCGCCGCGGACATGCCGGCCGAACCGTTCCTGGAACTGCCACTGGAAACCCTGATCGTGGTGGGTGAGAAGAGCCCGGCGTACTTTGGCGTGGCGTGCGGCCAGATCCACGACGTCCTGTCCGGTTCGAGCTATACCATCCTCCAAGGTTCCGGCCATGACGGCGTCCTCCGCGCCCCGGACAAGCTCATCACCGAACTCAGCGACTTCTTCGCCGGCTAACCCCTTGGCCGTTTAACCCCATGTAAGTAGCAGCAGATGTCGTTTTGAGGGCTCAAAACGACATCTGCTGCTACTTAGTTGGGTTAGTGGCCGCCGTGGGTGGGGCCGGCGCCTTCTGTCTTGCGCATCATCGCTGAAAGTACGACGGCGGCAAGGGCTATCACAGTCGCCGTCAGGAACGCTGCGCTCATCCCGGCAACCAAACCGGAGGCGGCGGAAACCACAGCGAAGATGGACACCAGCAGCGCCGTGCCGGCGGCGCCGGCCACCTGCTGCGTCGTGCTCATGATCGCCGAGCCGTGCGAGTAGAGGTGCGGCGGCAGCGGGTTCAGGCCGGTGGTGAACGCCGGGGTGAACAGCAGTGCCAGGCCAAAGCTCAGCACCACGTGCAGGCTGACGATCCACCACACCGCTGTGCCGGCGTCGAGCATGGAGAACTGCCACAGGGACAGCACCATCAAAACCGAACCGGTCACTGTCAGCGGCAGCGGGCCTACCTTGTCGAAGAGCCGGCCGATGAACGGGCCCAGCAGGCCCATGGCCAGTCCGCCCGGGAGCAGGGCAAGGCCCGTCTCCAACGATCCCAGGCCGCGGATCTCCTGCAGGTAGAGCGGCAACAGGATCACGCCGCCAAACAGCGCCATCATGGCCACCACCATCAGCAGCACCGAGACGGTGAACATCCGGAAGTTGAAGGCGCGGAGGTCCAGCAGCGGAGCCTCCGCCTTCTGCAACCGAAGCTGACGGAGCACAAACACTGCCAGGCTGGCCACGCCCACTACCAAGGCACCAATAGCTACCGGGCTCGGGCCGCCTTGACCTCCGTGGCCGCCGCCGATCTGGCTGAGGCCGTAGACCAGTCCGCCGAAGGCCGGGACGGTCAGGAGCACGGAGAGGAAGTCGAGCTTGGTCTTCTCTGTTTCGCCGATGTTGGTCAGGTACTTGGCGCCGATTGCCAGCGCCGCGAGCGCCACCGGGAGGACGAACACAAACATAAAGCGCCAGGTGAAGTGCTCCAGGATCAGCCCGGAAACGGTGGGGCCCATGGCCGGGGCCACTGAGATGGCGATGCTGACGTTGCCCATCACGGCACCGCGCTTGGCGAGCGGGACGAGGGTAAGGATGGTGGTCATCAGCAGCGGAAGCATGATTGCCGTGCCACCGGCCTGGACGATGCGTGCCAGGAGCAGTACTTCGAAGCCGGGAGCCGCTGCGGCCAGCGCGGTGCCGCCGGCGAAGAGGCCCATGGCCAGCATAAAGACTGCACGCGTGGACAGGCTCTGCAGGATGAATCCCGTGGTGGGGATGACCACGGCCATGGTGAGCATAAAGCCGGTAGACAGCCACTGTACGGTGGGCGCGTCCACGCCAAGGTCCACCATCAGCCGCTGCAGGGCAACGTTCATGATGGTTTCGTTGAGGATCACCACGAATGTTGCCACCAGCAGTGTGGCGATGATGGTCACCGATTCGCGGGACATCTTCGCCGGTGCGGACGGCTGCGCCTCAGTGGCCTGCACGGGCTCTCCGTGGGCGTCAGAAGAGACTTTTGTAGACATAAGTGTTCCCTCAGGGAGTTTGAGTTTGATGGCAGGCGAGCTTCGTCGCTGCAGATTCAAACACTCTACCCGGTGGACTAATTCCTCCGCCGGGCATTTTTCTTAACCCTGAGGGAACAATTTTATTTAGGCCGTCTGGCCCGCGTGCTGGCCTTCGGAGATTTCCTCCACCAGCTTGCTGTTGAAGGCAGGAAGGTCCTTCGGGCTCCGGCTGGTCACCAGCCCCTGGTCCACCACCACTTCGTCATCGCTCCAGTTGGCACCCGCGTTTTTCAAATCGGTCTGGAGCGTGTGGTACGAGGTGACATTCCGGCCGCGGACCACGCCGGCGTCGATCAGCAGCCACGGTCCGTGGCAGATCGAGGCCACCGGCTTGTGCTGTTCGAAGAAGGCCCGGGTGAAATTCTGGGCGGCCTTGTCCACCCGGAGGTGGTCGGCGTTCACTACTCCGCCCGGGATCACCAGGGCGTCAAAGTCCGAGGCGTTGGCATCCGCAACCGTCAGGTCCACATCGAAGGTGTCGCCCTTCTCTGTGCCCTCATAACCCTGCAGCTTGCCGCTCTTGGGAGCCACCAGCGTGGGTTCGCCGCCGGCGTCCTTGACTGCCTGCCACGGGCTGGTGAGTTCAACCTGCTCCACGCCGTCCGTCAGCAGGAATGCGACTTTCTTGCCTGCGATGCTGTGTTCTGACATTTTTCCTCCTCTGGTGAGGCGGAGGGAGCACATGGAAGCACTGCGTCATCCGCCTGGAGTTGTTTGCCTGACATGATCCAGCCTAGGAAAACCCAAACTCATAAGCAAGCTGACTACTTTGGCAGCACCAGCAGGTAGCCCGCGGGCAGGTCGCTGCTCCAGCGTCGCGGCTCCCGGACCACGAACTGCGTGGCCAGCTGCTCGGGGGTGATCAGGGTGTTCGGCGCGGGCGACGGACCCCACTGCCCGCTGCCGTGCGGGAAGAGCGGGTCCAGGACGTGGACGCCAGTGACGGAGAATTCCGGGAACTGGCCGGGATCGCCGAGCGACTCGAAGCCACTCATCACCCACGCATGGCGGCCACTCCACATGACCAGCCCCACCGGCCGGCCCGTGGCGGCGATGGCGCGTGCCGCGGCCTGCAGCGCGTCCTCGTAGCCGGCGATGCTGACCACCTCGTAGGGCCCCATTCCCACCTCGGTCAGCACCTTCGCCCAACCGAAGGGATTGGCGCCGTTGAACGAGTTGGACGACCGCGCCCGGGCCATCTCCCACAGGTCATTCTGCTGGGCGCGGTCGGTCCACGTGCCGCCACCGGTGTCGTCGATGAGGTTGTGCGCCATCTGGATGCTCGCCGCAACACACCAGTCGAAGGTGTACTGCGGCACGAAGTCCCCCTCCTGGTAGAGGTTGAGGGCAAACACCTGGGGCACCGGGGCCGGCATTGGTACCGACGCCGGACTGGGCACCGATGGTGCGGAGGGAACCGATGATGGGGTGGGAACGGATGTTGCCGTGGGGGCCGCGGCCTGCTGGGGCGAGAGGGTGGCGTCGCTCGCGGCTGGCGGGGCCGTGGACGCCGGGATCGGTGAACCGGTGAGGGCCTCGTCAATGCCGACCGCGGGCACGCAGGCCGTGAGGAGGGTCGCCAGGACGACGAGCCACGCAAGATAACGGGGCTGGGCACCGGTCATGATCGATCCATTCTAGCGCGGCGCCGCGGGAACACCCCGTCCGGGAACCGCAGCCATCCAGCCGCTGAGGGCCTGCCGCGGTTCCCGGAAATGTCAGGAAACGGCGCGGATACGAACAGCCATGAACTGCCGGCCCGGAAGCTCCACCTGGAACCGTCCTTCCACTGCGTCGGGCAGCGTTTCCACTGTCATGTTCCAGGTGTCGATGATGTCCACCTGGTACTGACGCCCGGCTGGCATGACGAAGTTCCGGTACGTGGGCTGGTTGAACCCGAAGTAGCTGATCTCATACTCGAACCGGATGCCGGCGGTGGGAACGTCCCAGGCGCTGGGCAGCGGATCAAGGAAACCTCCGGGTGTCTCTTCCTGGATGCTGCGCAGGAAAGCAATGCGTTCCGGGCTGCTGCCGTGGAACCCGCCGCCCTTGGCCCACCACAGGATGTCCCGGTCGTGCATATATGTTTCGCCGTGGCCAACGTAGCCGCCGCGGACGGCGCCTTCCCAAAACCGCCGGGTCATTTCCTCACCGGTGATGTTGCCCCAGCCCTGGTCGATGTTGCCTTCGTAAGCGCACTCGTCGATGACCACCGGCTTCTGCCAGCGGTCGCGCCACTCCCCCGTGAACTCCGCGGTCTTGTGCACGTCCTGGCGCTGGATGCTGCTGTGCGTGATCCAGGGCCGGCTGTAGTCGTAGAACGCGTGGCAGTTGTGGATGGAGAGGAGGTGGCCGTTGGGGTCGTTGGCCTGGACAATCCCGGCGAATCGTTCCCAGTCCTCGGTGGTCTTGCGGAACAGCAGGTCGTATTCGTTGGCCAGGGACCACCAGATGTTGCGGTGCGAAGCAAGCCGGGCCACCACGTACTTCAGGTAGCGGTCGTCCTGGCCCGGGGTCATGGTGGAGAAGCCCCAGCGGTCGTAGGCGTGGAAAAGGATGAGGTCAGCCTCGATGCCAAGTTCGTCCAGTTGGCTGATGCGCTGTTCGAGGTGGCGGTAGAACGCCGGGTTGGGCCGCTCGTAGTCGAAACCACCGGCAAGGGAGCCCTCGAACGGGTAGAGGTCCGGTTCGTTTTCGTTGAACAGGTAGGACTTGGGGAACACGCACATCCGCATCTTGTTGAACGGTCCTGTGGCCAGCGTGTCCAGGGTCTGCTTTTCCAGGGCGTCGCCCTGGTGGGTCCAGGCGTAGGCCGTGGTGCCAATCGGCAGGTAGGGGGTGCCGTCGTCGTACGCGAAGTGGAAGGTGTTGGCCACCCGAACCACGCCTTTGGCGCCCGCTGCAGCCTCCGCTGCGCTGAACGAGCCGCTGATGCCGTCGAGCGAGCGGGCGTTGCTGGAGGTGGCGAAGGTCCATTCCCCCGCCTCCGGGACCAGGAGCCTGACCTTGTAGTTGCCGTCTCCGTCATAGAAGCCCGGCACGTCCAACGTCTTCCCGGACGGGGCGGTGAAGACTGCACGGAGTTCGACGTCGGTGAACGGGTTGCCGTGCGAGGGCCCAGCGAAGGTGATTTCGAGCCGGTCCTGCGCTGCGGCCGCCGTGGGCAGGGAAACAGCCGCGCTGGCCCGTTCAACGGATTCCGGTTCGTAGTCGGCGGCGGGGGCCGGGACGTCGCTGGCGGCTGCCGCGGCCCGCTGCGCCACGGTGTCCTCCGGCTCGAGTTCGCCGATGAGGCGGAGGATCTCTGCAACCTGACCAGGCTTTCCCTTCAGGGCTTCCTCGGTTCCTAGGATCAGTCCCACCTCGTGGAAGTACAGGGTGTGCAGCAGGGGGTTGTTGGTCAGGGTGGGGACGTGCTCGGTGAGGATGCGGTTACCCTCGGCATGCCGCATCACAAAGTACAGGGGGCTTTCAGCGGTAAAAGTGCTCATCGATGCCTTCTTGGTTCGTGATTCAGGAGTTCAGGAGTCGTGACGGGTGCGTTCGGAGCGGCGTCCGTCCAGGGCTGCGAGGGCGGCGGCGATGTCCTGCTTGACGCCGGGCTGGGTGAAGATCAGGCCCTGGTCCAAGGTGGTCTGCCGGTACCAGACGGTGTCCTTGCGGAAGGCCGCGGCCGCGGCTGGATCATGGGCATCGATGGCCTGCCATACGGCGGCATACGCCTGGGGGTCGTCCATGATGTCCGCAAGCGCGGAGTGCAGCGAGGCCGTACCGCGTTCTGCTGCCGGTCCGGCGTCGGGAACATCCCAGCTGTGCTGGCCCGAGCCCACTACGAAGCCTGCGGAGCCGTCCGGCAGAGAGACCTCCGCGGTGGTTCCAGGAGGCACTTTGGCCTCCACCAGGATCCGGTCGCCCACACGCTTCCACGCAACCTGGGCCAGGCCGTAAGGAGTTTCGTGCGACGTCGAAGCGTGCGTCAGGCTGTTCAGCGGGCGCGGCGCGATGCGGAGTTTCCGGTATCCGGGCGCTGCCGGGGCCAGGCCAGCCACGGTGCGGTGCATCCAGTCTGCGATCGCGCCCAGCGCGTAGTGGTTGAACGAGGTCATTTCGCCGGGGTTGACGCTGCCGTCCTCCAGGATGGAATCCCAGCGTTCCCAGATGGTGGTGGCACCCTGCGTGACGGGGTAGAGCCAGGACGGGCATTCGGTCTGCGTGAGCAGCCGCTCGGCAGCACCGAGGTGGCCCGTCACAGTCAGGGCGTCTGCAACCAGCGGCGTACCCACAAAACCGGTGGCGATCCGGTAGCCGCCCAACCGTGCGAGCTCGGCGAGCCGGTCACCAAGGGCCTGGCGCTGCGCCGGATCGGTGCTGATGCCGAACATCAGGGCCAACGAATAGGCCGTCTGGGCGTCCGAGACCATGCGGCCGGCCGGCGTCACGTATTGGGCCAGGAAGGCCTGCCTCGTCTCCTCGGCGAGCGCAGCGTACTTGCCGTGGTCGGCGTCGTTCCCCAGGACGGCAGCCGCGTGGGCCACCAGGTCCAGGGACCGGAACAGGTAGGCGCTGGCCACAATGTCGCCGTGCGTGCGGGCGGCACCGGGCTTGTCCGGCGGAGCGGCGGGGTCCAGCCAGTCGCCCAGCTGCATCTGGCCCTGCCACAGCCCCGAACTGTCCCGGACCTTCAAGAGGGCGTCGGCCCAGTCCCGCATGCTGGCGAACTGCCGGCGGAGCAGGCCAGTGTCACCGAAGCGCTCGAAAAGCACCCACGGGACCACGGTGGCGGCGTCGCCCCAAGCGGCCACAGGTGATTCGAGCATGCCCAGGACAGACGGCACGATAATGGGGACCACGCCGTCGCGGTGGCCCTGCTCGAGGGCGAGGTCCTGCAGCCAGGAGCCGAGAAAACCCAGCGAGTCATACAGATAGCTGGCGGTGGGGCTGAATACCTGGATGTCGCCGGTCCATCCCAGCCGTTCGTCCCGCTGCGGGCAGTCAGTGGGCAGCGCCAGGAAATTGCCGCGCATCCCCCAGAGGGCGTTTTCGTGCAGCCGGTTCAGCAATGGGTCTGAGCAGTCGAACCAGCCGGTGCGGCGCATGTCGTTATGGATCACGACGGCGGTGATCGCCGCCGGGTCCAGCTCGCCGGGCCAGTTGTCCACCTGCGCATAGCGGAAGCCGTGGAAGGTGAAGCGCGGTTCCCATTCCTCCTCGCCACCTCCCCCGAGGCCGTGTTCCGCAACACCGGGGCCCGCGAGGGTATACGTGTCGGTGGCCGCGGCCTGGCGCAGTGGGCGCAGTGACAGTTCGCCATCTTCAAGGACCTCGGCGTGCCGAAGGGTGATGGTGTGGCCGGGCTCGCCGGAAACCCGGATCCGCAACCGCCCCACAAGGTTCTGGCCGAAGTCCAGCACGGTGGCGCCGGAGGGAGTGGTCAGGACTTCCCTAACGGGAAGTTCCTCGATGCGGCGCACGGCCGGGGCCGTGGCCGGGGTGGCCTCCGCCCAGTTCTGATCGGAGTCGACAGCGGCGGGGAGCCAGTGGGCGTCGTCGAAACCTGGTTCGGACCAGCCGGCCTCCGCGCGCCGGGCGTCGAAGGTTTCGCCGGCGTAGATGCCACTGGATACCAGCGGGCCGCCAGTGCGGGCCCGCCAGTCCCGGCTGCTGGCCACAATGTCCTTCGTGCCATCGGTGTAGTCAAGGCGCAGTTCCACCTTGACCGCCGGCTGCTCGCCATAGAACGGTTTGGCGAAGCCGTGGAAGCCGTACTTTTCCGTGAACCAGCCGCCGGCGAGCCAGACTCCGATGGCGTTGGCACCCGGAGCCAGGAGCGCCGTGACGTCGGTGGTTTCGTGATTAAGCCGGTCCGCGTAAGCCGTCCAGCCCGGTTTGAGGACTTGGTCATCCACTTCCGTCCCGTTGATTTCTGCCTGGTAGACGCCGTGCGCGGTAGCGAACAGCGTGGCTTTGGCCAGCCCTTCCCGCACCATGAACACGTGTCGCACTTGGCCGGGCTGGCCCAGGGGATGATTTTCGCCGGCCGGTGTCGGGAGGCCGATGGCCACGGCCTGCCAGGGACCGTCCACAAAACCGCCCACCAAGGTCAGCGGCGCGCTCCAGTCCGTGGTGCCGCCGTCGTTTCCGGTGACCCGGACGTCCACCTCCACCTGCCCGCCCGCGGTGATGTCCGCGAAAGGCCAATCCACCAGCACGGACTCGGGACCTTCGAGCAGCACGGACTCCGACTTCCCGTCCCGCCTCACCCTGACTTCGGCTGCAACTTGCAGCCAGTCTGTGCTCCCAGTGGCAGTGACCCAGCTGAGCCGGGGCCGCGGCTCGGCCACGAACGGGGTGTCTGTCCGGTACTCCGCCGATAACCGGCTCACGACGGTCTGCTCGCGGGTGGCTGACTGCGGTGTCAGGGTCGTGTTTGTCACAGAAGGCCTTTCAGGCGGAGGTGGGAGGTGATCAGAGCTGCGATGCGGGGCCTAGCCGGTTTCTACCGGGGTTCGCGGCCTTCGCTGCGGAACCAGTCGAACGCCACCGTGCCGGCGCTGGCAAAGACGCCCGCCACCCGTCCGGTGAAGGACGCGGCGGTCTCAGCCGAGAGATACCGGCCGTCGAGTTCAGCCAGGGTAACTGGTTGGCCGTCGACGACTGCCTGGAGCGCGATGGTGTCTGAGCTCAGGCTGCCGATGGCATTGTCCGGGTTTGGTTCGCGGGTCTCGATCCGCAGTTCCACCGGTCCGGCGGGCGCCGGGTGGGTCCACGTCTGTTCAATCGACGAAATCCTGGCCCGGGCCGTAAGAGTGGTTCCGTCCGTTTCAATGGAGTAGTGGTGGGCCTCGTCGTAGCGGACGGCCAGGCCGCCGGAGCCGCTTTCGCTGGCGCTGGCGCCTTCCACGTCCACGAGTGCTGCGATGGTCTCCACCTGGTACTGCTGGCGGCGGCCCAGGAACGCGGGACGGGCATCATCCAGTTTCGTGCCGTCGCTGGTCAGCGTGAGGCGTCCCGGGACTTTCTCTGTTGAGGCAAACGCGCCGGGGAAGCGCCGGACGGCGATCCAGCCGCCGTCGAGCTCCGCGTCCGCGAAGTCATCCTCAAAGGCGCCGCCTTCGCGGGGGTTCAGAATGACCGGCTCCGCGACGGGCCAGTCATCTACCCAGGTGACCGGGGTGATGAACGTTTCGCGGCCCAGCGCGGAGAAGGCGCGGGTCATGCCCTTGGGACGCATGCCCAGGAGGACCATGGCCCAGCCGCCGTCGGGCGTCTCCACCAGGTCGCCGTGGCCGGTGTTCTGGATGGGGCGGTCTGTGCTGCGGGCACTCAGGATGGGGTTGGCCGGGTTGGACTCGAACGGACCGGCCGGGGAGGTTCCGCGGGCGATGCTGACGCTGTGCCCGCGCTCCGTGCCGCCCTCGGCGATCATGAGGTACCAGTAGTCGCCGCGCTTGTACAGGTGCGGCGCCTCCGGGAACATCAGGCCTGTGCCGGACCAGACACTGCGGGGCTCCTCAAGTGCCTTGCCGGCTTCTAGATCAACGCGGACCTGGAGGATGCCGCCGTGCTCACCCATGTTTCCAGTGACAGTGTCCAGCCCGGAGTAGGTCATGTAGGCCATGCCGTCGTCGTCCCAGGCGAGATCCTGGTCGATGCCGATGGCTCCTTCGATCGCGAGGCCATCGCTCCAGGGCCCCGCCGGATCCTTTGCCGTGAACACCAGGGTGCCGCGGGCCATGGCGTCCGTGACGGCAACGTAGAACAGGCCGTTGTGGAAGCGGATGGTGGGCGCCCAGGCACCGCCGAGGGTGGGAACGTCGCGGGAATCCAGCTGCCCTTCGCGATCCACAACGTGTCCGATCCGTGCCCAATTGACCAGGTCGGTGCTGTGGTAGACGGGGATGCCGGGCAGGTACTCGAACGTGGAAGTGGCCAGGTAATAGTCGCTCCCCACCTTGACGATGCTGGGGTCCGGGTTGAAACCGGGGATCAGCGGGTTGGGCAGGTTCATGCTGCCCCCTCCTCGGAGACACCGGTCAGGGTGAGCACGGTTTCCAGCGGCAGTTCGGTGACTGACGTGCCAATGCGGAGCGTGTAGTCGCCGGGCTCGTAGGTCCAGCCGTTGTCCCAGTAGGCCAGGAGCCGGGTGGGGACGTTCAGGATGGCGGTGGCGGTTTCGCCGGGTCCGGCCCACACGGGGATGGAGGCAACGAGCCAGCGGATGGGGCGGTCGACGGCGGAGCCTGGCTTTTCGGCGTAGATCTGGACGACGTTTTTGCCTAGCCGGGTGCCGGTGTTTGCCAAGGTGACGGTGAGGGGGACGACGGCGCCGGGGGCCGCTGTAACGGGGGCGTCCACACCGTCGAGGGTCCAGGTGGTGTAACCGAGGCCGTAGCCGAATTCGTAGGCCGGTTCCGTGCCGGCTTTGAGCCAGGCGCGGTAGCCGATGTGGATGCCTTCGTCGTAGGTCAGGGTCCCGTCGGGTGCGGGGGTGACGTTGATGACGGGCACGTCTTCCTGGGTGCCGGGCCAGGTGGTGGGGAGCCGCCCGCCGGGTTCGGTGGCGCCGGTGAGGATGTCGGTGAGGGCGTGGCCGAATTCCTGGCCGCCGAAGTAGCCGATCAGGATCGCGGCCACCTCGTTGCGCCAAGGCAGCAGGACCGGGGAGCCGGAGTTCACGACCACGATGGTGCGGGGGTTTGCCGCAGCGACGGCGTGCACGAGCCGGTCCTGCAGGCCTGGCAGTTCCAGGGAGGTCCGGTCGTAGCCTTCGGATTCCACCCGGGAGTTGGTGCCGACCACCACGACGGCGACATCGGCTGCGCGGGCAGCCTCCACAGCATCCCGGATCAGGGAGTCCGAGTCGGCGTCGTCAGCTTCCACGCCGATGGTGATGGCAAGGGCGTTGGACAGGGCACCCTCCCGGTCATGGGTGTCCAGTTCGATCCGGACCTCCAGCGGGACGCCGGCGGTGGCCTGCACTTCGACGGACGCGGACGGCGGTGCCAGGAACGCGGCGCCGAGATCGGTTCCAGTCGCTTCGATGGTGGCCTCGCGGGCCAGGACTCCGTCGACAAAGATCCGGCCGTGGCCCACGGTGGAGAAGCCGAGCCTGACGGGGCCGGTCTCATCGGGGGTGTAGATGGTGTGGAACTGGACCAGGGAGGACGCCGAGATCGGGGCGTCGCCGCCGAACCAGACCAGGGCGGTGGAGCGGCGGTCCTCGGCGAAGAGTTCGTTCCCGTTAGAGTCCAGGAACCGGACCCGCACGCCGGGGGTTCCGGTGGTGGGGTTGGTGAGCTGTTCCAGCGGGAGTTCGGCGATGCCTTCCTGGACCACGGCGCCCACGCTGTAGCTGACATTGTCCGCACCGAACACTTCGCGGATCCCGTCCAGCGGGGTGACGATCTTTTCGGGCACGACCGTGGCGGAGCCGCCGCCCTGGGTGCGGGCGTACCGGGCGTTGTGCCCGATCACAGCGACAGTCCTGGCGGCGGCGGGAGCCAGCGGCAGCACGCCGTCGTTCTTCACCATGACCGTGCCGGCGGCGGAGGCCTCGCGGGCGAACGCAATGGGGTCCTCACGGTCCACCGGTTCGGCCGCCACGGCCTCGAAGCCTTCGAGTGCGCCGACGCGGGCGGCCAACTGCAGGATCCGGAACACCTTGCGGTCGATCGCGGCTTCGGCGACCTGGCCGGATTTTACGGCCACCACCAGGGCTTCACCCCAGGGGCCGTCCGGGCCCGGCATGGCCAGGTCCTGGGACGCGCTGGCGCTCTCCACGCTCCGCACGGCGGTCCAGTCGCTGATCACCACGCCGTCGAAGCCCCATTCACTGTTCAACGGGGTTTCCAGCAGCTCGTTTTCGGTGGCGGTAGTGCCGTTGATCGAGTTGTACGCGCTCATCACCAGCCACGCCTTGGATTCGACAATGGCCTTCTCGAACGCGAGCAGGTAGAGCTCGCGCAGGGGCCGGTCCGCAACCTTGACGTCCACGGTGAAGCGGTCGGTTTCGGAGTCGTTGGCGATGTAGTGCTTCGGAGTGGCGCCCACGCCGTTGCGCTGGACCCCGGTCACGTACGCCGCGGCAAGCTCGGCCGTCAGGACCGGGTCCTCGCTGAAGGCCTCGAAGTGCCGGCCGCCCAACGGGGACCGGTGCAGGTTGATGGTAGGGCCAAGGACGACGTCCACGCCCTTGCGCCGGGCCTCGACGGCGGACGCGGCGCCGAGCCGGTCGGCGATTGCGGGGTCCCAGGAGGAGCTGATCGCCGCGGCGGAGGGGAAGTTCATGGACGGTTCCCGCTCATCCCACACCTCGCCCCGGACACCGGTAGGTCCATCAGAGAAGAGCATCCGGCGCAGGCCAATTTTTTCCAGCGGCCAGGTGGTCCAGAAGTCGCGGCCGGTCAACAGCCGGACCTTCTCTTCGAGGGTCAGTTCAGCCAGGAGGGACTTCAATCGCGCGTCGGTGCTCTGGTCAGTATTCAAGTCAGTAATGAGGGTTTCCATGGTGGCTTTCTTGGCTGTTCCTGCGGAGGACGTGTGATTGTGCTGTTAAGGGCCGGTCGGCCTCGGGTCAGGCGACGCCGGCCTGGAGGTCCTGCTGGTGCTGGAGTTCCAGGAGGCGGAGCCGGTCAGCACGGTGTTTGGCCTGCCGGTCGGGATCGGGAATCGGCGCGGCCATGAACAGCCGCTGGGTGTAGGGGTGTTCGGGCGCTCCGGTAACCTGCTCGCCGTCGCCCCATTCCACGATTTCGCCGTGGTACATCACGGCCACGCGGTGGCTGAGGTGCCGGACCACCGCGAGGTCGTGGGAGACAAAGAGGTAGGCGACGCCAGTGCGTTCCTGGATCTCGATAAAGAGTTCCATGACCCGGGCCTGGGTGGAGAGATCCAGGGCGGAGACGGGTTCGTCGCAGACGATCAGCTTCGGGTCCAGGGCAAGGGCCCGGGCGATCGCGACGCGCTGGCGCTGGCCGCCGGAGAATTCCCGCGGGAGCCGGTGCGCGGCGCCGTGCGGCAGCCGGACCTGGTCCAGGAGTTCGGCCACGCGCTTGTTGGCTGCCTGGCGCTCAACTTTGCGGACCGTGAGCGGCTCGGTGAGGATCTGCTCGATGGTCATGGACGGGTTCAGTGACGTATAGGGGTCCTGGAAGACCACTTGGATCTCATGGCTGAGTTCCTTGCGCTGGGCCCGGCTGGCCTTGGAGATCTCCTGGCCGCGGTACTTGATGCTGCCCCCGGTGACCGGGGCCAGCCCGAGGACCGCGCGGCCCAGGGTGGTCTTGCCCGAGCCCGACTCCCCCACCAGTCCCACGGTTTCGCCGGGCCGGATGTCCAGGGACACGCCTTTGAGGGCCCTGAACGGTTCCTTCCGGAAACCCTTGAGGGGGTATTCGACAACAACGTCCTTGACGTCCAGCAGGGTCTCGGTCATGACGTCACTCCTTTCAGTTCCTTGGGCTCAGCCGCTTTTTCGGCGGGGTTGGGGCCAACCGTGGCGTACTTCCCGCGGGGAGCGGTGTCCTCAAGGATCGCGTCCAGCAGCTGCCGAGTGTAGGGGTGTTGGGCGTTGTTGAAGATGGCCCGGACCGGTCCGGTTTCCACCACACGGCCGGTCTGCATGACCGAAACGCGGTCGCAGAGGTCGGCCACCACGCCGAAGTTGTGCGTCACCAGGATGACGCCCATGTTCAGTTCGTCCTGGAGTTCGCGGAGCAGGTTCAGGACTTCGGCCTGGACGGTGACATCCAGGGCGGTGGTGGGTTCGTCGGCGATCAGCAAATCCGGTTCGCAGGACACCGCACCGGCGATCAGGACGCGCTGGGCCATGCCGCCTGAGATCTGGTGCGGGTAGGCGTTGAAGGTGCGCTCCGGATGCGGGATGCCCACCTTGGCGAGCAGGGCCAGGGCGCGCTTGCGGGCTTCGGCCTTGGAAAGCCCCAAGCACACCCGCATGGGTTCGGTCAGCTGGCTGCCGATGGTGAAGGCGGCGTCCAGGTTGGACATGGGTTCCTGCGGGATGTACGCGATGCGCTTCCCGCGGACCTTGGTCATCTCCTTCTCGGAGAGGTGCGCCAGGTCCTTGCCCTCGAAGAAGATCGAACCGCCTGTGATGCGTCCGCCCTGCGGCAGGAGCCGGAGGATGGAGAATGCGGTCTGGGTCTTGCCGGACCCTGATTCACCCACCAGGCCGTGCACTTCGCCGCGGCGGACCGTCAGGCCCACATGGTTCACCACGTGCGTGGTGGACCCGTCGGGCTGGTCGTAGCCGACGCCCAGGTCGGTGACTTCCAGCAGCAGCTCACCCGCTGTTTCGGTCGGTTCATCGGGATGGACGACAGCGGCAGCACCGCGCTTTTCGGCGGCACCTTCAGCGTCGGCTGCTGCGGCTGCTGCCGCGGCCTTGCGGCTCTTCTTGACCGGCCCGCGGCTGCGTTCGAGTTCATCGCGCATGGCGTTCGCGAGCAGCGTCAGGGCGATGCAAACGAGTCCGATGACCAGTGCCGGCCACAGTACGAGGGTGGGAGATTTGAAGATGTTGATGAAGCCATCGTTGAGCATGCTGCCCCAGGTGGGGATGTTCAGGTCGCCCAGGCCCAGGAACTCAAGGCCGGCCTGGATGGCGATCGCGATGCCCAGGACCATGGCCGACTGGATGATGACCGGGGCCCGGACCACGGTGAGGATGTGGCGGGCGATGATCCGGAAGTCACTGAGGCCGGAAACGCGTGCCGCATCCACGTACAGCTCGTTGCGGACAGCGGTGACGGAGGCGTAGACCAGCCGGAAGAATGCCGGCGAGAGCATCACGCCGAAGATCATCATGGACAGCCACATGGACGGGCCCAGCACGGCCCGGGCTGCCAGCAGCACCACCATGCCCGGCAGGGCCATCATCAGGCCGGTGAGCCAGGAGGAGACGGCGTCGAACCAGCCGCCGTAGTAGCCGGCGATCAGGCCGGCGGTGACGCCGAGGACCATTGCCACAACGAGGGCCACCAGCGCGCCGGCGAGGCTGAACTGGCCGGCGAAGAGCAGGCGGCTGAAAACGTCCCGGCCCGCGCTGTCGGCACCCAGGAGGTGTTCGGACCCTGCTTTGGCCAGCACGTCCTTCAGGTTTGCGGTGTTGGGGTCGTGGGTTGCCAGCAGCGGCGCCAGGGCCGAGGCAAGGGCAACCAGGACCAGGATCAGCAGCGATGCCGCGCCCGTGGGGTGGGTCAGGAGCCTGCGGAAAAGGGAAACCTTGGCTGCCGTGGTGGGCAGTGCGAGGGGTGTTTCGATCATGACAGCCGAACTTTCGGATTGAGCCAGCCCTGGGCGAGGTCGATGATGAGGTTGACGGTGACCACGATGGCGGCCGTAGCGACGACGACCCCCATCACCACCGGAATGTCGCCCTGGCCGGTTGCGGCGACGGTGATCTGCCCGAGGCCGGGCAGCGCGAAGATCTGTTCCACAATGACGGCGCCGCCCAGCAGCCCGATGAACTGCACGGCGAGCACAGCCAGGGCAGGGCCGCCGGCGTTGCGCAGCACATGCTTGTAGACCACGCGGTTGAAGGACAGGCCGCGGGCCCGCAGGGTCCGGACGTAATCCTGGCGGAGGGCATCGATCAGCGAGCCGCGGACTTGCTGGACCACGGCGGCGATGCAGCCGATGGAAAGGGCGATGATCGGCAAGGTGACGGTGGCCGCCCAGCCGCCGAACGACGTCGTAATCGGGACATAACCGGTGGCCTTGAACCACTTGAGGTTCAGGGCGAACAGGGACACCAGCCCCAGGGCGATGAGGAAGCCGGGGATGGCGAAGCCCAGGACGCCCACAAACTGGACCACCCGGTCAACCCAACCGCGGCGGACGGCTGCCCAGACGGCCACAACGATCGAGACAACGGCGGCGATGATGGTGGCGCCCAGGACCAGGGAGATGGTGACGGAGACCCGGCTGCTGACACCGGCCGTAACGAGTTGGCCGTTGAACCAGGATCGGCCAAGGTCGCCGGTCAGTGCGCTGGTGAGCCAGTCCCAGTACTGGACCAGAAGCGGCCGGTCCAGGCCCAGCTGGCTGGCCTTCAGCGCAACCTGGGCATCGCTGGCCGTGGGACCCACGATGCGGCGGGCGATGTCACCGCCGCCTGCGTAGAGGAGCAGGTAGGCGACAGTGGTGATGACGAACAGCAGGAGGACACCGGAAAACAGGCGCCGCAGCACGAATCGGTACATTCGAAAATCCTTAGGGAAGGTTCCTGAGGCTGCCGGACCGGACCGCACTGTTCAAGTGCGGCCCGGCGCGGCAGCTGTCCGCTAGGAGGCGGGGGTGAAGGACCAGAGGAACGGGTACGCGTTACCCGTCTGGACCTCGACGTTGGTCTTTGCGTCGGTCACGAAGCTGGACTGCGGGCGGTACCACGGGGCAAACCAGGCCTGCTCCACGATGTACTTGTTCAGTTCCTTCGCTGCGGACTTCTGCTCATCCTCGGAACCCAGGTGGATCTTGTTGACCAGTTCATCCACCTTCGGGTCCTGGTAGTTGTAGGGGTTCCAGGGTGCGTTGGGAGTGAGCTTCATGTTGATCAGCTGCCAGTCGGACTGCTGCTCGAGGATCATGTAGCTCACGCCGAACTTGGGCGCCAGGAGGTCAGCGATGAAGTTGTTGCCCACATCGGTGAACTGGGCCGTGATGCCCACGTCCTTGAGCTGCTGGGTGATCAGCGCCGGGATGGTGTTGCCCAGGAGGGTGGAGGAGGGCAGTTCCAGCGTGAGCCCGCTGGCGTAACCGGCCTCGGCCAGCAGCGCCTTGGCCTTCGCGGGGTCGTAGCTGTAGCGGGAGTCCAGGGACTCGTCATAGGCGTCCGACGACGGCGGGAACACTTGCGTGGTCAGCTCGCCATGGCCCTGGCCGATGGATTCCAGCATCGCCTTGGAGTCGAACGCGTAGTTCAGCGCCTGGCGGACGCGGACGTCTGCCAGGGCCGGGTTGGTGGTGCCGGCGCGGTCGAAGATCAGCAGGCCGGACCAGTTCAACTGGAGCGGGTTGACCTTGTAGCCGGCTGCTTCGATTTCGGTGAGCGTGTTGTTGTCAATGGTGTTGGCGGCGTTGAGCGTGCCGGACTTGATGGCGTTCAGCAGCGAGGTCTGGTCGCCGTAGACGTTCAGGACCAGGTTGTCGTAGTGGACCAGATCCTTGTCCCAGTAGTCCGGGTTGGTTTTGTAGGTGTAGGACGTGCCGGTGACGGTGGCGGCGGTGTCCAGGATGTACGGTCCGGAGCCGACTGGGTTGGTGGCGATGTCGGCGTTGCCGAAGGAAGCCGGGCTCTGCATGAACGACGCGTCCTTGGACAGGTAGTTCAGGAACGCCGGGTCCGGAGCCGACAAAGTCAGTTCCAGGGTGGTGGCATCCACTGCGGTGGCGGTCTGCAGGGCCGCGAGGAACTGCGCGTCCGGTGATGTGCCGGCCTTGAAGCGCTCGAGGTTCTGCTTGGCGGCGTCGGCGTTGAACGGAGTGCCGTCGGTGAACTTCACGTCGTCGCGAAGTTTCAGGGTGAGGACGGTCTTGGCCTCGTTGTACTTCCACTCGGTGGCCAGCATGGGCACCAGCGTGCCGTCCGGCTCCATGCGGATGAGGGTGTCGTAGACGGCCTGGTAGAACGGCGACAGGTTGGCGAACTCGGATTGGTCTGCTGCAAACGTCTTCGGCGCCAGAAGCGTGCCGAGGGTGAGGGTTTCGGAGGACTGTTCTCCGGAGGCGTCTCCACCGGCAGAGCAGCCGGTGAGGCCTAGGGCAACGGCGGCGACAAGAGCGGCCATTCGCTTGGATCGGAACATCTTTGGTCCCTTTCACGGTCAGTGGCGTCCACCATGGACGGCCATTGGGAAAGACCGTAACATGAAAACCTAGTGGGTACTAGGTTTTTATTTTGAAAAGCTGAATCGTCCGTAATGTGACGCGACCCACAGCGGTTGACCAATTGGCTTTCCGCCCCTGAAAACTACCTTGTTAGGGTTATGTGATGACTGACACCCCTGCCACTGCGGTCGCCGAGGCACCTCGTCGGGGCCGGCCACGGGGTAGCTATGCCAAGACCGAAGCCCGTCGCCAGGAGATCCTCACGGCCGCCTTCGAGGTGTTTTCGACGTCGGGCTACCGCGCGGGATCGCTGAAGGATGTGGCCGACAAAGTGGGCCTCAGCCAGGCTGGGCTGCTGCACCACTTCCCCAGCAAAGAAGCCCTGCTGGAAGCTGTCCTCACGCTGAGGGACGAGGAATCCATCACCCGGACGGGCGCATTGACTGCCCAGGGGATCGAGATGCTACGCGGCCTCGTGGAGCTCACACGCTACAACACCACGATTCCCGGCCTTGTCGCCCTGTACTGCGTCCTGTCGGCTGAAGCCACCGATCCCGACCATCCGGCCCACGAGTACTTCCAACGGCGCTACACCTGGGTCCGCGGCACCATGACAGAAGCCTTCGACGAGCTGGCAAGGCAAGGCCAGCTGCGTTCGGGCATCGCTCCCTCCACCGCTGCACGCCAGCTTGTGGCACTCATGGACGGCCTGCAGGTGCAGTGGCTGCTGGACAACGACTCCGTGGACATGCCGGCCGAGGTGGTGGCGTTCCTGGAGGCCGTCACCACGGAGAAGTTTTAGCCGGGCACTACTAGCGGGCAACAGCAGGTCAGCGCAGCCCTACAGCGCCGTGAGGCCTCCGTCCACGGTGAAGATCCCGCCGGTGGCGTAGGCGGAGTCGTCGCTGGCGAGGAAGACCATAATGCCCTCCACGTCCGCTGCCGTCCCGGGACGGCCCAGCATGGTGGAATTCACCAGGCCGGCGCGGCTGACGGGGTCCTCGGCAATGGCCTGGACCAGCGGTGTTTCGGTGTAACCGGGGACCACGATATTGACGCGGATGCCGGCGTGCGCGTAGTCGGCGGCCACTACCCTCGCCAGGCCATGGACCCCGGCCTTAGAGCTCGTGTAGGCGGTGAATGTCTGGCCGCAGGCCACCACGGCGGTGGGGCTGCCCGTGCAGATGATGGAGCCGCCGCGCCCTTCCATGGCCCGGACGGCATGTTTGAGCGTGAGGAACGCGCCCCGCTGGTTGATGGTGACAGTCTTCTCCCAGACGGCCAGGTCCAGGTCCCCCACCTTCGCGTCCTGGCCGAACAACTGCACACCGGCGTTCGCCACCACCACATCAAGCTGCCCGGCCGCTGCAACCTCGGCGTAGGCAGCTATCACGCCCTCTTCGTCCGAGATGTCCATCCGGAGGGCGCGCGCGCGTGAAGCCCCGGTGGCCGCGGCTAACTTTTCCGCAGCCTCCACGTTGATGTCGGCGAAGTAGACCGTGGCCCCTTCGGCGACGAAGCGCTGGGCAACGGCCAGGCCAATCCCCGAGCCAGCCCCCGTGACAAGGGCAGTTTTTCCTTCAAGACGCAGACCCATGGGGTCTCCTTTCACATAGGGGGCGCGGCCGTCGGAAGGCGGCAGCAAAGAATGGGGGCGCATCAGCCCGGAGCCGGAAAATTGCTTTCCGGAAAGTGGACGACGCCGGCAGACCATGGTCCGAGCGTCAGCCGCCCGGCTGCGGGGTCGCCGTCGTTATTTGTACTGAAGCGGATGACAGCGGGGGTCTCCTGCCCGAAAGCGGCGCACACGGCGCCGCTCGCACTGACACCGTCCGGAAGCCGGACGTCCACGGTAACCGGGGAACCGGAGAGGTTTCCGGCAAAAATGACCAGGCCTGCCCGCGACCGCACAGGGTACAGCGTCACCGGCCCCGCATCGGCGTCGACCGACAACACCACGGAGTCCCGGAGCCCGGCGAGCTCCTTCAGTAGTTCACCGGCCGGATTCAGCTGGCCATCGGCGCCGCTAATGCCCGTTGGGCCGGATGCCTCGAAGTAACTGACGGAGGCTACCCCGTCCATGGTCAGCGCATTGATACTCGCCAGCGTCCATGCGGCGGTGAACGGCTCGCCCTGCAGTTCATCGGCTTCCGCCTCCGATTCGGTACCGGACGTGGCCACGGCGTTGAACCGCGGCAGCAGCGTCACTGGACCAACGTGGACCGGCCTTCCGCCGCCCAGGCGCAGCGCGTTCTGGGCTACGAGCCGCTGCATGGGCACGCTGTCGATGACGTGTGCGGCCTCGGTACTGTGCATCTGCGGCGTAATGCTGAACGTGAGGGCGTCGGAGTCCGACGGCGTGCGGCTGCTTTCGCGGTTCAGTTCCGTGAAGTGCGCCCGGGTTCCGGCCAGGAGGCTTCCGCCGAACCCTGCGGCGTGTGCCGATTCCTTGAGTGCCGGCCAGCTGTCCGGCTCAGTGATGTGGGTGTCGGGATGGAACACCGCGAGCCGCTTGGCTTGCGGCAGATAGGGTGCGAGGTCTGCGACGGCGCCAACCGGGTCCGCGGTCACTGCCCGGATGTCCAGTCCGGCTCCGTGGATGGAGGCGGCGGCCGCCGCGGCCTCCAACCGGTCTGCCCAGAGTGATCGGTCGGCGTCATTTTCTTCGTCGACAAGTTCAACCACAAGGGCGTCGAGCCCGGGGATCTCCGGGAGCACCCCGGGCTGCGACCCAGCCCCCACGGCCAAGGCCGGAACCCGGCCGGCTTCAGCGCCAATCCGCGCGGAAACCGCTGTGGGCAAACTGGAAGCAACGCGGGCAGCCACTGCGGCCGCCTCCACGGCCTCCTGCGGCTCCAGCGTGGCCGTCTCGAGGAGGACGGACTGCCGAACAGTGTCCCCGGCTGCGACGGCCACCGGGAAGGGAAGCGACAGCGGCGTGCTGTACGTCTTGAAGGACGCATCCGTCCAGTTCCGCTGGTCCTCGGTCTCAAAGACGTCACCGGTGAACGAAAGACGGAAGGCGGTGCCGGCATCGGCCCACTCCAGTGCCGCGATGTCCGTAAAGGGCTGGTGCGGGCTGATGTCGTGAGGAAACTGCGCGGCTGTGCTGCCGCCGTCGGGGTGTTCCACGGTGATTTCCCGGCCGGTCTCAGCCGGAGAATGAAGCACCACTAGGCCGATCCGGTTGCTGCGGAAGGCGTGCACAGCGGCACCTTCAAAGGAAATTTCCACGGTCGTGGGAGTGAATTCGGCCGTCAGTTGGCCGTCATACTCCACGCCGTATCCGGCAAAGGCTACGGCCCAGCGTACCTGCAGGCCGTCGTCGTCCTGCTTGATTTCGACGTTTCGAACCGAGGGCTTCGGAGTCCGCCAATTGTGGTCCCGGACTACGGCTTTGACGGCCCGCAGGACCTCCCGGCCCGCGTAGCTGACGTGTGCGAGTTCGTCGCCCACAGGCCGGGCAGTCCACGGTCCGGCGGAGAGCAACCGCACGGGGGGTGCCAGCCTGGCCTGGACGGAGGGGGACAGTTCCGGCGGACCGGTCAAGGGCTGGGAAGACACGTCACTGCTCTCTGCCTGGCCCGGGGCTGCTGTGGCCCGGCGGCCCGGCGTCGCTAAAGCAAACTTAAGAGGGCCTGTGAGGCAGGCCATATCCGATTATGGAATTATCGCTGCATACAAGTCAACCGGTTGACCAATAGCTGGACGACGCAGAGGGCCCGAAAGGGGTCAGCCGGAAAGCTACTGCGAGGCGTCAAAACCGGCGAGCAGCCGGCGGGACGCGGTTTGCATGTGCGAGCGCATGGTCTTGGTGACCGCCTCGGAGTCGCGGGCTTCAAGGGCGGTGAATATCTCGGTGTGCTCCTTGAGTGCGGCCGCAGCATGGCCTTCGTCCGTCAGCGCGCGGTCCACCCAGATGCGCAGCAGGGAGCGAATGCTTTGGAGCAGCTCCTTGAGAACCTGGTTTCCGGAGCTTTCGGCGATTTCACGGTGGAATGCGGCATCGGCTTCCACAAAGGCCGCCAGGTCATTGAGCGTTTCGGCCATGGTGGCCAGGTTTCCCCGCATGCGCTCAAGGGCCTCATCGGTGATCCGGTCGGCGGCGAGCTGCGCTGCCTGGACCTCCAGGCCACTGCGCAATTCCACCAGTTCACGGGTCCGGGGCGCGCCGAGCATCAGGCCCCAGCTCAACGTGCGCGGCAGGAGTTCGGAGATGCCGTCGCGAAGGTAGGTGCCTGACCCGGGGCGGACAATCACAATCCCCAGGATCTCCAGGGCAGCAAGCGCCTCGCGCACGGCGGACCGGCCAACACCCAGGGAGGCGGCCAACTGGCGCTCCGCGGGGAGGCGCGTACCGACGGCGATATCACCACTGGTGAAATACGCGAGCAGGCGCTCTGCGACTTCAGAGACAACGGAGCCCTGGCCCACGGAACCGAGCGCTGCGCTGATCTTGGCCGTCGATGCGGCGGAGTTTATGGACATATCCCAAGCGTAACAACCGGCCCCTGCCCCGGCCGCCAACCCTGGACTTCCAAAAAAACAACACGTCAACCGGTTGACCAATTTACGTTTCGCTCTTATCGTTGAAGTCACACATGCTTTAGCCGCCGGTCCGGTCCCCCCTGCCCTCCGGCGATGAAACAGCCCCCCAAGCCTCCAGAGACGGACGCTGCCGGGAACATTAACATCTAGGAGTCAACGTGGACACCACACAATCGGTGGTCGAAAAATCCGCAATCAGGAAAGTGGCGATCCGGCTCGTGCCGTTCGTCGCCCTGATGTTCTTCATCAACTACCTCGACCGAACGGCCATCTCGTTCGCCGGCCCCAACGGCATGAACACAGACCTGGCCCTGTCTGCAGCACAGTTTGGCTTTGCGTCCGGCGTCTTCTTTATCGGCTACATCCTGCTGGAAGTTCCCAGCAACCTGGCCCTGCACAAGTTCGGCGCCCGCCGCTGGCTGGCCCGCATCATGGTCAGCTGGGGCATCGTTTCCCTGTTGTTCACCTGGGTGGGCAACGTGGAACAGCTCTACGTCCTCCGCTTCATCCTCGGCGTGGCCGAGGCCGGGTTCTTCCCCGGCGCCATCCTCTTTCTGAGCCTCTGGGTCCCGTCACGGCACCGCAGCAAGATCCTTGCCCTGTTCTACTTGGCCCAGCCGCTGACCACAGTGATCGGCGCCCCGCTGGCCGGCCTCCTCATCCAGCAGCACGGCCTCTTCGGCCTTGAGGGCTGGCGTGTCATGTTCTTCGGCGTCGCAGTCCCGGCAATCATCGTCGGCATCGTGGCCTGGTTCTACCTGGCTGACTCCCCCGCAAAGGCCAAGTGGCTGACGCAGGAGGAGAAGACCTGGCTGACCGGCGCACTGGAGAAGGAAAAGAAGGAAACCGCGGCCAGCAACAAGCACGTCAGCGTCCGCACCGTCTTCGGCAACGGCCGCGTCTGGATGCTCTCCGCCATCTACTTCGGCTTCATCTACGGCCTCTACGCCCTCGGCTTCTTCCTCCCCACCATCATCGCGGGCTTCGAAGGCATCTACGGCACCAAGTTCGATGTCCTGCAGAAGGGCCTGATCACGGCCATCCCGTACCTGCCGGCAGCGTTCGCCCTGTACTTCTGGTCCAAGGACGCCACCAAGCGCGGCGTCAAGACCTGGCACATTGCACTTCCCGCCCTCATCGGCGGCCTCAGCATCCCGCTGGCCCTGTTCGCAGGTTCACCGGCGGCCACCATCGCTGTCATCACCATCACGGCCATGTCCATCTTCGCGGCCCTGCCCAACTTCTGGACCGTGCCCACCCAGTTCCTCACCGGCGCAGCAGCCGCCGCAGGGATCGCCCTGATCAACACCATCGGCAACCTGGCGGGCTTCAGCGCGGGCTACGTCACCGGCTGGCTGAAGGACCTAACGGGAGGCTACACGGTGCCGATGTTCGTCGTGGGCGGCTTTATGCTCCTCTCCTCGATCCTCATGGTGGCACTCAGCCGCTCCGGCAAGGTCAGCGAGGGCATCCCCGCCGAGGCCCTGGATCCTGCGGGCGCCGGACACCACTCCGAGCCGTAACCCAGACGCGGGGGCGTCCGTTTTACCCGCGGACGCCCCCGAACCAATCCGACTAACCGGTGGTCGAGCCACCGGAGCGAGCAATAACTCCAGGAGCCTTTTCCCATGACCCGCCTGTTCAACGAACCTTCAGCTTTCGCTGACGAAATTATCGAGGGCTTTGTCGCCTCCCACGGACGCTGGGTGAAGCGCGTTTCCGGCGGCGTGGTCCGCAACACCAAGAGCAGCCCGGACACGGTGGCGCTGGTCATCGGCGGCGGCTCCGGACACTACCCGGCGTTCGCCGGGCTCGTGGGCCAGGGCCTGGCCCACGGCGCCGCGATGGGCAACCTCTTTGCTTCCCCTTCCGCCCAGCAGGTCTACAACGTGGCCAAGGCCGCCAACAACGGCGGCGGTGTACTGCTGGGTTACGGCAACTACGCCGGCGACGTCCTGCATTTCAACCAGGCCCAGGACCGCCTCCGGGCGGAAGGCATCGACTGCCACAGCATCGCCGTCACCGACGACGTCTCCTCCGCCCCGCTCGCCGAGCGCACCAAGCGCCGCGGCATCGCCGGGGACCTGACCGTTTTCAAGGTGGCCGCCGCTGCAGCGGAAGCCGGTTACTCCATGGACGCAACAATGGAAATCGCCGAACGCGCCAACGACCGCACGCGCTCCTTCGGCGTCGCGTTCACCGGCTGCACGCTGCCGGGCGCGGACCATCCTTTGTTCTCCGTCCCGGAGGGCCGGATGGCCGTGGGCATGGGCATCCACGGCGAGCCCGGCATTGATGAAACGGACATTCCGACGGCGGATGAGCTTGCCGAACTGCTGGTCGCCAAACTCCTCACCGAAGTACCGGAGGGGCTCGACGCCAGAGGTGCCCGCGTGGTCCCCATTCTGAACGGCCTGGGCAGCGTCAAGTACGAAGAGCTTTTCGTCGTCTACCGCCGCGTCGCACAACTCCTCGCCGAGGCCGGCCTGGAAGCGGTCGACCCGCAGGTGGGTGAACTCGTCACCAGCTTCGACATGGCCGGCACGTCCCTAACCCTTTTCTGGCTCGACGACGAACTCGAGGCCCTCTGGGACGCCCCCGCCGACGCCCCGGCCTTCCGCCGCGGCGCCGTTACCGCGGAAGCACTGGAAGCCGGCGACGGCGAACTTGCCGAGGCCGAGGCGGTCATCCCGGACGCCACGGAAGAATCCCGCGCCGGCGCCGCGCGTGTCCTCGCCGCCCTCGGCGCCGCGAAGGCCGTCGTGGATGCCAACGCCGATGAACTGGGCCGGATCGATGCGATCGCCGGCGACGGTGACCACGGCATCGGCATGGAACGCGGCGTCCGCGCCGCCGTCGAAGCCGCAACGGACGCCGTCGCCCGCGGCGCCGGTGCCGCCACTACCCTTCACTTTGCCGCGGATGCCTGGGCCGACAAGGCCGGCGGCACGTCCGGCGCCCTCTGGGGCATGGCCCTGCGCGCCGTTGGGGACGCCGTGGGAGACAGCAAAGCGCCCGACGCCGGTGCTGTCGCCGCCGGTGTCGCAGGAGCCGCGGCCGCGATCATGGACTTCGGCAAAGCCAAACCCGGCGACAAAACCCTCGTGGACGTCTTGGTCCCCTTCCGTGACGCGCTGGCGTCCGGCGTCGGTGCGGGTAAATCCCTCACCGACGCCTGGGCCGCTGCCGCAGTGACCGCGGAGCAGGCCGCCGAGGACACCGCCCAGCTGCTGCCCCTTATGGGCCGCGCCCGCCCGCACGCCGAGAAGAGCCTCGGCACGCCGGACGCGGGTGCCGTATCCATGGCACTGATCATTCGGGCCATCCACAACACGCTCATCGAGCGGACAACCATTAAGGAGAAAGCATGAGCGCCAAACTGCGCCTGATTGTTGGGGCCGACGACGCCGGTTTCGAGTACAAGGAAGCCCTGAAGGCTGATTTGGAGGCCTCCGAGCTGGTCGAATCCGTCACCGATGTTGGGGTGGACGCCACCAGCCACACCCCCTACCCGTCCGTGGCCATCGCCGCCGCCGAGCTCATCGCCGCCGGCAAGGCCGACCGCGCCCTGCTGGTCTGCGGCACCGGCCTTGGTGTGGCTATCGCCGCGAACAAGGTCCCCGGCATCCGCGCCGTCACGGCACACGACAGCTACTCGGTTGAACGTTCCATCCTGAGCAACAACGTCCAGGTCCTCACCTTCGGCCAGCGCGTTGTTGGCCTGGAGCTCGCCCGCCGGCTCGCCAAGGAATGGCTCACCTACACCTTTGACGAAACCTCGGCCTCGGCCGGGAAAGTCACCCTGATTAAGGACTATGAGGGTGTCACTTCCTGCTAATACCCCGATAAAACCGAAGGCCATCATCGGCGTCAGCCTGAAGATGTACTTCGGCTACCAGCGCTCGGTGGACTACTGCCGCGACGTGGCCGCCATCGCGTTCGCGCACCCGGCGGTCCAGGCCGGCGACATCGAGCTGTTCGTCCTGCCTACGCTCCCGGTTCTGCCCGAAGCTGCCCGCATCCTGGGACCGGCGGGAGCCGCCGCGGGCGCCCAGGACATCTTCTGGGAAGACGAAGGCGCGTTCACCGGTGAAGTCGGCGGCAAGACCGTAGCCGAGCTCGGCGGACGCTATGCCGAAGTGGGCCACGCCGAACGCCGCCGGATCTTCGGCGAGGATGACACAGTCATCGGACTGAAAACGGCCGCCGCCTACCGCAATGGCCTCACCCCGATCCTGTGCGTCGGAGAACTGCAACAGGGATCCGTGGAAGAAGCCGTCACCCGCTGCTCCGCGGAAATCGACGCCGCCCTCCACCGCGCGCAGTCCCTGGGACCGGCCAGCCGGACCATCGTGGCCTACGAGCCGCAGTGGGCCATCGGCGCCCCGGAACCGGCAACACCGGATTACATCAGCGCGGTCATCACCGGGCTGGACGCGCACCTGCGCAGCCTGCCCGGCCAGACGGACAGCCGCGTCATTTATGGCGGAAGCGCCGGACCAGGCCTGATCACCAAGCTGGCCCCCGCCGTCGCCGGCCTGTTCCTGGGCCGCTTCGCACACGACCCGAAAGCGCTGAAAACCATCCTGGATGAGACGGCTGCAAGGATGACCGCTGCGGAGGTGACCGTATGACCAGCCTCGGCACCGGCTCACGGATCGGGCAGGGTTCAAGAATTGGATTGAGCAGCTACGCCTTCTTCTGGCAGCTCTCGGACAAGGTCTCCCAACCGCTCAGTATCCATCAGGCGCTGGAACGGACCGCCGCGCTCGGGGTGGAACTGTTCCAAATCTGCGACTTCGCCCCACTCGAAGCGATGCCGGATTCCGAGCTGGAGGCCGTCCGGGCCACCGCGGACCGGCTGGGCATTTCCCTTGAGCTCGGCACCAAGGGCATCCGCCCGGAGCACCTGAGGAAGTTCCTGCGCATCGCCGGCATCCTGGGCTCGCCCCTGCTGCGGACCATGTTCAACGTCCCGGGCCACACCCCGACGGCGGAGGAAGCGGTGGCGATCTTCAAGGAGGTCCTGCCCGAGTTCGAGGGCGCCGGGGTGAAGATCGCAGTGGAAACCTACGAGCAGGTCCCCACCAATCGGATCCTGGACGTGATCCGCGGAGTGGGCAGCCCGTACCTTGGCATCTGCGCCGACCCGGCCAACACGGTCGCGGCGCTGGAGATGCCTCGCGAGGTGATTGACGCCGTCGCGCCTTATGTCCTGAACATGCATGTCAAGGACTTCGCGTTCAGCCGCAAAGACGGGTGGGTCGGATTCACCTATGCCGGCGCACCGCTCGGCGAAGGCCTGCTCGACTACGACTACATGGTCAGCAAGTTCATGCCCCACCAAAGAAATATCAACCAGATCGTCGAACACTGGCTGCCGTGGCAGGACTCCGAGGCGGACACTATCCGCCTCGAAAACCAGTGGACCCAACAAAGCATCGAATTCCTAAGGAGCAAGTGAAATGTCAGCAGAAAAATTGACCGTCGCCGTCATCGGAGCCGGTGGCAAAATGGGAATGCGCGTTTCCCGTAACCTCCAAAAGAGCGACCACACCGTCTTCTACAGCGAGAACTCCCCCGCAGGCCAGGAACGCATCCAGGCAGAAGGCCGCGAAATCACGTCCACTGACGACGCCGTCAAGGGCGCCGACGTGGTCATCCTCGCCGTCCCGGACACCGTCCTCGGCGTCGTCTCCCAGGGCGTAGTCCCCCAGATGAAGGCCGGCGCAATCCTGCTCACCCTGGACCCCGCCGCCGCCTACGCCGGCCTGCTGGCAAAGCGCGACGACGTCGTCCAGGCAGTGGCTCACCCGTGCCACCCGTCCGTGTTCCTCGAGCGCACCACCAAGGAAGAATGGGCCGACACCTTCGGCGGCGAGGGCGCCCCGCAGAACGTGGTGGCCGCGATCGACGAGAACGCACCGGAGGAGACCAAGGCGGCAGCCGAGGCCACCATCCGCATCATCTACGCACCCGTCATCGACGTCCATTGGGTCACCGTCAAGCAGCTCGCCATCCTCGAACCCACCCTCGTGGAGACCGTCGCCTGCATGATCGGGACCCTGCTCAACGAGGCGCTGCACGAGACCGTGCACACCGCCGGTGTTCCCGAGGCAGCGGCGAAGGCCATGCTGTTCGGTCACGTGCAGATTGCCCTCACCAACGCCCTGCGCGGCTCCAACCCGTTCTCCGAAGCCTGCGAAATCGCCATCCAGTACGGCAAGGACACCATCATCAAGGACGACTGGAAGAAGATCTTCGACGACTCCGAGCTGGACAGCGTTATCGCCAAGATGCTCAAGCTGGACGCCGTCAAGCGCTAGCCCCTAGGCGGCGCCAGTGCCCCCGCCGTACGGCGCGTTCTTATAGTTAAGGCCCCGGGAAACCGGGGCCTTAACTATAAGTTCCGCGACTGGTTGGCTGCCTAGCTGCGGTGGTGTTCTATCAGCCAGGCAGCCATCTGCTGGGCACGCTTGTTCGCCTGCATGTCACCCTCTGTGGCCGAGATGATGGACCCCTTCATCAGGATGTGCCAGGACCTGGCGAAATCTTCGGTTCGGGCCAGCCCCGCTTCCTCCGCAAGGGCCTGGACGTGGCTGCGGATCCTGGCCAGGTAGTCGATGCTCGCCTGGCCAAGGGGGTGCGCCGGCCCCATCTCCAGCAGGATGTTGATGAACGAGCAGGCCTCGAAGTCCTCGCGCAGGAACCAGTCGCCGAAGACGTCGAAGATGGCCAGCAGCTGCTCAGTGGGCGTGTTCCCGCGGCGCCGGGCTTCGGAGACAATGGCGTCCACGGTCCACTGGCGGTCGCGTTGTTCCAGGAAGGCCAGCACCAGGGCGTCCTTGGAAGGAAAGTGCCGGTAGAAGGTTGCCTTGGCAACGCCGGACCGTTCGATGAGTTCGTTAACGCCGACGTCCCGGACACCACGGCGGGAGAAAAGTTCGTAAGCGACAGCCAGTATCCGGCCCACTGCATCGGCATGGCCAACTGCCGCCCCCACCTGCGTCTGCACGGGGGACGGTCCAGTCTCTGGGGCTGAAGTCATTGTACGAACCAGTTTACGCCAGGTAGAGACAGACCGGTCTTCCTCGCGGTAATGTTTCCCCTACGCGCAGTGCTTTCGACGCCGATTGGACCGTTTTCGGCCCAGCCGGTCTGGTGCAAGGAGGCCCCTATGTCAGCAGAGCGGATGTTCCAAAGCGTGCCCGCGGATCCTGAACATTGGTTGGATGAGGACTTCAATCCAGCCGAGATCCGGCGGTTTGCGATCGAGTCGCTTCGATGGCAGGCGCAGGAAATTATCGATGAAGTGCTCTGCGGAAAGTCCCCCGGGGAAGAGATGGCGCGGGCACGGCTCCGCCGCTGCGTGGCGCGGCATCCGGGAGAACCCGAGCAGGCCCTGCTGGAACAGCTGATGGTCAACCGGGAACTTCCCGCCTGACACCTGGGCCGCGTGTCGGCCGGGTGTCAGTGCGGCTTTAGAGGTTAAGGCTGCGGTCCACGATCCGGCCGGCGGTCACATGGAGGCCTTCATTATGAGCGCGCGCGTGATTGCGCAGCCGGTTGAAGGCCTCTTCCATATCGACTCCCGCAGTGTGGGCGATGACGCCTTTTGCCTGTTCAATCAACACGCGGCTGTTCAGCGCACGCTGCAGCTGCTCGTTGACCAGGGAAGCTTCCCTGATGGTGCGCTCCTGCAGAAGGCTGATTGTGGCTACGTCTGCCAGGGCTTGGCCGATGGCAGCATCCTCCGCCGTCAGCGGACCGGGGTTGGCCCCGAAGAGTCCCATGGCGCCGATGGTCCGGTCATGGATCCGCATGGGCACCGCGTGGACCGAACGGAAGCCTTGGGACAGTGCCGCAGCCTTGAAGTCCTCCCAGCGCTCCAGTGCGCCGATGTCCTCCACCACCACGGGACGTCCGGTGGAGTAGCATTCGACGCACGGTCCCGAGCCGGCCCGGAGCTGCAGGACTTCCACAAGCTGGCTTTGCTCGCTGGTGGACGCCAAGACCTGGAGTTCTCCGCTGGGGTCGGCCAGCACCAGGCCCGCGGCAGCAACGTCGAGGAGCCCCACGGATTCCTCAACGAGGGTGTGGAGCAGGTCCAGGACGTCGTAGTCCGCAACCAAGGTGTCCGTAAGTTTTACGAACGCCCCGCTGACGCGCTCGGCGCGGGTAGTCGTTGCCATGGCGCTATTTTACGTCAGCGGCGGGCTGCCGGGACCGCTGACACCGCCGTCGGACGTGAAACTCAGGCGGCCTTCGAGGACGGCGTCGGCCGTCTGGCGGAGCGTGAGGTCGTGGGCAAAGGCGTAGGCACGCAGCAGCAGCAAGGAATCCGCTGCAGTGGCACCGGACTGGGCGAGCACCATTCCAGTGGCTTGGTGGATCTCACGGCGTGACATGAGGGCCGGCTCCAAGGCGGGATCGGTATCAGGCGAACTGATGGTGAGGATCGTTCGAAGGAGGTACCAGGAGGTCTGCCCTGCAAGAACGGCCGCAGTCGCCTGCTCGGACCTGCTGAGGGCTCCGGGTTCTGAGTGGTAGAGCTCAACCACGCCCAGGTCCACCGCACCAACCGTCAGTGGGAAAACAAACAAGGCGGCGGCCCGGGTCCTGGCAACGGCCTCGTGGAACATTGGCCAGTCAGCGTGCGCAACCGCCTGCACATCCGGGATCAGCACGGGCAGGCGGGTCCGGACAGCCCTCCAGCGCGGCCCTTCGCCCAGGCTGAACTGCAGTTCATCCAGCTGGGCGGCGAGGGCGTCACTGGCGCACACGAGCGTTTCGGCTGTGGCGCCGCCAAACAGGGACACTGCAGCTCCCGTGACGGGCAATTTCTGCAGATAGGGGCCGCACAGGTCTTCTCCACCCGCGACCAGCCCGGGTGCAACATCCATGCTGAGCCTCTGATCCCTGGTCCATCCCGCTGGGTTGTTCATCCCACTCTCACGCCGGCTGCTGGCCGAACCGGCATGGCGGAGTCGTCACCTAAGGATACTCACCGCCACCGCGCATGATCATCACGGGCCGAAATCAGGGCGTCTCTTCGCCACCTTCCGCATTCACGCGCTGGGAAGTATCCATCAGATGGGCGAGCAACGCCCGTTCGGGTGCACCCGGGAAGGCGGCAACACATTTGCGGAGGTGCAGTTTGATCTCTGCCAGCCCGGGCGATTCGTCCTCAAGGATGGAGGCGATGATCTCGAGCGCCTGCACCCCGATCGGCGTGGCCCGGGGCATGCCGGGGAACTGCGCAGGTGCTGTAGTTTCCGGGGCAAGTGCCAACATCGCATGACCGTCATACATCAGCGCCTCCCTTAGGGGTCGATCTGCTCGCGGGTCTCGCCAAAAGGCACGGCCTCGCTCACCGCTACCGTGAAGGTGTCGGGCGCGTGACGGGTCACCATGATGCCGCAGATCCCCCTCTTGGCAGCATGTTGGCGTGCCAGGTCCACAGCGGAATTCAAATACTCGTCCAGGACGGACGCGTCAGTCACTTTGACGACATAGGACAGGCCGTCCTCTATTGTGCTAATCATCGGAAACTTGCTCCTGGTCTGGTGTGGCACGTCGGCCACAGGCGTTGGTGGGGGGTACAGGCGTGCACGGCGCACGCCCGTACGCGGCTGCGCCGGGCATACGGCCACCGGGCAGCACAAAGGCCAAGGGTAAGACGGGAAGTGATGTGGGGATTGCCCGCGTTGATGACTGCTCCTCCTGGTGGACGCCGAGTAAGGCCATGCCAGGGTCTGGGGCAACAATTCGAGCATAGCGGACCGGCAGGCCAACCAACAGGGACCGGGGCCCCCTACCGGCTTCGCCCGGACCCCGGAACCAGGCCGGAAGGTTCAGGAAGGTTCAGGAGGGTTCAGCAGGCTTCAGGAGCTGAGCGGCAGATTATCGATCAGCCTCACGGGGCCCACCTTGGCCGCGATGATCGCCAGGGCGTCGCCACGGAACGGGGTCTCGCGGCAGTTCTCGGCCAGCGGTTCCAGCGTGCCTTGGTCCACCACCTCGAAATAGTCGAGTTCAACCAGCGGCTGGGACGCTACCAGTGCCTGGGCGGACTCGAGGTCCAATGGCTCGTGGAGGTTGGCCCGCTGCTCGAGGAGCCGCAGCGCCCGGGACAGCACCAGGGCGGCGTCCCGCTGTTCGTCGGACAGGAAGCGGTTGCGGCTGGAGAGGGCCAGGCCGTCGGCAGAACGGACGGTGGGCACTCCCACGATGTCCACGGGGAAATTCAGGTCGGCCACCATGCGCCGGACCAAGGCCAACTGCTGGGCATCCTTCTGGCCGAAGTAGGCGCGGTAGGCAGGCAGTCCCGGGATGCCGGCAGAAGGCGCACCTGAGGTTGCAAACGCGCCCGACGGCGGCAGCCCGGTTCCGGGAATGCCGTAATGCAGCAGCTTGGCCACCACGGTGAGGGCGCCGTCGAAATGTCCGGGCCGGGAGGCGCCTTCCCACTTCTCCCCCAGCGGGCCGGCGGTCACCCGGACCAATGGCTCGCCGCCGGGGTACACCTCCTGCACGGACGGCGCGAACGCCAGGTCCACGCCTTCGGACTCCAACAGGGCGAGGTCTGCATCCAGCGTGCGCGGGTACCGGTCCAGGTCAACGGCGTCGCCGAACTGCAGTGGGTTTACAAAGATGGACGCCACCACGACGTCGTTCTCTTCGACGGCGGTGCGCGCCAACTGCGCGTGCCCCTCGTGCAGGGCGCCCATCGTAGGCACCAGCCCCTGCGAGGCGCCGGACTTGTTCACCAGGAGCCGGGCGCTCTCGGACCGCAGATCGGCCGCCGTCGTCACCAGTTTGATGGGCATCTTCAGTCTTCCTTGGGTTCGAGGGCCTGGCGCAGCCCGTCCAGCTGGTCCGCCTTCAGCAGCCCGCGGCTCTCGGCGCGGCGTGCGGTGGAGCGGGCCATGGCCAGGTATGCCTCCAACACATCGCCGTGGGCGCCGGCGTCGTACTCCCGCAGGGCCTCGGCGTGGGCGGCCACTGTTCCGATATCGCCCCGGGCCACCGGCCCGGTCAGCGCAGCCTCACCGGAGGCCAACGCGTTCTCCAGTGTGGCCCGCAGCAGGGGCCCGAGCATCCTTTCGGGCGAATCCACGCCCACGTCACGGAGCAACTGGGATGCCTGTGCCACCAGGGTGACCATGTGGTTGGATCCGTGGGCGAGGGCAGCGTGGTACAGGGTCCTGTCCCCTTCGGCGATGGCCACGGGCTCGGCACCCATTTCCACCACCAGGGCCTGCGCGATGGGCAGCATCGCCGCGTCCGCGGTGACGCCAAAGGTGCAGTCCAGGAGCCGGGTGAGGTCCAGGCTCATGCCGGTAAAGGTCATGGCCGGGTGCAGCGCCAGCGGGATGGACCCGGCCGCGCGCACCGGATGCAGGACGCCCACGCCAAACCGGCCCGACGTGTGGGCCACCAGCTGCCCGGGCTGCCAGGCGCCCAGCTTGGCCAGTCCGTCCACCAGTCCGGCCAAGGCGTCATCCGGTACGGCGAGGAGTACCAGTTCGGCACGCTCCACGATGTCCTGGATCTCCAGGATGGGCACTCCGGGAAGAAGCGCTTCCGCACGTTCCAGGCTCGCGTCAGACACCGCGGACACCCCCACGACGGCGTGCTCGGCCGAGCGGAGCGCAGCACCGAGCACGGCACCCACCTTGCCGGCGCCAATGATTCCGACGCCGAGGCGCCCCGGCTTAGCCATGTTGCTGGCCTTCCTGTCGTTTGGGGGTGTCAGGGGTCGGCGCGGACTCAACCGGCTGGCTTGGATCGGGCTGAATCGCCGCGGTTCCGGGCTCAACGGCGGGAGTTGCCGGCGCCACCTGGGCCAGCCACTGTTCACTCGTCTGGCGTTTGCGGGCCAGCCTGGCACGGGTCGACTGTTCGTCGAAGAGGGTCCTGGCTTCCTCGACCCCGGCTTGGATCAGGCGGGGCGAGACCGGACCGGCGGTGGTGTGCAGAACGAGGTCGGCCACACCGAACCGCCTGGCCAGCGGGCCTTGGTGCAGGGCCATGGATTGGGTGCGCTGGTGCGGCACTACCACTAGCTGCCGCCACCAGCGGCCGGAGCGGATCAGGAGGGCGGTTGCTGTGGCGGTGTAGCCGTTGCGGCGCCACCCCAGCGGGGCCAGGAACCGGGCGCGCCGCGGCGTGGTGACAAAGCCGCCGTCGGAATCCAGTCCCGTGAGCCCGGCGGTGAAAACACTCCCCGGTTCCGGGGTTCCGGGGTCCGGGAGCACCAGGGACAGCATGCTCATCACGTCGGCCAGCTTTCCCACGGGCAGCAGGGTGGTGCGCGACGCCGTTTCGCCGTTGCTTCCCGCAGCACCATATCCGGCCACGTTGACTTGGATGCGGTACCAGCCGAAAATACGCCAGAACGGCGGCTGGGCTACCCTGAGCGCCTGGATCCTCCCGGGCGGGAGCGTCTGGGCCTGGGTGTCCAGTAGTCCATACCGCAGCCGGATGCCGTCCGGGGAAATAGCGGCAGTGAAGTTGTAGCCCTTGTTGAAGGAACTCCAGTAGGTCGCGGCGAGGCCCAGGGCGGCGGGAATCAGGTACAGGTAGAACCCGCGATTGTCGGTCACCGCGGAGAGGACCACTGACGCGACGCCGCCCAGCACCACGAAGAAGCTCTGCTCGCTGAGCAGCAGCGAACCGACCAGGCGCGACGGCGGCACGGACAGCACGGGGAATTCCGGCGCCTCGGGCGGGGCTTCCTCGGGCCGTTCCGGGTCCTGGACCACGCCGGCGGCCCGGGCGAGGATAGTGGCACGGAGCTGGCGGGCGTCGTCCATCCGGAGGTAGGCGAGGCGCACAGCCGACTCACCGGCGTCGGCGACTTCGAACTTGAGTTCAGCCAGGCCAAAGATCCTGGCCAGCAGCGGCTGCACGATGTCAATGGCCTGGACGCGGTCCAGCCGGGCCTGCCGCTGCTGCCGGAAAAGGAAACCGGTATTGACCCGGACGTAGCCGCCGGCAACCTGGTACCTGGTGAAGTACCAGGTCAGGATGAAGCCAAGGACGGCGATCAGCAGTACGGTCCCGCCGCCGGCCAGCAGCCAGGGAATCCGGCCGGCGAACCCCTCTTCCAAGAGGGGCCTGCCTTGCAGCATCCGCTCAAAGAAGTCGCGGCCGAAGAAAAAGCCGATGGCGGCCAAGGCCACCCAGCCGCGCACAAACGGCGACGCCGGATGCACGCGCAGCCACTCGCCGTCGTGCGTTTCCGGTGCGGACGCGGCGGGCGCAGTCATTGCAGCCGTAGGTGCGGCAGGCGCAGGCGCGGCGTCGGCTTTACGCGGAAGTGGCGTGGAACCCGGCTCCGGGACGGGGCCGTCAGCGGTCACAGCCCAGCCAGCCTGGCTTCGCCGCGGGCCGAAAGCTGCTCGCGCAGGCGCGCGCCTTCCGCGGCCGGCAGCCCGGGGATCAGTGCGTTGGTTCCCGGCGAGGCCGTATGCAGCTTCAACGTGCACAATCCAAGCCCGCGCTCCACTGGGCCCACCCCGATGTCCACGTACTGCATCCGCCCGTACGGGACCACCATGGTGCGCTGGAAGAAGATGCCGCCCCGGATCAGGAGGTCCTCGTCCCGCTCGGCGTAACCGATGGCACGTACCTGTCGCGGGATCAGCACCAGCCGCCAGACGGCCATGACCACGGCCGCAGCGGGCACGAGGATCGCCAGCCACAACGGGGGCCAGACCCACCACCCGAGGGTCACAAAGACCAGCGGCAGGCACAGCACAAGCACCGTGATGAGGTTCCCGAGGGCCCACTCCACCAGCCGGACTGTGACGTATTTGGGCGACACCCGTTGCCAGGTGATGCCCGGCGGATCAATCGCCTCGGTACGCATATTCGCCTTCCCCAGCGGCTTCGCCGCGCGGGCTCCGGCCACGCTGGCCCTCGCCCGGCGTTTCAGTGTCCTCCGGCGGAATCTTGCAAAAGCGCTCCACTAAGAGTCCCACCACAATCATCACGAGGCCGCCACCGGCCTGGGCAAGCGCCACCCAGGTAATGCCTTGGTCACTGCGCAGGCTCCAGACCCTCAGCTGGTCCAGGAAAATGCCGACGTGCCAGCCCAGGAGTACCGTGCCGGCATAGGCGCAGGCCTGGGCCAGGACCAGGGTCCGGGCGGCCAGGATGGGGTCAAGAACAGTCTTCTTTTTGGTACTGTCCCGGTTGCTGTTGCGCCACCGCAGGATCCGGATGCCAAGGATAAGGGTGATGGCCACGATCACGCCCATGGTGGCCAGGGCCGTAACGGGCAGGACTGGCGTGGCCATGCTGTACCGGTTGGTCAGGACGGTGGCAGCCCAGCCGGCGACGGCCAGGATCAGGCCGATCAGCAGCAGGCGGAGGGGGTTGATCGGTTTCATGGCCTATTCAACCGCCCCGGCAGTGGGGACGCCGTCGAAGTCGCCGAAGCCGTCAAACGGGGCAAGGTCGTCAAAGTCGGAGGCGCGGACGGCCAGCGCGCTGATGCGTTCACCGTTCAGCATGGCGGCCGGTTCGATCAGGGACCACGGATAAAGCACGAAGGCGCGTTCCGCAGCGCGGGGATGAGGCAGGGTCAAGTCCGGGTCCTCGCTGGTGAAGTCGCCATAGGTGATGATATCGACGTCGAGCGTTCGCGGCCCCCAGCGCACCTCGCGGACACGGTGGTGCTTGTTCTCCACGGACTGGCAGTGCTCCAGGAGCTTGGCCGGGGACAGGGTGGTTTCCACGGTGATGACCATGTTCAGGAAGTCCGGCTGGCCGGCAGGACCACCTACCGCCTTCGTCTGCACCACCGGAGAGACGGCCAGCAGGCGGACCTCCGGCGGATCCACGAGGTCAGCTACTGCTTCGGAAAGGGTGTCGTTCCGTTCGCCCAGGTTGCTGCCGAGCGCAAGCACCGCCTTGGTATAGCCGGTGGTCATGTCCGCTCCCGGTACACGCTGACGGACACGTCGCCGAAGGGGACTTCGATGGGCGCCTTGGGTTTGTGGACGGTGATCTCCACGGCGTGGAGCCGGTATTCGCTAAGCAGGTCCTCGGCAATCCGCACAGCCAGGGCCTCGATCAGGTTCACGGGTTCGCCCGTGATCCAGCCTGTGATGCGCTCCGCCACCTCGCCGTAGTGCGCGGTGTCCCGGACATCATCCGAGGCGGCCGCACCGGAAAAGTCCAGGTGCAGCACGGCGTCCACCACAAAGGGCTGGCCGTCGCGGCGTTCGAAATCGAACACGCCATGATGGCCGACGGCGGTGACACCGCTCAGCGTAATCCTGTCCATGGGTCCCCCGGCCCTAGTGTGTTGTGCGGGCGGAAGCCAAGCGTGAGGCAACCTTGACGGCGTCAAGGCTGGGGCCGACGTCGTGCACGCGGACCGCCCAGGCCCCGCGGAACGCGCTGATGGCAGTGATGGCCGCGGTGGCGGCGTCCCGCTCCTCCGGGGCGGCGGACTTTCCTGCCACCGTGAGCAGGGTGCCCAGGAATCGCTTCCGGGAGGCACCTATCAGGATTTTGTGCCCCAAGCTCTCCAGTTGGTCCAGGTTTTGCAGGAGCTCCCAGTTCTGGGCGTCGTTCTTGGCGAAGCCCAGGCCCGGGTCCACAATGATCTGGTCCTGCCCGACCCCGGCTGCGTAGAGCTTGTCCCGTACCCCGGCGAGTTCTGCCACCACTTCCCCGGCAACGTCCTTGTACTCGGCCAGCGAATTCATGGTGCGGGCGTCGCCGCGGCGGTGCGTCAGCACGTAGGGCACCTTGGACGCTGCCACGAGCTCGGCCATTTCCGGCTCCAGGGTGAGGCCGGAAACGTCGTTGATGATGGCTGCGCCGGCTTCCACCGCAGCAGCTGCCGTAGAGGCATGGGTGGTGTCTATGCTGACCAGCGCGCCTGCCTTGACCAGGGCCTCGATCACGGGGATCACCCGCCGCTGTTCCTCTTCCGGGCTGACGTCCTCGGCGCCGGGACGGGTCGACTCACCGCCGACGTCGATGATGTCAGCCCCTGCGTAGAACATCCGGAGGCCGGCGGCGATGGCGGTGTCCGCCGTCGGATGCTTGCCGCCATCGCTGAAGGAGTCCGGGGTGACGTTGAGGATGCCCATGACCAGGGTGCGGTCGGTGGGCAGGTCGGAGAACTTCGCGGCCGGACGCGGTTTGCGCAGGATGGGCAGCGGAGATGTTGCGGGCCCGGTTCCCGGGGCTGCAGCTAGTGAGTCCATGGTCTGATACTTACCTTCCGAGGATGAGGCTCATGGCTTCGGCGCGGGTGGCCGGGTCATGGAGCTGCCCGCGTACCGCACTGGTGACGGTTTTCGCTCCGGGCTTGCGGACACCGCGCATGGACATGCACATGTGCTCGCATTCAACCACGACGATCGCGCCGCGGGGTTTGAGGTGGCTGACCATTGCTTCAACGATCTGGGTGGTGAGTCGCTCCTGCACCTGCGGGCGACGGGCGTACATGTCCACAAGCCGTGCCAGCTTGCTGAGCCCGGTCACTTTGCCATCGTGCGAGGGAATGTAGCCCACGTGCGCCACCCCGTGGAACGGGACCAGGTGGTGCTCGCACGTGGAATAGAACGGGATGTCCTTGACCAGGACCAATTCTTCGTGGTCGAGGTCGAACTTGGTGGACAGGATGTCCGCCGGATCGTGGTGCAGCCCGGCGAACACCTCGGCGTAGGCCTTGGCCACGCGCTTCGGGGTGTCCTGCAGGCCGCCGCGGTCCGGGTCCTCGCCGATAGCCAGCAGGATTTCGCGGACAGCAGCTTCGATCCGCGGCCGGTCCACTTTCTCATGCTTTTTGTGGTGGTGGCCGTCCTCCGCCGGGTGTCCGGCGGAGGAGTGGATGTCGTCGTCGTCGAAGTGGTTCACAGAAGAAAGCTTAGCCGTGGACGCCGTCAGGCCCCGAGTCGGGGACGCCGCCCTGGAACGCTGCGTCCTCCGGGACACCCTGCGGGTGCGGGGGCTGCGCGTCCAGCGGCTCCTCGAGGCGGGCCTGCTTTGCTTCCTCTTGGGCTTCGCGCTCAGCCTTCTCCTGGCGGGATTCCACTGGGCCCGCCTGCTGGACCGGGCGGGTCTCCTTGGACAACCAGACTTCGCGGAAGTCACGCTTGCGGATGTCGGCGAAGATATCGGCGATCTCGGACTGGTTGAGGGTTTCGCGTTCCAGGAGTTCCAGTGCCAACTGGTCCAGGACGTCGCGGTTCTCGGTGAGGATGGCGTAAGCCTCGTCGTGCGCCTGGTCGATGAGGCGGCGCACTTCCTCATCCACCACGTAGGCGATCTGGTCGGAATAGTTGCGCTCGTGCCCGGCGTCGCGGCCAAGGAACGGCTCGCCGCCGCCCTGGCCGAGGCGGACGGCACCCACGCGTTCGCTCATGCCGTACTCGGTGACCATCTTGCGGGCCGTCGCCGTGGCCTTCTCGATGTCATTCGATGCCCCAGTAGAGGGGTCATGGAACACGATCTCCTCAGCCACGCGGCCACCCATGGCGTAGGCCATCTGGTCCAAGAGCTCGTTGCGGGTGACGGAGTATTTGTCGTTATCCGGAACCACCATCGTGTAGCCCAGGGCGCGGCCACGGGGCAGGATGGTGATCTTGGTGACCGGGGCCGAGTTCCGCAGCGCCGCTGCCACCAGGGCGTGTCCGCCCTCGTGGTACGCGGTGATCTTGCGTTCGTGTTCCTTCATAACGCGGCTGCGCTTCTGCGGGCCTGCCATGACGCGGTCGATGGCCTCGTCCAAGGCGCGGTCATCGATGAGGTTGGCGTTGGAACGTGCCGTGAGGAGCGCCGCTTCATTGAGTACGTTGGCGAGGTCTGCACCGGTGTAGCCCGGGGTTTTCTTGGCCACAGCCTTGAGGTCAACACCCGGGGCCATCGGCTTTCCCTTGGCGTGCACCTGCAGGATTTGGTCGCGTCCGATCAGGTCCGGGGCGTCCACAGAAATCTGGCGGTCAAAACGGCCGGGACGCAACAGTGCCGGGTCCAGGACATCGGGACGGTTGGTGGCGGCGATCAGGATGACGTTGGTCTTTACGTCGAAGCCGTCCATTTCAACCAGCAGCTGGTTGAGGGTCTGCTCGCGTTCGTCATTGCCGCCGCCGATGCCGGCGCCACGGTGGCGGCCCACTGCGTCGATTTCGTCAACGAAGATAATGGCGGGAGAGTTGGCCTTGGCCTGCTCGAAGAGGTCGCGGACGCGGGACGCGCCCACACCGACGAACATCTCAACGAAGTCCGAGCCGGAGATGGAGAAGAAAGGCACGCCGGCTTCGCCCGCAACGGCCCGGGCCAGGAGGGTTTTGCCGGTTCCGGGAGCGCCGTAGAGCAGCACGCCCTTGGGGATCTTGGCCCCCACCGCCTGGAACTTTGCCGGCTCCTGCAGGAACTCCTTGATTTCCTGGAGCTCCTCAACGGCCTCGTCCGCACCGGCAACGTCAACAAAAGTCACTTGCGGCATGTCCTTGTTGACCATCTTGGCCTTGGACTTGCCGAACTGCATGATCTTGGAACCGCCGCCCTGCATGCGGGTCATCAGGAACCAGAACAAGGCACCGAGGAGGATGACCGGGATCAGGAGCGAGAGCAGTCCGGAGAACCAGTTGCTCTCGATTGGCTGGTCCGTGTAGCCGCTGGCAGGTTTGGCATCGGTGACGGCCTTGACCACGTCCACCGCACGGGCATCAACGAAGAAGAACTGGACGCTCTTGCCCTTGTCCTGGCCGTTGAGCTGCAGGTTTTCCTTGAGCACCAGGTCCACGCGGTTTTCGCCGTCGAAGATCTTCGCCTGCTCAACCTGGTTTTCAGACAGCAGCTCCAGGCCCTTGTTCGTGTCGATCCGGGCGGCACCGCCGGGAGCCAGCGTTGCAAAGGCCACAAGGAGCATGCCGATAACAACAACGATCCAGATGCCCGGGCCCTTGAAGAAACTCTTAGCTTTCATCTGTTCGGGGATTCGCCCCGTCCCTCCTGGTAGTGCTGCACGGCGAGTGGTCTGCGCGCGTGTGGTGCTGCGTCAGCTTCTAGCTATACACCGTTCGGAGTAAATCACGCACGGTATGGCACAAAAGTTCCCTGTGGGCGTAGCGGTCAGGACCGGGGCGGCGCGACGGATCCGCGGGTGACCAGCGGGCAGTCCAGGACCGTCGGATCCAGCGCCAGCCCGGCGAGGTCGCCTTTGCCCTCAATGGCGTCAATCAGCGTTCCTGTGGCCCAGGCACCCATTTCGTAGTGCGGCAGGGCCAGCGTAGTGAGGCCTGGATGCAGGTTGCCGGCGATGAGTTCCTGGTCATCGAAGCCCACAATGGACAGGTCAGCGGGGATGGCACGTCCCAGCTCGGCCGCGGCCCGGTAGGCGCCCATGGCCATCCGGTCGTTGTAGCAGAAGATGCCCGTGGGGGGATCGCTGAGCTGCAGCATCCTGCGTGCCGCCTCATAGCCGCCCTGCACTTCGGACGGTCCGGTGTGCACCGGCGCGGCACCGCCGTCGAGCCCTGCCTCGGACAGGGCCTTCCGGAACCCCCGGAGGCGGCCGTGAGTGGACGGAACGTCGTCGGTGTTGTTGAGGAAGCCGATGCGGGTGTGCCCGGCGGCCAGCAGGGTGGTGACCGCCGTCCTGGCTCCGGCTTCTTCGTCGGGGACAACGGCGGCGATGGTTGCCCCGCTGCTGACGGCGTCCACCAGTACCGCCGGGACGTTTGCGAGATTGCCGGGCACATCCAGGATGCGGTGGTACATGGTGGCGTACAAAATGCCGTCCACCCGACGCTCCAGCAGGGCATCAACGTCTGACTTCCTGGATTCATGGCTGGCCGACGCGGACGTGTTGATGATCATGAGGTTGTAGCCGCGGGCACGTGCGGCGTCATCTGCGCCCAGAATGATCCTGCCCGCATGGGGCGTAGTTGCGATATCCTCGCTGACCAGCCCCAGCAAGCCGGTGCGCTGCGTGCGCAGCGCCTGGGCCAGGCGGTTGGGGCCGTAGCCGAGCTGCACCGCCGCGGCCTTCACCTTTTCCCGGGTCTCGGCGCTTATCCGCGCGTACGGGACATCGTTGAGGACGTGCGAGACCGTGGTGGCGGACACTCCGGCGGCGACTGCTACGTCCTTGATGCCAATGTTCTTGTTGTTCAACTTCTCTTCCACATGCTGGTTGTCCGGGTGTGCAAAAGGCGGCCTCCCGAAAGAGACCGCCCTTACAACAGGTGCGCGGCAGGGAAGCGCGGGTTACTCGTAGACGTGCGGCGCCAAAGTGCCCACGAAGTCCAGGTTGCGGTACTTTTCTGCGTAGTCCAGGCCGTAGCCCACAACAAACTCGTTGGGGATGTCGTATCCGACGTATTTAACGTCGATCTCCACCTTGGCGGCAGTGGGCTTACGGAAGGCGGTGCAGATTTCCACCGAAGCAGTGCCGCGGGACTCCAGGTTGGTCTTGAGCCAAGACAGCGTCAGGCCGGAGTCGATGATGTCCTCGACGATCAGGACGTCCTTGCCCATGAGGTCCGTGTCCAGGTCCTTGAGGATGCGGACAACCCCGGAGGACTGGGTGCCGGAGCCGTAGGAGGAAACAGCCATCCAGTCCATGGAGATGTGGCTGTGCAGCGCGCGGGCGAGGTCTGCCATGACCATCACCGCACCCTTGAGCACGCCAACAATGAGGATTTCACGGCCTTCGTAGTCCTTGTCGATCTCGGCAGCGAGTTCGGAGATCCGCTGCTGGATCTGTTCCTTGGTGTAGAGAACGTGCTTGAGGTCTGCCTGGACGTCGTTTGAATCCACCAATGGCTCCTGTGTAGATGCGGGGTGCGACTAATTTTGGGGCGGTTTTTGAGGCCGGAATACTAGCTTCCCACAGCGGGGGGCTTCCCGGGGAACGGGACTGCTGCCATCGGGCTGGGCGGCGTCCCTGGCGGGCCGGTTTGCTGCCTGCAGCTGGGCCAGCGACAACCGGTAGACACTCACTCCTCCGGGTAGCTCAACCGGGCCGGCCGATCCCTGCCTTCGCAGCAGCGCTTCCGCCGCGAGGAGCCTCTGGTAGCTGGGCTGCTGGCCCCCGACGTCGGCAGCCGCCTTCGCGATGACCCGGAACCTGATGGCCGGCGCAAGTTCCCCCAAGGCCTCCTCCGGAAGGCTCACTTCGGCTCCGGAGCGTTCCGCCAAGGCCGCAAACGTGCGCTCCGCCACGTCCTCGAGGTAGTCGGCGTCCAACTGGAGGATGGACGCCGTCCTGGCCAAGGATTCTGCGACGCCGGGCCCGAGCTTCTCTTCGAGCAGCGGCAGCACTTCTACGCGGGTCCGGGAGCGAGCGAACGCCGGGTCCGCGTTACTGGGGTCATGCCAGGGTTCGAGTTCCTCGGCGTGGCAGATCTCCAGGGTGTCCGCACGGCGAAGTCCCAGGAACGGCCGCAGCAGCATCCCCCTGGCAGGCCTCATCCCGGCCAGGGACCTGGTCCCCGAACCGCGGGCCAACCCCAGGAGAACCTGTTCGGCCTGGTCATCCAGGGTGTGGCCCAGGAGGATTGCCCCGGCTCCCTGTTCCGCGGCTGCAGCCTCAAGGGCGGCATGGCGGGCATCACGGGCGGCAGCCTCCGGTCCCATGCCTCTGGGCGCGACAATAACGGTCCGCACCTCCACGGGGGCCAGGCCCAACTCCTTGAGCGTGTGCGCGGTCCGGACGGCCACGTCAGCGGAGCCTGGCTGCAGCTGGTGATCCACCACCACGGCGCCCACCGTCACCGGGTGCCCGTCCACGTGGCCGCGGCGGGCGAAGTAGGCTGCGACGGCGGCAAGCGCCAGGGAGTCGGGCCCGCCGCTGCAGGCCACCACTACGTGCGCCGGAAAGCCGGCGTCCGCCAGCGCGTTCTGGAGCGCCTTGCGCGCAGTGCCGACGACGGGCGCCAGCCTGCCGGGCCGCCGTCGTCCGCTGTGAAACCCGGAGCGGGCGTGAGGCGCTTCAGGCAATTAGAGGCCCATCCGGTCAAGCCAGATCTTGGCGTCGTGGATTTCAGGTTCAGTAGGAAGGTTTTCTGCCGATTCCCAGACCCGGTTGAAACCCTGCATCCCGGCAACATCCACCACGGCACGGACGAACTTGGCGCCGTCCGAGTACTGGCGCATCTTAGCGTCCAGGCCCAGCAGGCTGCGGATGAACTTTTCGATCACGCCACGGTCCTTGCCGCGATCGTTGAAGCGCTGCCGGATGGTCTTCACCGACGGCACGATGCTGGCGTCAACGGCGTCCATCACCACGTTGGCGTGGCCTTCCAGCAGGCTCATCACGGCCGTGAGGTGGGAAAGGGAAGCCTTCTCTTCGGGGTTCTGCAGGAGGTCCAGGATGGCACCGCGGCCGGGAGTGTTGCCCGTGGCTGTCCGGTCCTTGAGGGAGCGCGCCGCGGCGGAGGCACGCTCCAAGAGGGAGTCAACGTTGCCCAGCAGGTGCCCGCTGAGGTTGTCGATCTCGGAAAGCATGTGGTGGCGCAGCCAAGGCGCGGCGGCGAACTGCACGCGGTGCGTCTGTTCGTGCAGGCAGACCCAGAGCCGGAAGTCCTCCGGCGTGACGTTGAGTTCACGCTCGACGGAAACGATATTGGGGGCCACCAGGAGCAGCCTGCCGCCCGCCGGTGCATTGGAGCCTTCGGCCAGGGCCGCGAAGGGATCGTACTGGCCCAGGACCTTGCTGGAGAGGAAAGCCAGGACGGCGCCCAGCTGGCTGCCCGTGATGGCACCGCTGACGCTGGCCGCAGCCGGGCTGACCGTTCCGCGGCGGCTTTCCAGCATTTTCTCCATGGCCGGCTTCAGCATCACCGCGAAGCTTTGGGTGTTGGCCTTGGCCCAGGATGCCCGGTCCACTATGAGCACCGACGAGTCCCGCAGATCCCGCGCCGCTTCCAGCCCGGTGATGTGGTGCACATGGTGCACTGAGGCGTCCGCCAGCCGCCGCAGGCTGTCCACGGCGTCACCGATTTCCGCCGATGACAGTATGGGTCCCGCCGGTGTCAGCCGTGCAGCTGTGGACGCGGCGAGGTCCCAGTTGATCAGGGCCTGGGCCGGGCTGGACGACGCCGGTGCGGACGAATCACGTGCGGTGGACTCCATAGTTCCCATCAGAACACAGCAGACCGCGGAACGTCCTTAAGTTCGCTGACCGGCGAACCCCCGGCAGGCGCCGCCGGAGCCCGCCAGACCGGTCCCCGCCTTCATGAACGGTGCTGGGCCGCACCGCCAATGCGGGCGAGGGCCGCTAAGACTTTCCCGCCGCCGACACGCGGATTCTGTGATTCCCTGGCGAACGTTCCTAGCGGCAGCCGCAGGCCGCGAGCGCCGTGGCGGCCCTGTCGAGGGCTTCCTTGTTCCCGCCCGCCCCGGGGGTGAGCCCGTTGCCGATAAACGAGAACACCAGCAGCCGGCCGTCGGCGTCCACCACGTAACCGCTGAGGGCGATCACCGAATTCAGCGTCCCGGTTTTGGCCCGCACCAGCCCGGCACCGCCTGCGGTGGAGCTGTCCCCGTAACGCGTGTCCAGCGTTCCGGTCAGGCCGGCCACCGGGAATCCGGCCAGCGCGGCCCGCAGCCTGAGGTCCGTTCCGGAGGTGATGGCCCGCACCACTTCGGAGAACTGGCGGGCCGAGACCTGGTTGTCCAGCGCCAGCCCGGACACGTCCGCGAGCCGCATGGCATCGGTGGGGATCCCAAGTTCGGTGAGCTGGGCACGGACTGTGGCGGTGGCGGCGTCGTTGCTGGCCGGTTGCCCCTGGGCGGCGGCCGCCATTCTGCCCAGGACCTCCGCGAGGTAGTTGTCCGAGGTCTGCAACATCAGGTCGACCTGCTCCCCCACGGTGGCGGACTGGACCTCGGCCAGGACGGTTGGGTCACTGTCCTCCGGCGCGCTGGAACGCCCGACGCCAGCCGCCACCGTCAGTCCCGCGGCAGCACCTGCCGCCTTGAGCTGCTCGGCGAACGCCTCCCCTGCGGTGATCGCGGAATCCTGCGGGCGCGGTCCGGTGATGACGGCGGGATCGAACCGCGCGGAATTCAATGCCAGGGGGTACAGCGGGGCCACTTCGCCGGCCTCAACGTCGCCGGACGCCCAGGCCGGATTCAGGGACGGGCCGCTGAACAGGGAGTCGTCCACCAGGACCGTCAGCTCCCCGGTTGCGCCGTTCTCCTGCAGGGCAGCTACGGTAGCTTCGGCCAGCGTGGCAAGCCCGGCATGGCCCATTACCTGCTCCGGCGCGGACTTCCCCGTTCCCAGGAGGACGTCGCCGCCGCCGGCCAGCACCACTTGGCTGGGCGTGGGACCGGCGACCACTCTGGTGCTGAACCGCTCGTCCGGCCCCAGGACCCGCAGGGCTGCGACCGCGGTCAACAGCTTCATATTGGACGCGGGAATTCGGTTCTCCGAACCGCCGCGGTCAAAGAGGACCTGGCCGGTGAGCGCATCCTGGACCATCCCGGTGAAAGTACCGCCGCCGTCGGGCTTTAACACCGGTTCCAACTGGGCCGTGACGGCTGCTGGTACCGGTACCGGCGCGGAATCCGTCAACGGGGACAGGCCCTGCCGGGTGGAAAGTGACGTGGGAGCCTGCTGCCAGGCTGGCGTTTCGGGCGCCTGGACCGAAGCCGGACCCGTGAAGGCGGGGGCAAGCAGCCAGCCGGCGGGGAGCGCCAGGATAAGGATCAAAACCAGGAGCAGCGCCGTGGGCCAGGCCTTCACTCCGCGGTGGAGGGTGCGCCGCAACGCATCCGTGAACGGCGCCCCGAACCCTGCGGGCCCCGATGTTTCCTTCATGTTGGTGCTGGTCCTCAAGTCCTGAAATTTCCCCGCAAGTTCCTGAAACCTGGGCCTCTCGCTATATCCTCAATAGTAGTCGGCGGCACCGACACTCCATTTTGCTGAGCGTCTACTGTGCCGCGAACCCCCTGCAATTGCCGAGGAGCATTCCATGAAGCACGACGTCACCATCGAGATCCCCAAGGGGTCCCGCGTCAAGTACGAAGTTGACCACGAGACCGGCCGCGTCCGCCTGGACCGCGTCCTCTTCACCTCCATGCAGTACCCCACGCACTACGGTTTCTTCGAAAACACCCTGGGCGAAGACGGCGATCCGCTGGATGCACTGGTGCTCCTGCAGGACTTTGACCTGCTCCCCGGCGTCATTGTTGAGTCCCGCCCCATCGGCGTCTTCAACATGACCGACGACGGCGGCGGAGACGCCAAGGTCCTGTGCGTCCCGGTTGACGCCCGCTTTGACCACATCCAGGAAGTCAGCGACGTCAGCGAGTTCCTGATCAAGGAAATCGAGCACTTCTTTACCCGCTACAAGGACCTGGAGCCCGGCAAGTGGGTCAAGGCCGAAGGCTGGGGCGACCGCGCCGCCGCCGAGGCCGAGCTGGAAGCTTCCATCAAGCGTTACGTGCCGGCCGCGCACTAAGCGCCCCGCCGCAAAATCCCCGCCTCCCGGACAAATCCCCGCGTCATGCGAGGGGGAAATGTCCGGGAGGCGGGGATTTTCTGTTGCCCCTCCAAAAGTAAATCTGTGGAATCGTAGCCCTGTGAGTTCCGAGCCTTCGTTTAATCCTCCGTGCGGTCCGGTCAGCGGTTGGCGGGACGGTGACGTGCTGCGCGCTACGGGGATCCCCTACGCCACAGCGGCCCGCTTTCAACCTCCGGCGGCCATACCGGACTGGGCCACTGACTTCGCCGCCACTACCCTCGCGCCCGCTTGCCCGCAGGGGCCAGTCCCGTTCCTGGATGACATCCTCGGCACCCACTACGGCGAGCTTCCCGGCAGCGAGGACTGCCAGCGCCTGTCCATCACCGTGCCTGCCGGCTTGGCCGAGGATGAGCGGGTCCCGGTCATGGTGTGGCTGCACGGCGGTTCCTACACTTCCGGTTCCGGTGACCTGGCAATCTTCGACGCCACATCACTGGTGGCTGAAAACCGGGTGATTGTTGTCTCGGTAACCTACCGCTTGGGCCTGTTCGGCTACTTGGCCACCGGCACCGGACGGCCCGCCAACCTCGGCCTGCTCGACCAACTGGAAGCGTTCCGCTGGGTGCAGCGCAATATTGCTGCCTTCGGCGGCGATCCAGGACGTGTTACCGCGTTCGGCCAGTCAGCCGGTGGCGACTCCGTGGCCCACCTCATGGCGACGCCCGAAGCGCCGTCGCTGTTCCAGCGGGCCATCATCCAAAGTGCTCCCCTTGGCATCACCCGCGGCCGGCACAAGATGAGCCACGCCATGGGCATCGCTGCGGAGGCAGTCACGGAAGACACTCCTGCCATGGAAGTGGTGGCCGTCGAGGACCGCGTGTCCCAGGTGGCCCGAAAGTACGGGCTCATGGCGGCCATGCCGTTCGGTACGCAGTACGGGCACGCTCCCCTTCCGCCGGAGGCCGACATCGAGGCCGCCTGGAATGTGACGGCTCCGGACATCGAGGTGCTGATCGGGCATACAGCCGACGAGGCACGGCTTTTCCTTCCCCGGAGCCCCCTGGTCAGCCGGCTGGGCAAAGTCCCCGGCATCGGAAACGCCGCCGTCAAAGCCATCAACTGGGCCGTGACGGAGGCGGTGTACGGCCGAGCAGCCCGGAAGTTTGCCCGGCGCCATGCACACGCCGGCGGCAAGGCCCACAGCTACGTCATCTCCTGGGGCGCCCCCGGGAACTACTATCGCGCCGCGCATACCGTCGACCTGCCGCTGTTGTTCGGCAATCAGCAGACCTGGGCCGCCGCCGGACTCCTCACGGGAGCAACATGGGATGAGATCAATGCCGTGGGCCGGGAGTTGCGGAGCCTGTGGGCCGCTTTTGCCCGGGGTGACAGCCTCGGCGAAACAGGCGGCATCCCCGGGGCCCTTCAGTACCGGTCCGTTTAGCTCCGTGGGGTAGGGGACACCTGAATTTCGACGCCCGCCCGGGCCGTCATCCAGAAGCAGGCCGTCGTGCCGCCAGGAACCCATGCCGCGGCAGCACTGACCGAAGGCTGGATCCATGTGCCGTCCGTCGAGCTCGCCGGCCTCGTCGACATTTAGCTGCTGCCGCCCAGGGTCCAGTTGCGGAGGTCCTCCGGGTCCTCGCCGTGTATGCGGGTGTGTTCGCGCGCTTGCATCCGCCGGTCCTGGAGGCTCTGGCGGACCAGCGAATGCTTCTCCGCCAGGCCCGGTACACGGTCGATGGCGTCGATGGCCAGCTGGAACCGGTCGATGCCGTTGAGCATGGCCATGTCGAACGGCGTGGTGGTAGTCCCCTCTTCCTTGTAGCCGCGCACGTGCAGGCCCTCCTGGTTGGTCCGCCGGTACGTCAGCCGATGGATCAGCGCCGGATAGCCGTGGTAGGCGAAAATGACAGGTTTGTCCGGGGTAAAGATTCCGTCAAAGTCCGACGCCGGGAGGCCGTGCGGGTGCTCACTCGCATCTTGGAGCCGCATCAGGTCCACCACGTTGACCACGCGGACCTTTAGCCCCGGAACGCCGCGCTTCAACAGCTCCGCAGCCGCGACTGTCTCGACAGTGGGCACGTCGCCGGCACAGGCCAGGACGACGTCGGGCTCCTCGCCGGATACCTCGGAACCTGCAAAACCCCAGATGCCCAGCCCCCTCTGGCAGTGGTTCGCAGCGTCGGCCGGCCCCAGCCACGTGGGCGAGGGCTGCTTGCCGCTGACCACGATGTTCACATAATCCGTTGATGCCAGGCAGTGTTCCATGACTGAGAGCAGCGTGTTCACATCCGGCGGCAGGTAGACCCGGATGACCTCGGCCTTCTTGTTCACCGCGTGGTCTATGAAGCCCGGATCCTGGTGCGAGAACCCGTTGTGGTCCTGCTGCCAGACATGCGAGGACAGCAGGTAATTCAGCGAAGCCACTGGTTGGCGCCACGGGAGCTTGCGGTGCACCTTCAGCCACTTGGCGTGCTGGTTGAACATCGAGTCGACAATGTGGATGAAAGCCTCATAGCAGCTGAACACGCCATGCCGTCCGCTCAGGAGGTAGCCCTCCAGCCAGCCCTGGCACAGGTGCTCGCTGAGCACCTCAAGCACCCGGCCGGAGCGCGCAAGGTGCTCGTCGGCGTCGTCAATCCGGTATTGCCACACCTTGTCGGTGACCTCATAGACGTTCTGGAGCCGGTTGGATGCTGTCTCATCCGGGCCAAAAAGGCGGAAATTCTCCATGTTGAGCGAGATCACGTCCCGCATCCACGAACCCAGCGTGATCATGGGGCTGATCCGCTCCGTACCTGGCTCCGGCACCTCTACTGCGTGGGCCCCGTACGAGGGCAGCTCCAACGCACGGCGCAGCAGCCCGCCGTTGGCGTGCGGGGTGGCGCTCATCCTGAAATCGCCGGTGGGAGCAGCCTCTGCGATATCAGGACGGAGCCGGCCATCGCCGTCGAACAATTCGTCCGGTCGGTAGGACTGCAGCCATTCCTCGAGTTGCTGGAGGTGCTCAGGATTCGTGCGGACTTCGGCGAGCGGGACCTGGTGGCTCCGCCACGTGCCCTCCACCTGCTGGCCGTCCACAATCTTCGGTCCGGTCCAGCCCTTCGGCGAGCGCAGCACGATCATGGGCCAGCGCGGCGCTGCCCCGTCCCCATCGGTGGCAGCGCCTTCCGCAGTGCCGCGGCGGGAGTCCTGGATGGCCCCGATTTCGGCCAGGCACTCCTCAAGCGCCGCCGCAAAATCCCGGTGCGCCTGGGCGGTGTTGTCCGCATCGGTGACGGTCACGAAATGCGGCTCATGGCCATAGCCCCGCAGCAGCTGTTCCAACTGGCCCTCCGGCATCCGGGCAAGGATGGTGGGGTTGGCGATCTTGTAGCCGTTCAGGTGCAGGATGGGCAGCACGGCGCCGTCCGTGGCGGGGTCCAGGAAATTGTGCGAATGCCAGCTCGCCGCCAGCGGTCCGGTCTCCGCCTCGCCGTCCCCAATCACGACGGCGGTGACCAGTTGGGGATTGTCGAACACCGACCCGTAGGCGTGCGCCAGCGCGTACCCCAGTTCTCCGCCCTCGCTGATGGAGCCGGGGGTCTCCGGTGCCGCATGGCTGGGGATGCCGCCGGGATAGGAAAACTGCCGGAACAGCTCAGCCATGCCGGTTTCGTCATTGCCCACATGCCCATAGATCTCGGAGTAGGTGCCCTCCAACCAGGCGTTGGCCACCACCGCCGGGCCGCCATGGCCAGGCCCGGCCACAAACAGCATCTCCTGGGCGTCACGTCGGATCAGCCGGTTCAGGTGCGCGTACACGAAGTTCAGCCCCGGGGTGGTGCCCCAGTGGCCCAGCAGCCGGGATTTTGTGTCCTCCGCGGCGAGCGGTTTCCGGAGCAGCGGGTTGGAGCGCAGATAGATCTGGCCCACCGATAGGTAGTTCGCGGCCCGCCACCAGCGGTCCACGAGTTCGAGTTCGTCCTGCGCCACGTTGCCGGTCATAGCCATCCTTAGCTCGCACCTGCCGCCGCTGCGGCCGTTGCTCCCATCCGAACAGATGACCGCCGCACTCGCAACCGTTGTAGCTGGTTCACGCTCAGCAAACGCGTCCACCACCGTGATGGGCCGTCCTCCCCATCGCGGCTCGCTCCGCGCAGCAGGTAGGTTCGTAAGCGTTGATTCGACGCAGGCAGAGGGGGATGACCATGGCGGGAACCCAAGGAGCGGCAGGAACGGAAGCCTACGGCGATCCTGCGCTCGTCCAGAATGCACGCAAACGGACGAAGACGCTGGGGAACGGCCAGCCGGTGGTCGAGTCCTCCGGTTGGCAGAGCGTGGGTGACACCCAGAGAACCTGGCTGGTACGCCGCGCTGAACGGCTCTATGCGGCCAGGCTGGGGCGGCTGCGGCACACCGAACTGTCCTGGCATATAGCGTGGAAGTGGCTGCCTGCCCTTGTGGGAGTTGGATTGCGCCCTCGCCGGGCTTCTTTACTTTCAGCACGGAACGGACCCCGGACCGGCTGGTTACCGCGATGCAGCAGGCCATGGCCGAATCCGGCCTCCGGCCCCCGGGATCTGCCGGGCTGCAGGCGCTTGCGCCCATTCAGATCAGCTCTGCCACCAGGCTCGACCAGGCCTGAATTAAGGCACTTCCCTGATCCGTACCACCGGGTAGGGTGTACCCAGAATGTTCACGCTGACCATCAATCAAACGGACAGCCGGCGCGATGGTGACCGGGTGCCGCAGTTGCTCAAGGACCTGCGGCATATCCCTGCGCGCCTGGACTTCGACCGCTCGGTCGAAGACGAAGTCCAGGGCATCGTGGACTGTCCGCACCAGGCAGTGGAGGCCGCGCTGATCGCCCTGCGCTCCGGTTCCTGGTACGTGGGGCTGGGCGTGGGTCCGGTGAACGAACCGCTGCCAAACCTCATCAAGGACGCGTCCGGCCATGGCCTGGTTTACGCACGCCGTGCCGTGGACCGGCTGCGGAACGGCAAGGACCGGGTCCCGGTGGCCGTGGAGGGACCGCTGGCTGACGTGGCCCACGAGGCCGAAGCCGTGCTGCGCCTCCTGGGGCACATTGTGCGGGACAGGTCAGGGGCTGAGTGGCGCGTTTTGGACCTGATGACTCCCGGCGTCCGCGGGCAGCAGAAGGCGGTTGCCCAGGAACTTGGCATCACCACCCAGGCCGTAAGCAAGGCAGTGGCCCGCTCGCAGTGGGTGGAGGAGCACGCCGCCCGGCCGGCAGCGGCCAGGTTGCTGGCGCTCATCCTCGAGGTGCGCTGAGCGCCGCACCGTCCACGCCCGCCGGCGCTGCTGAGGTTACTGCACTGCGCTGCTGCCGCTACTGCAGGGCGCCGATGATCGCCCCCATCGCCGTGAACGCCACGATGTTGTAGCTCGCATTGATGGCAAACAGCGTGAAGCTGCGGCGTTCGAAGAGGTAGTTGATGCCCAGGGCGGCCGCCACCCAGGCCACCCCTGCAGCGAGCCCGGCCAATGTGCCGAAGCCCGCACCGCCGTCGCCAATAAACGCAGCCAGCACCCCTGCCATGACCACTGCGAGCAGGAACGAGCCCACAAAAACCCGAATGGTTCCGTGCTTCAGCTGCTCATCCGTCACACCGGCCTCGCGTTGCCACACTTTCGCAAAAAGCACCGAGTACCACAGACCGCCCACAACGAATGTCGCCAGCGCCGCAAGCAGTACACCCACCCAGTTGATGTCCAGGTCCATCGCCTTCATCCTTCCCCGGGACGCACTTCCGCGGCGTCCTTGGCTTGGAGCCTATGCCCGCCAGCCAGCGGCGTATTGTACAAAAGCCGCACCGCGCGCAGGCCGAATCCGCACCTGCTCAGCGTGCCGCCGTCGGGCTGTCCCCGACGCTCTGGAGCGGCACAAAAGTGGCGTATTCCGGCCCGTGTTCCCGGATCAGGCGGAGGTATTCCGACGGCGTGAAGCCGCTGAAGCGCCGAAAGGTGCGGATCAGGTGGGGCTGGTCGTAGTAGTCGGCCAGTGCCAGCAGCTCCTTGCCGCTTGAGCCGTCCACGGGCAGCCGGGCGGCAGCGTTGGCGAAGCGGTAGAAACGGCACACATCGGCGTAGCTTTTGGGGGTGATGCCGCAGTCGCGGAGCATGAGCCGCTGCAGGGTGGACGGGTTGACCCCCAGGTTGCGGGCCAGCTCTGCCACGGGAACGTCCTCCTCGGCCAACCGGGCCACGGCTTCCACGGTCCGCGGGTCCGCTCCACCGCTAAACCGGGATGTGAGGAAGTTTTCCAGGGCGTCGAACGCGGCGGCGGGACCGGCGCCGATCAGCCGTGCGCGAAGGGCAGTGAAGCCGGGCAGGAAACCGTCCGTGTCCTGCACTTTTCCCTGCAGTTCCGACGGCGGCAGGTCGGTGAGTGCCGCGATGCCGTAGGGCTGCAAGGCTGCGCCGATGTTGAACAGGTGCGTCGGGTTCTCGCTGATGAGGTAGCTGGACTGGACGCCTGAATAGAAGCCAACGGCCACTTCCCTGGCTCCCTTGTCCGGAGCCACCGCAAACGGATCGATGAGACGGTACGGCGAGGACAGGTTCAGAATCAGGTGGGCCAAAGGACCCGGCAGGATCTTTTCGTACTTCGCCTCCGGGGTGCCGCGCACAAACCAGAAATGGCTGACGTAGGGCTGCAGCCGGGCGGGCGCGGGACACTCCTCGTAGAGCACACGAGCAGTCTACGGTGAGCCGGATGCCGGGCGGGAAGCACCGCCGAACATGAGGCCCGTGGACATCGGTGACGGGGACGGGCGCTTGCAGTTTCCAGAGCCCGCACCTCGTCGGGGACAATGGAGGGCATGACCCTTACGACCTTCGCCCTCATCCGCCATGGCCAGACAGACTGGAATGCGCAGCGCAGGCTGCAGGGATCCACCGACATTCCGCTGAACGACGTCGGCCGCGGCCAGGCGCGTGACGCCGTCGCCGTTGTGTCCGGTCATGAATGGGACGCGATTGTGTCCTCGCCGCTGAGCCGCGCCGCAGAGACCGCAGACCTGATCGCCGCCGGACTTGGGCTCACCGTGGCCCGTCGGCTCCCCGAACTCAGCGAGCGCAGCTTTGGGCCCGCGGAGGGCCTGCAGGCGGGCCCGGAACTGGACGCATTGCGCATTGACGGCGGCTTCCGGGGCGCCGAAAGCGAGGACGAGGCAGCGAGCCGTGGACTGGCCGCCCTGGAAGCACTTGCTGAGGAGTTCCGCGGCGGCCGGGTGCTGGTTATCGCCCACGGCACGCTCCTTCGCGTCAGCCTCAGCCGCGCTATCGGCCGCACCCTTCAAAGCGTGGACAACGCCGTACTCAATCTGGCCCACCACCACGCGGTTGACGGCTGGCAGCTCAAGTACTTCAACGGCGAACCCGTCATGGAAACCGCTGACGCCTGAGCGCGTGACCGGCTGAGGGCCATCGGCAGCAGGACGGCGCGCCGGCCGGGGTGCGGCTATGCTGAGGAAAACCCGGCCGCAGCACGGCCCGGTAGGGGCATGGCGGCAACGGCCATCAGCACTGGTCGCGGAAGGACAACCGAATGGCGCGAGCGACAGTCCAGGACGTCGCTAAGACAGCAGGAGTGTCCGTAGGGACAGTGTCCCGCGTCTTGAACAAGAGTCCGGCCGTCAGCGAGTCCAGCAAGGAAAAGGTCAACGCGGCCATCCGCCGCCTAAATTACCGTCCCCTGGCCTCTGCCCGCGATCTTCGGCGGGACCGGACCATGCGGGTCCTGGCCCTAGCCAAGAACCTGAACTCGCCCGTCATCAGCGAGGCCTTCCGCGGCGTCGGCGACGCCGCGGCACTGTCAGGCTATGTCAGCCTCATCGCACCGACCGCCGGGGACCTGGAGCGGGAACAGCAGCTGGTGGATATGCTGCGCAACGGGTCCGTGGACGGGCTGATCATGTTTTCGCCGACGATGCCTGATGACGACGTCCAGGAAATGGCCGAGCAGCTCAGCGTTGTCCAGGTCTGCGAGATCGCCGACTCCGAGGCGGCGTTTGGCGTCTCCATCGATGACCGGCAGGCCGCATTCGACATCACTCGGCACCTCATTGAGACCGGCGGACGGCGGTTGGCGATGATCGGCAACCGGGCGGCCCGCTCCGGCAGGCTGCGCGAAAAAGGCTTTCGCGAGGCGGCCGACGAAGCGGGTTTGGCACCGGAGCAGATGCTGTTCGTTGAAGGTGAATTCGACTTCCACACCGGGCGAAGCCTCACCAGGAAACTGCTGGCTTCCGCCCCCCTCCCCGACGCCGTGTTCTGCGGCAGCGACACCGTCGCCGCCGGGTGTGTCCGCGAAATCACCGACGCCGGGCTGCGTGTGCCGGACGACATCGCCGTGGCAGGCTTTGACGACTCCGTGCAGGCGGAAATGTGCGTCCCGGAACTGACGACGATCAGGCAGCCGGCCTATGAGATGGGCCGTTTGGCTTTTGAAGAGCTCCTGGCGCGGATGACAGTGCCGGGGGTTCACCGCCGCGGCCGGACGTTCCTCCCCCACGAGCTCGTGGTGCGGGACTCGACGAGGAACTAACGCAGGGGTTGACAGCTCCGTGTGGCGGCTGACACACTTTTGGAATCGATTCCAAACACTCCACGGCACCCATTTTGGGTCACTTTTGGAATCGATTCCATCCTGCACTCGAAAAGACGCCGGCAAGGCAAAGGAGCCACTTGTGGACTTAACTCGACGTACTTCACCACGACCCACTGCTATGGCGGCTGCGGCCATGGCCGCTGGCCTGCTCCTGAGCGGATGTGGTGGCGGCGCGGCCACCCAAGGCGCGGACAACGCCGCGGCTGCCGATCCGGCGTCGGCCGCCAACGCTGCCGGCAGTATCAATGTCTGCGGCGGCAAAGACGCCTCCGGCATCTACAAGGGCACGGCAGAGGCCTTCACCACAGCGAACGGCAAGGTCACCGCCAAGTACACCGAGATCGGAGCGACCACCGACGAGGCCCGCACGCAGGCCGTGCAGCGGCTCGAAGGCAAGTCCACTGAATGCGACATCTTCGTCACCGACGTCATCTGGACCTCAGAGTTCGCCTCCCAGGGCTGGCTGCTGGACCAGACCAAACTCGTTGAAGCCAACCGGGACCGTCTCATCCCCTCCACCGTAGAAACGGCAAAGTACGAGGAAAAGTACTGGGCTTCCCCGTTCTTCACCAACGCGGGACTCGTGTACTACCAGAAGGACAAGGTAGCCAAGCCGGAGACCTGGCAACAGCTCTACGCTGAGGCGGCCGAGGCTCCCGGCAACAGCTTCGTCTACCAGGGCAAACAGTACGAGGGCCTCACCGTCAACTTCCTGGAGATGCTCTACAGCGCCGGTGGAGAGGTGCTGGACGAAACCGGCGAGATCGCGATCGACTCGCCAGAGACCCGTGAGGTGCTCGACTTCATGAGCAAGGGCCTCAAGGACGGCTCGGCAGACCGTGCGGTCCTGACCTACAACGAGGACCCGGCCCGGTTGGCCTACGAGTCCGGCAACTTTGGCTACCAGCGCAACTGGCCGCATGTCTACCGCCTGCTCAATGCCACCCCGCTTGCCGGCACCTTCGGCGTCGCTCCGCTTCCGGCCTGGGAAGGCGGCAAGGCCTCCGGCGTCCTGGGCGGCTGGAACTTGGCCATCTCTGCCCACTCCACGAACCAGGCCGGGGCTGTAGCCTTCATCGACTTCGCCACCACACCGGACTGGCAGAAGCACGTGGCCATGGACTTCTCGCAGGCCCCCGTCAACGAGGCCGCCTACGCCGACCCCGCTGTCCTGGCGAAGATGCCATTCGCGTCCGAACTGCTCGCTTCGGTCAAGGGCGCCAAGCCCCGTCCGATCTCCCCGGTCTACCCGCAGATCTCCCAGGCGATCTACAAAAACGTCTACGCTGTCCTTTCCGGCACCGCCTCCACCGAGGACGCGGTGAAGACAATGGCCGAAGAGATCGCCGCCGCAAAGGCGAGTTTCTGATGATGGTTATCAAGTCCCTTTCCCCTGGCCACGGGGTGAAGAGACGCGGTGCCAACGGCCGCGGGGTGAACGGCCGCGACCGGGCCGAGCGACGGCTGGCGTTCAGGATGACCGCCCCGTCCCTGGTCCTCATGGCCCTGGTGGCGGCCGTCCCCATCGGCTACGCGCTCTGGCTGTCGCTGAACCAGTACAGCGTCCGCACCGCAGGCCTGTCCCGCTTCGTCGGCCTGGAAAACTACATCACCGCTCTTAGCGGGCCGCACTGGTGGGCCGCTTTCGGCCAGACCTTCCTTTTCGCGGGGCTCTCGGTCTCACTCGAACTGGTGCTCGGCACCGCTATGGCGCTGTTGCTCAACCTCGCGTTCAAGGGCCGGGCGCTCCTACGCACCGTGGTCCTGCTGCCCTATGCGGTGGTCACCGTGGTCAGCGCCATCACCTGGGAGACGATGTTCCAGCCCAACCTGGGCCTGGTCACCAATGTCCTCTCGACGCTGGGCCTGCCAGGTGGCGACGTGGTCTGGCTCGGCGAGCATGGCTACGCGATGGCCGTGATCGTCCTCGCCGATGTCTGGAAGACGACGCCGTTCGCAGCCCTGATCATCCTGGCCGGCCTCCAGGTCATCCCGGCCGAGACCTACGAAGCGGCGGAACTCGACGGCGCGAACAAGTGGCAGGCGTTCGTCAACATCACCCTGCCGTTGCTCCGTCCTGCCATTGTGCTCGCGGCGATTTTCCGAACCATGGATGCGCTTCGTGTGTTCGACCTGCCGTTTGTGCTCACCCGCGGGGCCAACGGCACAGAGTCCATGTCGATGCTTGCCTACACCCAGCTCCGCGAAAACCGGCTCGTGGGCGAAGGATCGGCCCTGTCCATCCTGACTTTCCTTACCGTCATGGCAGTTTCGGTGGTCTACATCCGCTTCGCCGGGGGCAACATTCGCGAAGTCGCCAAGGAGGAACAATGAGCACGCTGACTGCACAGCGTACGACGGCGGCACCCGCCGCCCGCGGCAGGGCACCGAAGCGTCGGTCACCCAAGCGCAGGCTCCGGGGGGAGGCCAAGCTGCACCCAGTGGTATGGGTGTTCGTGATTGCCGTCATGGGCTTTTCGCTCATTCCGTTCTACTGGCTGGTCAACACCTCCTTGAAGAAGGGCGTGAGCCTGTCCAAGGGCGAACTCTTCCCGAGCCAGCCCACGTTCGAGAACTACTTGGTGGTGTTCCAGAACCCCGAGTTCCTCCTGGCCCTGCGCAACTCGGTGATCATCGCCGTCGTCACCACTACGGTGGCGCTGGTGTTCGCTTCCTTCGCCGCCTACGCCCTGGCCAGGCTCAAGATGCGCCGCAAAGCCCTGATTCTGACGCTGATCCTCTCGGTCACCACGTTCCCGGCCATCGCCATCGCAGCCCCCATGTTCTCGATCTGGCGCGAAATCGGCCTCTATGACACGCTCCTGGGCCTCATCATCCCCAAACTCACTTTTGCGTTGCCGCTGGCCATCTACACACTCACGTCCTTCTTCCGGGAGATCCCGCGTGAACTCGAGGAATCGGCATATATGGACGGGGCCACGCCGTTCACCGCTTTCCGCAAGGTCATCCTGCCCCTGGCGGTCCCGGGCCTTGCCACGACGGCGATTCTCGTGTTCATCTCAGTGTGGAACGAATTCCTGCTTGCCGTCACACTGACCACCTCACCGGAGGCCCGTCCGGTCCCGGTTGCGATTGCGTTCTTCAGCGGAACCAGCGAGTTTGACCAGCCTTTGGGCACCATCAGTGCCGCGTCCGTGATCATCACGGTGCCGCTCGTCATTCTCGTGCTCGTCTGCCAGAAGCGCATCGTTTCCGGCATGACTGCCGGCGCCGTCAAGGGCTAAAACTCAACCAAACCAACGAATTCGCCAACCAAATGAAAAGGAAAAATCAGTGAGTAACGAGCAGTCCCCAGGCCAGCAGGCTTCCGCCTTGGAGAAACCACAAGCCGAGGAACTGAGGGTGGGCGTTGTCGGCATTGGCTGGGCGGGACAGCAGCACCTGAAGGCCTACGATTCCTTGGACGGCGTCCGCATCGTGTCGCTGGCAGGAATGGAACAGGACCTTCGCGAGTCGTTGCAGGCCGAATACTCGATTCCGAACGCCTTTGCCGGCTGGGAAGAGATGCTGGAGCACGGTGGCCTGGATGCGATCAGCGTGGCAGTGCCCACCTTCCTGCACGCGCCCATCGCCATCGCCGCACTGGAGCGTGGGCTTCATGTACTGAGTGAGAAGCCGATCGCGCGCAACGCCGTCGAAGGCCAGGCCATGGTGGACGCCGCCCGCGCGGCAGGACGGGTCCTGGACATCGCCTTCAACCACCGCCGGCGCGGTGACATCAAAGCGCTCAAGGAAGTAATCGATGCCGGCGGCGTGGGCCGCCCGTACTACGCCAAGGCATCCTGGCTCCGCCGCTCCGGAATCCCCATGCTGGGTAGCTGGTTCACCAACCCCGCCCTCGCCGGCGGGGGCCCGCTTGCCGACATCGGCGTTCACGCCCTGGACTACGCCCTGCACCTGCTCGGCGAACCGAAGGTGGTGGCGGTGTCCGCTACCACCCATTCGGAGCTGGGTCCCCGCGGCCGGGGCGGCAACGACCGCTACACCGCGATGGCCACCAGCCATGCGTTCGAGGTGGAGGACTTCGCCTCCGCCTTCCTGCGCCTGGAGGGCGGCGCCACGCTGCTGATCGAGGCAGGCTGGGCCACGTACCGGGAAACGGATGACTTGCTGGACTTCACGGTCTACGGGACCGACGGCGGCGCCGAGCTCAAGGTCCAGGGGGCACCGTTCGCGCCCGTTGGCCAGCTGAGGGTCTTCACGGAAAAGGACGGAGAAAATGCCGACTATGTGCCGTCGGCGCTGCCTGGCCGCGCGCACGATGGTGTGGTGGAAGACTTCGTGACGGCCGTTCGGGCCGGTGCGGGGGTCTGGGGCGAGCACGACGGATCGCTGGCGCTCTACCGCGCCCAAATTATCGATGCGTGCTACCTCTCGGCACGCGAACAGAGGGAGGTTCGTCTCTAATGAACGACAAGCTGAGAATCCGGGTCTGGAACGAGGGCGTCCATGAGGCACTCAATGAGCCTTCCCACATCGGGGAGATCTACCCTGACGGCATCCACGGTGCCATCGCGGCCGGCCTGCGCTCCTACTACCCGGACGCTGAGATCACGACGGCGGTCCTGGCCACGGACGACGACCACGGCCTTGACGAGGAGATCCTCGCCGACACCGACGTCCTGTTGTGGTGGGGCCACATGGCCCACGGCGAGGTGAGCGAAGCCGTCGTCGAACGCGTCCAGCGGCACGTCCTGGGCGGGATGGGGCTCATCGTGCTCCATTCGGGGCACTTCGCCAAGGTGTTCACCAGGCTGCTGGGCACGAGCTGCTCGCTGGCGTGGCGGAACGACGGCGAGCGCGAGCTCGTGTGGACCGTCAAGCCCTCGCACCCCATCGCCGAGGGTGTGGACAGCCCCATTGTCATTCCCGAGCAGGAAATGTACGGCGAGCTGTTCGACATCCCGGACCCGGACGACCTGATCTTTATCAGCTCCTTCGCCGGCGGTGAGGTGTTCCGGTCCGGTGTGACGTTCACCCGGGGCAAGGGCCGGATCTTCTACTTCAGCCCGGGTGACCAGGAATACCCGGTGTACCACCACCCGCAGATCCAACGGGTCCTCGCAAACGGCGTGCGCTGGGCGGCCCAGCCGGGCTTGCACCGTTCCGTTCCGGAGGTCAGTAATCCTTCACGGGGCTGGTTCGAGGACGCCTAGCCCAGGACCCTCTCGAGGTTTTGTCCGGATAATGCGCGTTTGAGGGCGCTTAGCCCGCATTATCTGGACAAAACTCCTGTCCGGGAGGGGCGACAGCAGCCCCTACGACAGGAGGCTGCGCAGCACGTGCGCGGCGCCGTCGTCGTACACCGAGTGCGTGACCTCATCGGCTGCGGCGATGACCTCCTCCGGGGCCTGGCCCATGGCCACCCCGCGACCCGCCCAGCCGAGCATCTCGATGTCGTTTCGGCCGTCCCCCACCGCCACGGTGAGGTGCTGCGGCGTACCCAGCCTGCCCCGGAGCGCCTCCAGGGCGCTGGCCTTGGTGACGCCCGCGGCGGCGATATCCAGCCAGGCCGTCCAGCCCACGGAGTAGGTTACGCCGGCCAGGCCGATCTGGCGGATGGTGGTGGAGAATTCCTCCGGCGTGTTCTCGGTGCTGAACACCACCAGGCGGACGGCGGTGGACTCCAGCAGGGTCTGGAAGTCGACGCCAACCGCCTCTACGCCGAAGCTGGCGTCCTGGAAGCGCTCGGTGGACAGGAAGTTCCCTTCCTCGTCCTCGAGTGCGTATTTCGCGGTGGGGAGCTTTTCCCGCAGTGCGCGGAGGGCGGGGGCGGGGTCAAACGTGGCCTTGTGGATAACCTCGTACCCTGCGGAGAGGGCCGGGTCCAGGCGCAGGGTCACACCGCCGTTGCAGCACACGGCGTAACCACGGTCCAGCCCGATCTGCTCAATCACGGGCAGCGTGGCGTTGAGCGAACGCCCGGTGGCAATCAGGACGTCGTGGCCGTCGGAAACCACGGCGCGGGCGGCTTCGCGGACTCCGGGGGACATGTGGCCGTCGTGGTCCACGAGCGTGCCGTCGACATCCAGGGCAACCATGAATTTGGTAGTGGCGTCCGGGTTGTTGTTTCGCTGGTCATCGTTGCCAGCGACTGTGTGTTCAGTCAGTGTTGTCATTCATCCAGTAGAGCAGACGCCCCCGGACACCTGCTAGGACGCACGCCACAGCACTAGTGAACAAGCGGTAAATACTCACAGCGTTATCCCCGGTGTGAGTGTTAACCTTTCCCGGCGGGCTGAGCCGTTCTCCCCGCCTGGTGGTCAATTCCCCTCCGCGTTTCACAGGGAATTGTCCACCCAAAGGGGATATGCGTGGACTTATCCACACCCGGGCGGCCGCCTCTGGATACGCCCTGGGGAGCAGCCCAGCATGGACCTATGCAATCCGAACCCCTTGTCCTGATCCTTGCCAGCCGCAGACGTGTCCTCACCGGCAGCAGCCGCAGTCTGAGCCGCGCCTACGCCAACGGCGAGCTTGTCCGCGTCCGGGCGGGCGTCTACTGCAGCAAGCCTGCATGGCTCGCCGTCAAGGCCTGGAAACGCTACTCGGCGACAGTGGCAGCGGTTGCTGCGATGGAGCCCGCAGCAGGCTTCTGCTATCTGACCGCTTTGCGTCTATGGCGATTGCCCTGCCCGGGCGTGCCGGACCACGTCCACATGATCACGTCGTCCCCGCACAAGGCAGGCAAACTCCCATCGACCACCCGGGCCGCCAAGGACCCCAAGACTGGCTTCACCGGCCTGGAAGACGTGCGCGGCTACGGAGTCGCCCGGCATCACTGGGAAGCCAACATCGTCCAGGTCCGCGGGTTCGCCGTGACATCGCTCGTTCAGACGGTGATGGATTGTCTTGTCCGTCTGGAACTTCCTGAGGCTGTGGCCATTGCAGACAACGTGCTGGGGCGCCGGCGCATTGAAGGCGAGAGCCTCACCCGGGTTGACCTGGAGCAGGCATCGGCGGGCCTTGCGTCGGCTGCCAAACGCCGCCGGATTTTGGAAGTATTGTCACTCGCTGACGAAGCAGCGGAGTCGGTTGGGGAATCCCGCAGCAGGGCACTCATCCATGTGTTGGGGTACCCGCCTCCGGTTCCGCAGCACTCCTTCTACGACCACGAAGGATTCATAGCGCGGACCGACTTCTTTTGGCCCGAATACGGCGTCGTTGGGGAGTTCGACGGCGACGCCAAGTATCTCGACGACGAACTTCTGGGCGGTCGCAGCACGCGGGAGGCCATCCTGGCGGAGAAAAAGCGCGAGGACCGGCTGCGGGCGCTCGGCTACACGGTTGTCCGCTGGGACTGGAAAGCTGTGACTGACCCGGAGGTGCTGCGGCGAAAGCTCGAAGGTGCCGGACTTAGCAGGAGAAAATCCCCGCCGCGTGGACCACTCCCCCTCGCGTAGACGGGGGAATGGACCACTCGACGGGGAATTCCCGGAAGCTAGAGGACCGGGAGGACTTCCAGGCCGCCGATGTACTTCTGCAGTGCTGCCGGGACGTTGACCGAACCATCCGCATTCTGGTGGTGCTCCAGGATGGCCACGATCCAGCGCGTGGTGGCCAGCGTGCCGTTGAGGGTGGCTACCGCCCGGGTTCCCTTCGGCGCACCATCCTCGTTGAAGACCCGCTCGCGGATGTTGAGGCGGCGGGCCTGGAAGGTGGTGCAGTTGGAGGTGGACGTCAGCTCACGGTAGGCGCCCTGCGTGGGGACCCAGGCTTCGCAGTCGAACTTACGGGCCGCAGACATGCCGAGATCACCGGCGGCGGTGTCGATCACGCGGTACGGGAGCTCGCATTTGGCCAGCATCTCCTCTTCCCAGGCGAGCAGGCGTGCATGTTCGGCGGCAGCTTCTTCGACAGTGGTGTAGACGAACATCTCCACTTTGTTGAACTGGTGCACACGGATGATGCCGCGGGTGTCCTTGCCGTGCGAGCCGGCCTCGCGACGGTAGCAGGAGCTCTGGCCGGCGAACCGGATGGGCCCTGGCGTGAGGTCCAGGATCTCGTCCGCGTGGTACCCGGCCAGGGGCACCTCGGAGGTTCCCACGAGGTAAAGGTCGTCTTCAGCGAGACGGTAGATCTCGGCGTCGTGCTTGACGTCGAAGCCGGTGCCCTGCATGGTCTCGGGACGGACCAGGGTGGGGGTGATCATGGGGATGAAGCCGGCCTCGATTGCCTGCTCCATGGCCATCTGCAGCAGCGCCATCTCAAGCCGGGCACCCACGCCACGCAGGAAGTAAAAGCGGGAGCCGGACACCTTCGCGCCGCGCTCCATGTCAATCGCGCCGATCAGCTCGCCGATTTCGAGGTGGTCGCGCGGTTCAAAGTCGGGGAACTCGCGGGGAGTGCCAACGGTCTTGACCACAACGTAGTCGTCCTCGCCGCCTTCGGGCACTCCGTCCTCAATGAGGTTCGGGATGGCACGCAGCAGTTCGTCCTGCTTGGCCTGCGCGGCGTCAGCCTCGGCGGAAGCAGCCTTGACCGTGTTGGCGAGCTCCTTGACCTCCGCGAGAAGCGCCTTCTTCTCCTCGCCCTTGGCCTGGGCGACCTTCTTGCCGAAGACGTTCTGTTCGGCGCGGAGGTTTTCGTACCGGATCAGGGCCGCACGCCGGGCGGAGTCTGCGGCGATGATCGCGTCCACCACGGATTCGTCCGCGCCGCGGGCGCGCTGGCTGGCACGGAACTTGTCCGGATTTTCGCTGAGGTCTTTTACGTCGATCACCAGACAAGAGTATCGAATCCCGCGGCGGCAGCGCGGCCAAGGAAAGGGCGGGAACGCGGACCCTCCTGCCGGGATACTGTTGAACCACCATGAGCGACTGGCTGCTTTACCTCCTGAGTGCCGCGGCACTGGCCTTCGCCGTCTCCAGTTGGTGGGGCGTGCGCAAGCTCAAAGCCCTTCACATCCGAAGTGCAGTCGCCGAAGATTCGCACGAGGCGGGCCTCACCCACCAGCGGGTGGCGGTGATCCTCAACCCTGTCAAAGCACGCGCCCCGGAGGCCAAAGCAGCCATCCAGCGGGCCTGCCTTGCCGCGGGCTGGGACGATCCCCTGTTCCTCGAGACGACCGCGGAGGACCCGGGCCACACCCAGGCCCGGGCGGCACTGGACTACAAGCCCGACGTCGTCCTGGTGGGCGGTGGCGACGGCACCGTGCGGGTGGTGGCAGAGTCCCTCGCCCGCACCGATATCGCCATGGGCATCATCCCGCTTGGCACCGGAAACCTGCTGGCCCGCAACGTGGACCTGGACGTCAACGACCTCCAGTCCAATGTACAGACGGCGCTGTTCGGACAGCAGCGCTATATCGACACAGCGCGAATGGGCATCGAGAACTCCCGCACTGGACACTCCTCCGAACACGCGTTCCTGGTGATCGCGGGAATCGGCCTGGACGCGGAAATCCTTGCAGACACCAATGATGGCCTCAAGAGAGCGGTGGGTTGGCTGGCGTACACCGAGGCCGGCATGCGGCATCTTCCCGGCAGGCGGCGGAAAGTGTCCATCACCTTGGACGACGGCCCTGAACAGGCCCGGAACATCCGCAGCGTCCTGTTTGCCAACTGCGGGCTGGTGCCCGGGGGCATCGATTTCATCCCGCAGGCCATGATCGATGACGGCATGCTTGATGTGGTTGTCATGAGCCCGCGGAGCGCGCTTGGCTGGATCATCATGTACGGCAAGGTCCTGCTCAGGCACAGGGGGAACCTGCCGATCATGACGATGTACCGGTCCGGGAAAATCGTGATCAAGTGCCCCGAGCCGATGCCCACACAGCTCGACGGCGACACCGCCGGGGAAGCCACCAAGGTCACCGTGCGCGTGGAGCCGAGGTCCCTCCTGATCCGGGTGAAGGGCCAGCCGCAGGCCTGAGCGCCGGCGGCCGTTGGATATTTGGTGGCGCCTTAGGCGGTGGCCTTCTTGGCGGCCTCGGCGGCAGCTTTGGCAGCCCGGGCCTCGGACTGTTCACGGATCATAGCCTGCTCTTCTTCGAAGCGCAGGCGGTCAGCGCGGTCTGCATCGTCGCCGTCCCAGTCCTGGTTATCGGCAGTCGGTTTGGGATTGACAATCATTCCCTGGCCGTCATTGTCAGTAGTGCTGCTCATGACCCGCTCCCTTCGTTAGGGGCCGTCCCCCAATGTGGATCAAGTAAGCATACGCATTGTATTAACTGCGCGGTAGTACTTGGACCTACGCTGTGGGCGAAGCCCCGGAAACGGTTTCGGAGGGGGATGCCTGCCCGCGAACGATGGCCCCCACCCACTCGTGGGCAGCCTGGAATGCTTCGTCGGACGTGTGCGGGGCGACGTACGCGGCTTGGGCATCCGCCCGTTCATACGAACCCAGAAAGCGTGTGGCGGGACTGATCCGGTGGAGCCCTGCCAGCGCATCGGCAACCCGAGCGTCGCCGATGTGACCGTCCGCGTCAATGCTGAAGAAGTAGTGGCCCAGGTACTGCCCGGTAGGCCGGGATTCGATCCTGCTGAGGTTGACTCCCCGGGTTGCGAACTGATCCAGGATTTCCATCAGCGCACCCGGGTGGTCCTCCGGGAGGGGCACCACCACAGTGGTCTTGTCCGCGCCGGTGCGCTCCGGCAGCGCTCCCGGCCGGCTGACCAGGACAAACCGCGTCACGGCGCCGGGGTTATCGCCGATGTTCTCAGCCAGCACGGTAAGCCCCGGCTGCTCCTGGGCAACGATGGGCGCGCAGATGGCGGCGTCGTAGTGCGCGCCGCCCTCCAGCAACCCCATGGCGGAAGCCGCGGTGGACGAACCTGGAACATATTCGACGCCGGGAATATTGGCATCAACCCACAGCCGGCACTGTGCCCAGGCATGCCCATGGGTCGAGACCCGACGGATCTGGGAGACGGCAACTCCGGGCCGTGCCACGAGGACAAAGCTGATGGGCACCAGGACTTCGCGGATGATGCGTAGTTCCTGCCCGCTGGCGATGGCATCCAGGGTGGCGGTCACACCGCCCTCTACGGAGTTTTCGATCGGCACCATGGCGGCATCGGCGGAGCCCTCCCGTACCTTGTCCAACGCCGCGTTGACGTTCGAGGCCGGGATGCGGATTGCCGCGTCAGCCCCGGGAACCTGCAGCAGCGCCGCCTCGGTGAAGGTACCTTCGGGCCCGAGGAAGGTGTACGTAACGGGGGACGCGGGCATCGAATATTCCTTAGGGGTTATAAATTGGCGGAACCAGTATCCCGGCCGCTCGATCAACTCAGCACCGGACAGGCGGGCTTGCTAGAGAACCAGGGGCTTCAGTCCGTTGTCCGAAACGAGCGGCCGGCCGGACTCAAGCCACTGGTCCATTCCTCCTGCCACGTTGATTGCCGTGTAGCCCTGTCCGGTCAGCCACTGGGCCGCACGGAAGGAGCGGCCGCCGGTCCGGCAGATCACGAACACGTCCTCATCGGGATCAAGTTCACCAAGCCGCGACGGGAGCTGGTCCAGCGGAATGTGGAGGGCGTCCTCCGCGTGTCCGGCTACCCATTCGTAGTCTTCGCGGACGTCCAGGATCACGGCGTCGGCCGGGATGTCGTTGACTGGCACGGAATCGAAATCGCTCATGGGAGTCCTCTTTCGGAGAATCAGGGTCTCCTTCCAGCCTAGCGCCAGCCGCTCGCCGCGTTCCCGAAACCTGGGACAAGTTACGCTGTTGCTGACCCGTAGGAGGATCCTTGCCCGCTGAACAGCCCACCATCCTGGCCACCTCTGGAGGCTTCAAACCCGGAGTCCGGACCCGCTTGGAATTTGCCCGCCTGATCCATCACGCCGCCGATCTTTCCGGGGTCAGCGGGCGGGCACCGCGAGTGACGTACCTGGGCACGGCTTCAGGGGACCAACGCTGGTTCAGCGCGGAAATCGACGAGGCCGCGCGGGTTGCGGGCTTCGACTTCAGCCACCTGAATCTCTTCACCATGCCCAACCACCCGGATCCGGAGGCGCACCTCCTCGAGCAGGACGTGGTGTGGGTGGGCGGGGGCTCCGTGGTGAACCTGCTGGCTGTCTGGCGCGCCCACGGGCTGGACAGCGTCCTCCACCGGGTGTGGCAGCACGGCGTGGTGCTGGCGGGGGTTTCGGCTGGGTCCATTTGCTGGTACCGGGGCGGCACCACCGACTCCTTTGGACCGGAGCTGCGTGCCGTCACCAACGGACTGGCCTTCCTGCCGTTCGCCAACGGCGTGCATTATGACTCCGAGGAAAGACGACGGCCGCTGGTCCACCGTCTCGTGGCTGATGGGACCCTGGGGGAAACGCATTGCACTGACGACGGCGTGGGTCTGGTCTATCACGGAACGGAACTGGTGGAGGCGGTAACCGAAGTCCGCGGCAAAGGCGCGTACATCGTCACTGCTGAGACTGACGCCTCTGGCGCCAAGGCCGCTTCCGAGAAGCGCCTGGAGCCACGTTTCCTTGGCTGAAATCCACGAGCTGTCCGCTGTCCAGCTGCGGGACTGCCTGCGGTCCGGTGAACTCTCGGCCCGGGAAACAGCTGCCCACTACCTGGCCCGGATCGAATCAGGCAACCGGCTCCTGGGCGCCTTTATCAACGTGACTGCCGAGCAGGCCATGGCCGACGCCGATGCCGCCGATGCAACCTTCGCGCGGCTCCGGCGCGGGCCGTCCGCGTCGGCGTCCGGGGCAGGGGCCGGTGAAGGGTTGCCCCTGCTCCACGGCGTGCCGGTCGCGTTCAAGGACCTGACCGACGTCGCGGGAGTGGTGACCACCCACGGCAGCGCCGCCCTGGACCACAAACCCGCAGTGACTGACGCAGCCCTGGTCACCACACTCAAGGCGGCCGGCGTCGTATCGCTGGGCAAGACCCAGGTTCCCGAGTTCGGCCTGACCGCGTACAGCGAAAACCGCATCGCCCCGCCGTCGCGCAATCCGCACGCCCCCAGCCGGAGTTCCGGCGGTTCCTCCGGAGGCAGCGCCGCCGCGGTTGCCGCGGGGCTGCTTCCGTTTGCCCCCGGGTCCGACGGCGGTGGTTCAGTCCGCATACCAGCTGCTGCATGCGGACTGGTGGGCCTCAAACCGGGCCGTGGAGTGGTAGCTTCCGGGGAGAGTTCCGGTGATCCGGCGCGGCTGGTGGCGGCCGGTCCGCTGGCACGCAGCGCCGCGGACGCAGCGTTGCTGATGGATGCGCTGTCGGCCACGCCCGGAGATACTTACCTCGACTCTGTGGCGCACGAGCCAGGCCCCCTGCGAATTGGCATGACCTTGGACAGTCCCTGGTCCACTACCTTTCCGTTCACCCCCGAACCCGAAGCCCTCGACGCCCTTCGGGTGGGCATGGAACTCCTGGAGCGTGCCGGCCACCGGGTTACCGAAGCTGCCGTCCGGTACGACAACCGCTACCCCGGTGCGTTCACCACTGCCTGGACCGCCGCCGTCGGCACCGCCAGGATCAGCCCGCACCGCGAGGCGCTGCTGGCCCCGCTGACGCGGACGTTCCGGCGGCGGGCGCAGCAGCGCAGTGCGGCCAAGCTCAATGAGGCCCTGGCATTCCTGCGGCAATTCGAACGCGACACCCTCGCCCAGTACGGGCAGTGGGACCTGATGCTGATGCCCACGCTCGCGCAAACTCCCCGTCCCGTGGGCTGGTTCACTGGTGCCGCCCACGGCGACGACCGCTGGCCTGCCACCGAATGGGCCGGGGACGCCGACGGCGACTACCGCAAACAGTGCGAATACGCGCCATGGTCCTCCATGGTCAATGTCTGCGGATTGCCGGCCATCACCATACCCGTGTACTGGACAGGCGGCGGCCCGGGACAGAGCCTGCCGATGGGCATCCAACTGGTGGGGCCCGCGGGCTCCGAACGGCTGCTCCTCCAGGTGGCGGCACAGCTGGGGTACTAAGGGCGAAGCACCAGGCTTTGCGATGCCCCACCGTCAACTTCCCAAAAAAACTGGCGCCGACGTAACCCATTGGTAACCGGCCAGGAGCACAATAAAGGGTAGGTCTCACATCAGCGGCAATCGCCGACGGCAAGCACTCAAAGAGGAACTGCAATGGACATGAACGCTGAGCACCCATTCACCGGCGCTGGGGAAACGGGGGCGCTCAGGTCGGACCTGAGCAATGTCAATGTCCGGGAAGATCTGGCCCGCGCTGGCCGTTGCGCCAACGTCCACTTGGCGACCGGCCGGACCTGCCTGCTGCCGCTCCGGCATCACGGACCCTGCGAGTTCCACAAACCCCAGGAGGCGGACGACATCCTCCGCGGCTGAGCCCCCCCACGGAGTGGAATAGCCGTGCATAGGGGGTCGACTGATGGCTGCGACCGGAGGACGATTAAAGGGCAGTCACTATGAGGAGGTCTGTGATGTGCTATTCATCGAGCAAGGACTTCGGGTGGGGCTATAAGAAGGAAGCCGACCGGAAGCCCGAAGCGCGCCAGGAAACACCGCCGGACCGTCCCGAGCCGCACTACACGGCGCAGGACTTCAAGTTCTGGGCCTTCCCGCTTCGCCGGAAGACACCCGCAGCTGAAGAACCGGTTGCTGACCGCACGCACGAGAGAGTCTGACCCCCGCGGGGCCGGAACTCCCAGAAGAAAGGCCTCCCCCCGGGGAGGCCTTTCCGCTGGGCGCTCACCTTAGAATCAGGCGGGCGTCGTCCATCCGGAAGCACATCCTGCTGGGAGAATGGCTGCATGCTGGGACACTTCGTGCACGCGGCTTCAGTTCGGATGGACCCCGACGCCGACGCTGGAGCGCCGGGCGCCGCCGTCACCCTGGAATTGTGCGGAAGCTGGAGCCACGAACCGCCCTGTCCGCTGGCCCCGCACCACACCAGCCCTGAGCGGAACGGTGCCGCGGTGGACCTGCGGATCGTCTTCGCCGTTGAACCGGCGCGGGAAGCCGAAGTTCGCCGCCGGATAGATAAGGCCCTGGCTTCGGGCTCCCTCACCGGTCCGGACGGGGTGAGGACGAACTGGTCCCTGCGGGACAGCCACGCAGGGGTGCTGAGCGCTGCGGAAAGCGAGCAGGCGAAGCGGATCGCCACGACGTAGCCCGCGCTGGACCGGGTGGGTCAGTAAGAATACCCGGACGTGCTGTACATGGCCCCGAACACGGCGACCAGCAACCAGAAGCCGCCGTATCCCAGCAGGCAGAGGTACCCCAGGACCAGCCCGGTGATGGACAGGCCCTTGCTGGAGGGTTCACGCTTGAGCGCCAGGTGGCCGGTGATGATCGCAGCGACCTGTGGCAGCAGGAACCACCCGAGGATGACCGAGGCGATTCCGCACACCATGCTGGCGATGCTCAGCCCCTTGGGCTCGGCCGGCGCGCCGTAGTAAGCGGGCTGCCCGTACGGATTGGACTGAGCGTAGGGGCTGGAAGGCTGGCCGTAGACACCGGGCGGCTGGCCATACGGGTCGGCCGGCTGCGCGTACGATCCACCGTATTGCCCGCCGGGCTGGCCATATTGGCCGGCGCTGTATTGGTTCTGGCCAAACTGCGGCGGCTCGGACTGTGGCTGGCCGTACTGGCCCGCACCATACTGGGTCTGGCCGAACTGGTTCTGGCCATAAACGGGTGGGGCGGGGATCTCCGTGCCCTGCGGCGGCACAAATTGCGGTGGCTCGTAGCCCGCCGGCGAATCTCCCGAACCGTGGGTGCCGGACCCCTGTGAATCCGGGCGCGGCGTTGGCTGTTCACTCATGATTTTCCCCCTCAAAAGTCTTTGGTCCCAGCCTACCGCCGACACTATGGCGGGACTACCGGTTGACGGGACTACCAGCCCCAAAAAGGCAGGACGTACACGGCAAAGATCACAAAGGCGCCCAGGAGGACGAGCCTGGCCGTGCTGCCGGCAGCGTGATCGTGTGCCCTGGCCTTGCGTCCGCCCGTCCGTGTGGTTCCCCTGCCGCCGTGGCCGGCGGCCACAGGCCGACGAAGCGCGGTCCTGCCTGACTGAACCCGGCCTGAGTGAACCCGGCCCGTCTCTTCCGGTCCCGTCCCGGCGCGCCCATCAGCTGACGCCGCAGTCGCTGCCCTGGTGACAGCCGCGGCACTCATCCCCAGCAGCGCACTTTCGGCCTGCTCCTGAGTCAGCATCTGCCCCAAGTGCGCGTAGAGGCCGACTACGGTCTGCTGGTCCAGGACGGTTGGGAGGGCCCTAACCGCCGCAACAACGCGATCCACCCCGGCCACTGCCACGTCAGAGCTTGTGATGCCGAAGAGGCGAGGCTGTGCAGCCATGCAGATCAGTGACCGGACCAGCCGCCTGTGCGGAGGCGCCAGCACGGAGGCTACGGCCGCGCACTGGGCCAGCGCGCCCTCCACGGATTGCGTCCGTGAATAGCGTCCCTGCCAAAGAACGCCCGACGAAACCCGGACCTCGCCGGTCCAGTTCTTGGCATCCACCACCACGATGCCGCCCGGGCCCACGAGCACATGGTCCAGGTTGGCCTTGGGCCGCCCGGGCCAGTGCACGTCATGGAGTACGTACCAGCCGTGCGGGATCAGCTGGCTCAGCCTGTCGGCGATGGTCCTTTCCCCCACCGCCCCCGCGTCCCAGGATTTGGTTTGCCGCTCCGCCTGGTCGAGCTGGCGCCTGAGCCGTGCCACCCGTTCCGCAGCCAGCCTGGACTGCTCGGCTGCGCCGTCGCCTGCCGCCATGACCATTCCCCCACTCTTCCGCCACCCGACGCTGCGGTGAGTCCCGCCGTCGTCCTTGTCCTTACGAGTTTTTTGAAAGTAACAGCGTCGCGGGTGGCCGGTATATAAGTACTTTTAGGCCTGTGTACTCAGGCTGACTACTTGCTTCGCGTCCGTCGCAGCAGATTTTCTTTCGTCATAGGGGCCGGATTTTGGACCCGGCGTTTGGACTCCAGCCCCCGTCTGGCATGCTGGTGCCATGGCTAGCCGCGCGGGCACAGTTGCCCAACCCCAGGACCTTGTTGACATCACTGCGCTCCTTGACGCGTATTACGACATCACACCGGACCTGGGGGACCCCGGCCAGCGCGTGGCGTTCGGCACCTCCGGGCACCGGGGTTCGAGCCTCAAGGCATCGTTCAACGAAAAGCACATCGTCGCCATTACGCAGGCCATCGTGGAGTACCGCGCGGGCCAGGGCATTACCGGCCCCCTCTTCCTGGCCAAGGACACCCACGCCCTGAGCGAGCCGGCGCAGAACTCGGCGCTTGAGGTGCTGGCCGCCAACGGCGTCCACGTCCTGATCGACGCCCGCCACGGCTACACGCCTACACCCGCCCTGAGCCACGCCATCCTGACCTACAACAAGGCTCGGCTACCCGGGGCGCCCGAGGCCGATGGCATCGTGGTCACGCCCAGCCACAATCCCCCGGCCGACGGCGGCTTCAAGTACAACCCTCCGCACGGCGGACCCGCCGACTCCGACGCCACGGGCTGGATCGCCAACCGGGCCAACGAACTGCTCGAAAATGACCTCCGGGGCGTGAAGCGCATCCCGCTGGCTGACGCCCTCGCCGCGGACAGCACAGGAAAATTCGACTTTCTCAGCAGCTACGTTGACGACCTCCCGTCGGTGCTGAACCTGGACGCCATCCGCGACGCCGGCGTCCGCATCGGCGCGGACCCCATGGGCGGTGCCGCAGTGGACTACTGGGGCGAAATCGGCGAGCGCCACCACCTGAACCTCACCGTAGTGAACCCCACCGTGGATCCGCAGTGGGCCTTTATGACCCTTGACTGGGACGAAAAAATCCGGATGGACTGCTCGTCACCGTCCGCGATGGCCTCGCTGATCAAGCGGATGTCCGACGGCGGTGCTGCCGCCGCCTTCGACGTCGCGACCGGCAATGACGCCGACGCCGACCGCCACGGCATCGTGACCCCCGATGGCGGGCTGATGAACCCGAACCATTACCTCGCCGTCGCCATCGATTACCTCTACCGCAACCGCAGCGGCTGGAACCCGAACTCGGTGGTGGGCAAGACGCTGGTCTCTTCCTCCATCATCGACCGCGTGGCCGAGAGCCTGGGCCGCAAGCTGGTGGAAGTTCCCGTGGGCTTCAAGTGGTTTGTGCCCGGCCTGCTGTCCGGAGAAGGCGCATTCGGCGGCGAGGAATCGGCCGGCGCTTCCTTTAACAAGAAGGACGGCAGTGTCTGGACCACCGATAAGGACGGCATCCTGCTGGCGCTGCTCGCCTCGGAGATCACCGCAGTCACTGGCAAGTCCCCGTCCCAGCTCTACAAAGGGCTAACGGACCAGTTCGGCGCCCCGGTCTACGCGCGCATCGATGCCGCGGCCACACGGGAGCAGAAGGCGGCACTGGGCAAGTTGTCGCCGTCGGACGTCACGGCAACCGAGCTGGCCGGCGAATCCATCATTGCCAAACTGACCGAGGCGCCTGGCAACGGTGCGTCCATCGGCGGGCTGAAAGTGGTCACCGAGAACGCCTGGTTCGCGGCCCGTCCGTCCGGGACCGAGGACGTTTACAAGATCTACGCCGAGTCCTTCAAGGGCGAGGAACACCTCAAGCAGGTCCAGGCAGAGGCCAAGGCCCTGGTGGACGGCGTCATCGCCTAGCGGACTGTCGAGGCTGCGTGAGCTACGTGGCTGCGGCAGCGGGAGCCGGCCGGCGATATGTCGCGGGCCGGGCCCTAGACTGCCACCACCCAGATCGCGTCAGAAGCCGAGGCCCCCAAGTCGATGTCCCGCTCGGGTTCGTGCACCCGGACGGTGGTCACGTCAGCATAGGGGCGGTGCTCCCTGACGGTGAGCCTGGTATCCGGTGCGAGGCCCAGCTCGGTGAAATAACGCAGCATCTGCGGATCCGCATCCGAAATGCGCGTGATGGCCACCGTGTCCCCCGCGGCGGTTGCTGTGAGCCGGGTCCCCTCCGGCAGGCTGGGCCGGCCGTCGGCGCCAGGGATGGGGTCGCCGTGCGGATCCCGGGTGGGATGGCCAAGCTTTCGGTCCATCCGCTCGATCAGCGTGTCTGAGACGGCGTGCTCGAGGACCTCTGCTTCATCGTGGACCTCATCCCAGCTGTACCCCGCACGTCCACCAGGAATGTCTCGAGGAGGCGGTGCCGGCGGACCATCGCGACGGCATGTGCCCGCCCAGCGTCAGTGAGCTCGATACTGCCGTAGGGCGCGTGCGTCACCAACCCCTGTCCGGCCAGCCTCTTGATCCCGTCCGACACGGTGGAGGGCCGCACACCGAGCCGTTCGGCCATCACGCTGACGGTGATCGGGGCCGGGGACCACTCCGTTGCTGACCAAATCAACTTCAGGTAGTCCTGGGCGGCGGAGGATAAATCAGAGACCGGCATGACGCCCATGGTATCAACCCGCAGCCGATTGTTAGGCTCACCGAACAAATTTGTTTTGGCAATGAAGCATCCACAACACCACCGAGGGCCTAGCAATCGTCACGCCGGGTTACGGCCTACCAGCCGTCACTCTCTGCCTCCTGCTTGGCATCGGCACGCGGCGGTAATGTTCGCCAGCGGCCTGCTGGTCCAGGCGTAACCCCACGTCACGGGCCTAGTCTGCGGCGATGTGCCCGTCCTGGGGAAACGTGGCGCCCCTATACTTGTCGTAGCAACGGCCGGGGGCTTCCATGGAAAAACGACGCATCTGTCTTGTCATTGAGGACAATGACGACATCCGCGGATTGATCGGGATGGTGCTGAAACGCGCCGGTTTTGAGATCCGTTCGGTGGCCACCGGCACTGAAGGCATCGCCGGGGCAGCAGATCCGGCCGTCTCCCTCATCACCCTGGACCTAGGGCTGCCGGACATGGACGGCCACGTCGTGGCACGGGCAGTTCGGGCGCTGAGCTCCGCGCCGATGCTGTTCATCACTGCCCGGGCGGAGAACGATGACCTGCTTGCAGGAATGGCCTCGGGCGCCGCCGCCTACCTGACCAAGCCCTTCCGGGCCCAGGAACTTCGGGATGTCGCCAACCAGCTCTGCCCTGACCCCGCAGGCGCCCTGTTAATCACGGGCGACCACGGGGAACTGGCGAAGCGACGCACCTAAAAGTACCTCTTGCGTCGCCGCCCGGACTGCTAGACGGTGCGGACGACGTCGTCGTAGCTGAACTTGGGCTTCGCGGCACCCCAGGCGCCCTCACCGGGCTGCCCGATATTGACCACCAGGAAGCTCTTCTGGTCGCCGGCAGGGAAGAAAGCGGCGTCGATGGCGCCGAAATCCGCTCCGGTCATGGGTCCGGCTGCGAAACCAAGCGAGCGGACGGCCAGGATGAAGTAGCCTGCCTGGAGGTGGGCGTTGTTGTTGCCGGTGGAAGCTGCAAGCTCCGGTGAGGCGTCGTACATGGCCTTGGGCGCGTTGTAGCCGGGGAGGAAGTTATCCCACTGGCCGGCCCAGTCGGTGTCATAGCTGAGGATCGCCACAAGCGGCGCGGAAGCGGTCTTGGCCTTGTTGCCGTTGGACAGCGCATCCACGAGCTTGGCGCGGGCTTCATCGGAGCGGACGTAGGTGACGCGCAGCGGCTGTGAGTTGAAGGCGGTGGGGCCGAACTTGGTGAGCTCATAAATGGCGCGGGCCTGGTCCTCGGTCACCTCGCCGGTGAAGGAGTTGGCGGTGCGGGCCTCGGCAAAGATGGCGTCGACGGCGGCCGAATCGATGGCCGCTTCTTCGTGGGCAATAGTCATTGGCTTACCTCTCGCTGCGCAGCCTCGCCGGACGGCGGCTGTCTGTTCCTCTTCCTATGGTTGCAACTTCAAGCGATTGGGTCCTCTTCCCGTGACCCCACGTGACGTTGCCCACAGCAGGGCATGCGGGCCCGGAACCAAGGGTTGTTCGGAGATCCTGACGTTGACGGCAAGGAACCGCGGACACGCTTAGGAACCGAAGGCAGCGCGGTATTCTTGCAGCGGAAGATCCCTGCCACCTTGCGGCAACCCCCCCTTTGAAAGGCCCACGCCATGAGCATGCTTGGAATGAAATGGAAGCTCCACGGCACCGGCAAGTCGATCCGGCCCGGCCACGTAGTTGGCCCCGATGAGCGGCTGGCGTGGCCCTTGACCATCGGGGTGGGGATGCAGCATGTGGTGGCCATGTTCGGTGCCACGTTCCTGGTCCCCATCATCACGGGCATGCCGCCGGCCACCACCCTGTTCTTCTCCGGCATCGGCACGCTGCTGTTCCTGGTCATCACCAAGGGCCGCGTGCCCAGCTACCTCGGCTCCAGCTTCGCCTTCATCGCCCCCATCATGGCGTCCCAGCAGCAGTTCGGCGTGCCCGGCGCGCTGGGCGGAGTGGTGCTTGCCGGCGTCGCACTGGCCCTGATCGGTGCGATTGTGCAGAAGTTTGGCGCGGGGTGGATCAACCGGCTGATGCCGCCGATCGTCACCGGTGCCATCGTGGCGCTGATCGGCCTGAACCTCGCCCCCGCCGCCAAAATGAACTTCGATGCCGCCCCCATCACCGCCGTCATCACACTGGCCACTATCATCCTGGTCAGTGTCCTTTTCCGCGGAATTATTGGACGGCTCAGCATCCTGGTGGGCGTTGTGGTGGGCTACCTGGTAGCCATGGTGCGCGGCGAAGTGAACTACGAAAAGATGGACGCCGCCGCCTGGGTTGGCCTGCCGCAGTTCCAGACGCCGGAATTCCACTTCGGCGTCCTGGGCCTCTTTGTTCCTGTGGTGCTGGTACTCGTGGCTGAGAACATCGGCCACGTGAAGTCCGTGGCAGCCATGACGGGCCAGAACCTCGACGGCGTCTCCGGCCGCGCGCTGATGGCCGACGGTGCGGCCACTGTCCTGGCCGGCCTTGGTGGCGGATCCGGCACCACCACCTACGCAGAGAACATCGGCGTTATGGCCGCCACGAAGGTCTATTCGACGGCGGCGTACTGGGTTGCCGGGGCCTTCGCCATCGTCCTCAGCTTCTCGCCAAAGTTCGGCGAACTGATCGCCACGGTGCCGCCCGGGGTACTGGGCGGTGCTGCCACCATGCTGTACGGGATGATCGGTATCCTGGGCGTCAAGATTTGGGTACAGAACAAGGTGAACTTCTCCAACCCCGTGAACCTGACTACGGCCGCCGTGGCCCTGATCATCGGCATTGCCGATTACACCTGGACCATCGGGGAGCTGAAGTTCACGGGTATTGCGCTGGGCTCGGCAGCAGCCCTGGTCATCTACCACGGCATGAAGGCGATCGCGAAGGCCAGGGGAACGGCAGCGGAACCGGAAACGGAGCAGTCAGGGCTGCCGCCGGCCGTCAAAGCAGCGGTCAATGCGGCGGCCAAGCGGGCACCGAAGAAGCGCTGACCCGGGCAAGGCTCCAGTCAGGCGGCGCTGCTCCCGCCGATGAACGGTCCCGGCGGGCTGCCGATGCCAAAGACCGGGCCGGGTTCGGGCCGTTTGGCGTGCAGCCCTTCGTCTTCAGCCGTGTGCGGCCTGAGCTGCCTGAGCACCCACGGAACCAGGTACTCGCGTGCCCAGATAAGGTCCTCCGCCCTGGCCTGGCGCCAGCTGCGCGGCGGCAGCTGCTTGGGCTGCAGCGGCATCAGGGTGTGCGGGACACCCAGGGCATTCAGCACAGCGGCCGCGATGGTGTGGTGCCCCAGCGGAGAAAAGTGCAGCCGGTCAGGATCCCACATCCCCGGATTTGAGAGCTCACGGAGGAACCACAGATCCACCATCACGGCATCGTGGCGGGCGGCTACGGCATGGAGATTTTCATTGAAGATCGCCACTTTCCCCCGGATCTGCCCGAAAACCGGCGTGGCTCCCCAGTCCGGTCCGGCGAAGAGGACCACTGTGGCGCCGGATCTGGCCAACTGGCCAACGCCGTCGTCGATTTTTTCCGCCAGCCGGTCAGGGTCACTCCGCCGGAAGACGATGTCGTTGCCGCCGGCGGACAGCGTCACCACGTCCGGTTTTAGAGCCAGGGCAGGTTCCACCTGCTGGTCGAGGATCTGCTGCACCAGCAGGCCCCTGACGGCGAGGTTGGCGTAGGCGAAATCCGGCTGGTTGGTGCTGAGTTCTTCGGCCACGCGGTCTGCCCAGCCACGCAGCCCTCCTTCACTGAGCGGTTCAGGGTCCCCCACTCCCTCGGTGAACGAGTCCCCGAGCGCGACGAACCGGTGCCAAGGATGCGGTGCAGGGTCCGCAGGGCCATCCCGGGATGGCCGTTCCTGCTTCCAGACGTTCATGCCGAACTCCCTGTCTTGTAAGGCCCCTTTTTGCGGGCCGGTGATTCCACTGCCATGAGTCCGGCGAAGCCTGCATCGTCCAGGCCCGGGGTTACCGGGTCCCGGCGCGAGGCCGCCACAATATTCAAGGCAGCGTCGCGAAGCCCCTGATTGTTGTGCTTCGCGACGGTTCGGAGGTACTGGAGCGCTACTTCACGGCTGAGCCCGTAGTCGGCCATCAGGGCGCTGATGGCGAGGTCCATCAGCACCATGGAGCTTTGGGCTACGGCAAGTTCGGCACTGGCCTCCGCGCGTTCGGCTACCCGCAGCACCACGCGAAGCGCCCTGGCTACTTCCCGTGCGTACGCGCGGGTCAGGACGATGTCCTCGCTGGTGAAGGCATGCGGCGTGGAGGCGTAAAGGTTGATCGCTGCGCTGGATCCTGCCGTTGATACGATCGGCATGCAGAGCAGGGACCTGACGCCGTGGTCAGCAGCGGCGGCGGCGTAGCCTGGCCATCTCCTGTCCCGCGCGGTGTCGGCCAGGTGGACAAATTCGCCTGAACGTATGGCCTCCAGACCTGGTCCGTCCTCGAACGAGCATTGCTCCTGGTCTGCGGCCCTGGCCACGTCGCTGCCTGCAGCGATGGTATGTGCGTCCCCGAGGCGGAAAAACGTGGCGGCCCAACTGATGCCGCGGCGGTGGCCATCGATGCGCCGCATGAACTCATGGGTGACCTCACCAAGGAAGCTCTCCACTTCCTTGCTGTCGAACACCACATCCTGGGAGGCTGGGAGTGACTCCCAACCTGCATCCCCCGGGGTCTCCGCAACCATGGTCCACGCCTCGCTACGATACGAGCCGGCCCACTTCAAAGCCTGTTACTAGGATACGTCCGCGAACGGCCCTACAGGCCGGTTCCAGACCGAAAGTAACTGGTGCGCGGCACGAAAAGGGTGCCGTCCGGCACGGAGCCGAACGGCACCCGGGCAGACGCCGGGCGGCACCGGCAGGTTAGCCGGCGTCGAAACTCTCGTCGTCGTCGTCCTTTGGCGCCTTGTCCGCGGGCAGATCGTTCCCGCTTCCGTCCGGAAGGCCGGCCGCCTCCTGCCCGGACTCAGACGAGAACGGCTCGGAGCCTTGCTCATCAGCGTTGGATTCGTTGATCTCGGCCTCCGCGGAGGGCACATCCGCATCGCGGGGTACCGGCGGCTCCCCGGGCTCGAATCCGGGATCGTTGGTGTCGGTTTCGGCGTGGTACTGCTCGTCCGTGCCGCCAAAGCGTCCGGCGCCGGGCTCGCCGGCACTGTCCTGGTCCTCTTCGGCCAGGTGACCGAGGTTGGGCGTGCCCGTGGGGAAGGTTTCTCCCGAGGTGCTGTCCTGGTTCAGACCCGCGGCGTCGAAGTCCTCTTCCTCGCGGGGCTGCGCGAACTGCTTGTTATCGGCACCGCCCATCTCCTGCTCCGCGGTGGGCGTGCCGTAGCCCCCGACTTCCTCTTCCGGCTGGTTGTCCTGACTCATGGTTCCTCCTGTTGTGGATGTGGATGAATCTGACGTGCAAACTTCTTCGCTATAGCCCCTTGCCGCCGGTCACTGGCAGCACGGCACCCGAAATGTAGGACCCCTGGTCGGAGGCGAGCAAAACATAGGCCGCTGCGAGTTCGGCGGGCTGCCCCGCGCGCTGCAGGGGGGTGTCCTGACCAAACTTGGGCAGTTTGTCCGGCCACTCGGTGGCCGGGATCAGCGGCGTCCAGATAGGGCCCGGGGCCACCGCGTTCACGCGGATTCCCTTTGGCCCCAGTTCCTGGGCAAGCGCCTTGGTAAAGGCCACCTGCGCCGCCTTGGTCATCGCATAGTCGATCAGCCCCGGCGAGGGATTGAAAGCCTGAATGGAGGCGGTGGTGATGATCGAAGCACCGGCTTTCAGGTGCGGAACCGCGGCGCGCGCGGTCCAGAGCAACGAGTACAGGTTGGTCTGGAATACCCGGTCGAACTCCTCAGTGGGAAGCGACTCGAAGCTCTCGCGGTTCTTCTGGTATGCCGCGTTGAGCACCACGACGTCCAGGCCGCCAAACTCAGCCACCGTATCCTCCACGATCCGGGTGCTGAATTCCTCCTGTCGCCCGTCGCCGGGCAGCAGCAGGGCGCGCTTGCCAGCTTTCCGGATCCAGTCGGCGGTGTCCTGGGCGTCGTCCTCCTCCTCCGGGAGGTAGGAAATCGCGACGTCGGCCCCCTCACGGGCGAAGGCAATGGCCGCCGCTTTGCCGATACCGGAGTCGCCTCCGGTGATGAGCGCAGCTTTGCCTTCCAGTGCGCCATGGCCTTCGTAGCTGTGCTCGCCGTGGTCCGGCCTCGGGTCCATGGGTGCTGTGAGGCCGGGTTGTTTTTGTTCCTGCTCCGGGAAAGGCCCGGAGTGGTAGCCGCCCCTGGGGTCGGTGGGCGGGTCGGTCTGTTTCTGCGTATCGCTCATAGTCCACCTACTCACGTCAATCGGTTTTCGAAGGGCTCCTGCTTGCGCCGGTTCTTCGAAACTATCCCGCTGGGCGAAGCAAAGTCCACCGTTCAGGCTGAATAATCAGTAAACTTATCAAATGTTGATCTTGGCGCAACTTCAGCCTAGTTTTGGAGCACGCGGCGCCGCGGGAGGATCCCTGCGGCGAGGCAGCAACCGGGCGGAGAGGGAGAAGGCATGTCTGACGTGGAGGACTACACCGGAAGCACAGGCCGCAACGAGACCCGGGAGGAGCAACTGGACCGCAACTGGGCCGAACTCCTGCAAGAGCTCCGCGTGCTGCAGACCGGTGTCCAGATTCTCGCAGGCTTTCTTTTGACCCTTCCTTTCCAGGAGCGATTCGAACACCTCGACGATTTCCAAGTCACCCTCTATCTTGTCAACGTGGTCATCGCCGCGCTCACCACTGCCTTTATCCTGCTTCCCGTCAGCGTGCATCGCCGGCTGTTCCGGCAGCGCCTCAAGGCGACGCTGGTCTCAAGCGCCGATTCCATCACCAAGATCGCGCTGGCTGGGGTTGCCATGCTCAGCGTTGGAACGGCAGCCCTGGTCTTTGATGTCACTGCGGGCCGCTCAGCGGGCCTGACTGCCGGCGGAATCCTGCTGGCCATCCTGCTGGTGCTGCTGATCTACGTCCCACTGCGGCTGAACCACCGCGCCAAGGAACGCTAGCCAGGCTCCTAACCGCGCTAAGCCAGTCCCGGCAAGACCAGACGATCAGCAAACCTCAGAAGGTGGAGCAACAATGCGCACATGGGCCAAAGAGCACGGGTTGCTGCTCGCCAACGCCGGCTTATTCGTGGTGTTCTTCGGCGGGATGATCCTGTCCGGCGCAGCTGCGTACAGCGAGGAACAGGCGGCGCATGGCCAGCAGGCGGTGACCATCCTTGAGTACCTGTCCACTGGAAACTTCGTGGAGGCCACCTTCGAAAACTGGGAATCGGAATTCCTGCAGATGGCCATGTACGTCATCCTGACGGTCTTCCTGTTCCAGAAGGGCTCCTCGGAGTCCAAACCGATGGGCAAGAAGGCGCCGCAGGACCAGGATCCGCGCGATGCGACCATCAAGGACGCCACTCCCTGGCCGGTGAAGCGTGGCGGCCTGGTGCTCAAGATCTATGAGCACTCACTGTCACTGCTCCTCCTGGCCCTCTTTGTCTTCTCCTTCACCATGCACGCGCTGGGCGGCACGTCGGCGTACAACGAGGAACAGCTCAGCCATGGAGAGTCCACCGTTACGGTCTTGGAGTACTTGGGAACCAGCCAGTTCTGGTTCGAGTCCTTCCAGAACTGGCAAAGCGAGTTCCTCGCCGTAGCCGTCCTGGTGGGAACGTCCGTGTACCTCCGCGAGAAGGGCTCCCCGGAGTCCAAGCCGGTGGCCGAGCCGCATTACGAGACCGGGGCGTAAGCCGCGCTTTCGGACCTTTGGAAACACCCATCCCGAACAGGACCTGGACAGGAGAGTTCCATGCGAAGAATGCTGAGGACCATCATCGTGGCGCTGGCAGTGCTGACCGCTGCACCGCTGGCCGCGGCGGCCTATGCCACGCCAATGGCAACCCAAGGGGTTGAGGCCAAAGCCCTGGAGGCGCAGGCAGCAGTACCTGCTTCCACCGCCAGCCCCTCCCCCACCGATCCGGCCTCAACCGGCCCGGCCAACCCGGGCACGGGTGAAACGGGCGACGCCGAAGCGACGCGGGTGGACTACGCACCGTGGGTGATCGGCGCCGTCGCCCTGGTCACCCTGGTGGTGGTCCTGATCTGGCGCCGCCGGAGGAACACCACCATCGTCTAGCGGCGTCCGGTCAGAGGCCTTTCGCTTTTCATCCAATAGGCGCCGGACCCAGCTCATCAAGCAGCTTCTGCATGGCCACATAGGCCTTGTTGCGGTAGGCGATCAGCTCTGGTGTGCGCTCCGCGGGGACGTTGAGGAAGCCGGCGCCGGTCTTGGTGCCAAGCTTTCCGGCCTCCACCAGGTCGCTCAGGATCCTCGGGGTGGCGAACCGTTCAGGGAACTCCTTCTGCAGGGATTTGTAGCAGAAGTTGTACACGTCCAGGCCGGCCATGTCGGCGATGGCGAACGGGCCGAAGAATGGCAGCCGGAAGCCGAAGGTGGTGCGGACCAGGGTGTCCACGTCGTCCGCCGTCGCAATGCCCTGCTCCACCAGCTGCGCCGCCTCGTGGAACAGCGCATACTGCAGGCGGTTGAGCACAAACCCGGTGGTGTCCTTGACCACGGCGGTCTGTTTGCCGGCTGCGTGGACCAGCTCACGGACCGCGCCCACGGTGGAGGCGGATGTTCCGGCGTGCGGGATGATCTCCACACCGGGAATGAAGGGCGACGGGTTCGAGAAATGCACACCCAGGAACCGCTCCGGGTTGCTGACCGGCCCGGACAGTTCGGCGATGGAAATGGTGGAGGTGTTGGAGCCGATGATGGCGTCCGGCCGGGCCGCTGCACTGATGCGGGCCAGCGTCTGGTGCTTGATGGCCAGGATTTCGGGGACCGCCTCTTCGATGAAGTCCGCGTCCGCCACCGCTTCCTCGATGTCCTTCGCGGCCCACAGGTTCTGCTTCAGGATCTCGGTGGAACCTTCTGGGAACAATCCATCGGCCACGAACTGGTCGGACTCAACCAGGAGCCGGTCGTAGTTTCCCTGGGCCACCTCGGCGGACACATCGGAGAGAGCCACACGGGCCCCGCCCAGAGCCAGGACCTGCGCGATCCCGCCGCCCATGTAGCCGGAGCCCACGATGGCGATCTTCCGGGCGCCGCCGGTGCTGGTTGGGTGGGATGAATTTTTGGTCATGATCAGACTGCTTTCGTGGATTCGGGTTCGTAGGAGCAGATGGCGTCCACCTTCGCGGCGGAGGCCGAGGTCTCGTCAAACCGGTAGCCGAGCCATTCGCCCACCAGTTTCTTGGCCAGTTCCAGGCCGATGACGCGCTGGCCCATGGTGAGGACCTGCGCGTTGTTGCTCAGCACCGAGCGCTCCACCGAGTACCCGTCATGGGCCGTGACCGCCCGGATTCCCGGGACCTTGTTGGCCGCGATGGCCACGCCCAGTCCGGTGCCGCAGATCAGCAGGGCGCGGTCCGCCTCACCCCTGGCCACCTTGCGGGCTGCGTCGACGGCGACGTGTGGGTACGCGGTATTGTCGCCGGCACCAACGCCCACGTCCAGAACGGACGCAACGCGGCTGTCAGCTTCGAGCAGCGCCTTCAGCGCGTCCTTGTACTCGACGCCGGCCTCGTCGTTCCCGATAACGATCCGCCATCCTGCCGCATCACCGGCGCTCATGCCTGAGCCCCGTTTCCGGCCACCAACGCGGCCGCCCTGGGAGAAGACAGGGGTGGTGGCGACTCGAAGTAATCAGATACCCGGGTGGCGATCAGGGCAAAGGACACCGCTCCGGGATCCGGATGGCCCAGGCTCTTTTCGGCCAGCGGCCGCGCCCTTCCCTTCAGCGGGCGCAGGGATGCGGTGGCGTCGGCCGCCTGCCGGGCGGCGGTCACCGCGGCGGTCAGCGCCCCGGTCACTGGCGTGCCGTCGTCGAACGCAGTCACGAAGGCGTCCCGGAAGGGAAGCAGTGCGTCCACCATGGTCTTGTCGCCCACATCAGCCTTGCCCAGCGTGGTGACGGCGTCTGCGAAGGCGGTCACTGCGGCCGCTGCGTCCCCGCCGCTGTAGGAGTCCTTGTTGCCGAGGGCCCGCCCGGCCGCCGTCAAGGCGGATCCCCAGAGCGCCCCCGAGGTGCCGCCGGCGCGCTCGCTCCACGCTTCGCCCGCCGCGGTGAGGACGCGGTGAACCGACAATCCCGCGCCAACAGCTTCCCCGGCCGCTGCCACCGCGGCGTCCACGCCCCGGCGCATGCCGACGCCATGGTCGCCGTCGCCGGCAATGGCATCCAGCCTGCCCAGTTCGCGTTCATGGACGACGACGGCGTCCCTCGCCTGGGCGAGCACGGCGGCTGCCAGCCGGCCAAGCCCGGCTGCTGCCGCCGTCGTATCTTCCTCCTCGGTGGCCAGGGCACCTTCCGGTGCGGCCAGTTCCCGCCGAGACCGCGGTGCCAGGCTGCCCTTACGGTACCCGGGGGTGTCGGCCGGGGCAGTCCAGAAGCGCTCCAGTTCGTCATCCAGCCACAGCAGTGTGAGGGACAGGCCGGACATGTCCAGGCTGGTGACCAGCTCGCCGCATTCCGGCTCCACGATGGTCAGGCCGGCGGCGGTGAGGAGCTTGTCGATCTTGCCGAACAGCAAGAACAGTTCCTCGTACTTCACCCTGCCGAGGCCGTTGAGGATGGCCACTACGCGGTTCCCGGCATCATCGGGCCTCTCCCGGAGCAGGCCTGAAACGAGCAGTTCGGCCAGTTCGGACGCCGTAGGCATGGGATGGTCGGAGATCCCGGGTTCACCGTGGATGCCCAGCCCGAGCGACATCCCGTCGGCCGGCACGTGAAACAGCGGTTCGGCAGCGCCAGGCAGGGTGCAGCCGTCGAAAGCCACGCCGAGGGACCGCGTGCGGTGGTTGGCCAGCACGGCGAGCCGTTCGACGGCGTCCAGGTCAAGTCCCGCTTCGGCTGCTGCGCCGGCGATCTTGAAGACGGTCAGGTCACCGGCGATCCCCCGGCGCTTGTCGATCTGGTCCAGCGGGGCGCTGGCAATGTCATCCGTGACCAGGACGGTGCGGGTCTCGATGCCTTCGGCGTTGAGCCGCTGCTGCGCCTCGCCGAAATGGATCACGTCCCCGGCGTAGTTGCCGTAGCTGAACAGCACGCCGCCGCCTGCGTTGGCCGCCTTGGCCACCCGGTACGCCTGCCCGGCGGATGGCGACGTGAAGATGTTGCCGCACACGGCGCCTGCGGCGAGGCCTGGCCCCACCAGGCCGGCGAAGGCCGGGTAGTGGCCGGAGCCGCCGCCCACCACCACGGCCACCTGGCCGGCGGGCACCTCGGTGGAGCGGACCACGCCGCCGTCCACCCTGGCCACGTAGCCGCGGTTGGCTGCCACGAGGCCGTCCAGTGCCTCCTGCGCAAAGTCGGCGGGGTTGTCAAAGATCTGGGTCATGGTTTCCTCATCGAATCCTTGGGTTGAAAACGCCGTGATGCCGCGCCTACACGCGGGCGGGCTGCGCCGGCTGCTGCCGCACCTGGGCCACCTGGCTGCTGCCCAGGGCGTATCCGCCGGTCTTGGGGAGGACGTGCCGGCGGAGGTAGTCCTGGTTGGTGGCCGAAACACTCAGTCCGTCCCCGCCGTAGTGTTCGGTGCACAGGATCCCCTGGAAGCCGGCGGACAGTGCCATCTTGAAGGCCTCCCGGTAGTTGATGAGGCCGCTTTCCATGGGGGCCGGCATGGCCACATACATGTCGCGGGCCACGTCTTCGTCGCGGAGGTAGTTCTTCATGTGCCAGAAGTTGGCGTACGGCAGGGTTTTGGCCACCAGTTCCCGCCAGTCCTCCACCGGCCGGTGCAGCCGGATCAGGTTGCCAAGGTCCGGGTTGAGGCCCACATTGGGGAGCCCAATGTCCTGGACAAGGCGCACGGAAGAATCTGCGGTGCCCAGGTACGTGTCCTCGTACATTTCGAGTGAGAGCAGGAGGCCCACCTCAGCGGCGTGCCGGCCGAGTTCCCGGAGGCGTGAAACGGCGTTGCCCCAAGTTTCCCGGTCTCCCTCCGGGTCCTTGTGGCCTTCAACCGTCCAGAACCAGAGCTGTTTCTGCTGCTCCGGCGTGATGGCCTGGTGGAGGCCAAAGGAGACAACCTCGCAGCCCAGCTCCGCGGCCGCGTCAATGGTCCGGTGGCTGTACGCCAGGTTGGCTTCCCAGTTCCGCCCGTCAATGACGCTGCGGCGGATGGCGGAGATGGCAGGGGTGCCGATGCCCACGTCCTGTGCCGTCTGCCTGAAGTCGGCCAGCCGGTCCGGGCTGAGGTCGCCGGGCCGGACCCAACTGTCGGTCAGGTCCGCGTTGGCGAACCCGGCGTCCTTGACCTCGGTCAGCACCTCTGCCCAGGCGGAGGGATCAGCATCGTTGATGTGGGTTCCCTGCGCGCTGGTGCCCGGGAAGGGCAGCAGGGCCGCTGTGATGGGCCAGTTTTCGGCGGTGAAGGCCATCCCTAGACCGCTTCCTGCGTCTGGAGCCTGTCCAGATCCTCGGCAAGGACGGTCAGCTCGACGCCCGCAGGCCGTTCCACGGTGCTCCGGATGGCTACGGCCGCGCCGCTGTGGGCTGATTCGAGGACGGATTCCATGACCTCAAGGGCGTGGTAGGCCATGGCGCCGCCCGCGCGGGGTTCGGCACCCGCCGGGGTGGACGCCAGGTCCGCAATGCCGAAGCCGCGCCCGGAGTCAACGTACCCGGCGGACACCGGAAGGGTTTCCCAGTCCTCGGCCCCGAGGGAAAACAGCTGGACGTCGCCGTCGAAGTAGTTGGGATCGGGGACCACCAGGGATCCGCGCTCCCCGTGGATTTCGATGTTCGGCGACTTGGATTTCACGGCGTCGAAGCTCATGAAAAGGGTGGAGAGCGCGCCTGAGGCGTGCACCAGGACGCCCGTGACGTGGGAATCGATGGCAACGGGGACCTTCTCGCCCAGGCGCGGGCCGGAACCGATGGTGCGTTCGTTGCGGGTATGGCTGGCGGCGCCGATGACCGAGACGACGGGACCCAGCAGGGTGACCAGGGCGGTCACGTAGTACGGGCCCATGTCCAGGAGCGGGCCGCCGCCGGGCTGGTAGTAGAAGTCCGGGTTCGGGTGCCACCGCTCGTGGCCCGGGGTCACCATCGTGGCGGAGGCCGAGATAGGTGCGCCGATCAGACCGTCATCGATCGCCTTGCGCGCGGTCTGGATGCCGGTCCCCAGTACCGTGTCAGGAGCGCAGCCGACGGCGACGCCCGCCTCGCGCGCCGCATCCAGCACTTGGCGTGCCTCGGCCGTGGTGGCGGCGAGGGGCTTCTCCCCGTACACGCTCTTTCCGGCGGCGATGGCCTTCAGCGCCACCTCGGCGTGGGCAGCGGGGATGGTCAGGTTCAGGACCAGTTCGACGTCGTCCGCGGCAAGGAGTTCCTCGACGGAAATGGCGCGGACACCTTCGTAGGCATCCGCCACGGCCTGGGCACGTGCGGGGTCCAGGTCCGCTACGGCCACGAGGTCGATCTGTCCGAGTTTGCGGAAGTTCGCCAGGTACTGCGCGATGATGGCTCCGCAGCCAATGATTCCGACTTTCAACGGCTTGCCCACAGCAGGCCCCTTTCGATGATGGTGCGGACGTTGGCGTCCTGGAGGATTTCGACCCGGTGGCCGGGGGTGGCGACGAAGATGCGGCCTTTGCCCCATTGGCGGGTCCAGATGGCCGGTGAGGTGACTTCGCGGTTCCACGGGTCCCACTCGCGGACCTTCTGGGTGGTGGTGGCCAGGACGTCGATGTAGTCGTCGGAGAGCACCCAGTACTGCTCGGTGACAAGGTCGAAGTCGGAGATGCCCTGGGTGATGGGGTGCTCCGCGGCCGCCGGAAGCATGTTGACTGTGTAGGGAACGTAGTTGTCCGACTGCTCGCCGACACACTCGTCCGGGTGCTTGCCGGGGTGGCAGGCGAACTGGCCGCCGATAAGGTGCAGGTAGTCCGAGTTGTTGCGGTACGAATCGGCGATGCCGCCGTGCCAGCCGGCCAGGCCGGTGCCGTTTTCGACGGCGGCCCGCAGCCCGGCGAACTCGTCTTTTTCGATGGTGGTCATGGTCATGCACTGCATGATCAGGTCCACTCCGGCCATGTACTCGGCGTCGGCATAGACCTTGGGGGATTCCTCGACGCGGACGTCGTAGCCGTTGTCCTTGAGGTAGGGGATGAAGAGTTCCGTGGCCTCGTACGGCTGGTGGCCGTCCCAGCCGCCGCGGACCACCAGGGCGTTCTTGCGTTCTGTCATGTCGGGGTTTCCTTTTGTTTGGCTGCCGGCCGGGGCCGGAAAGTATGGGTCAGCGGCTGGAGAAGGCGGCGTCGAAAGCGGCTGCCGGCGGGGCGATGCGGGCGAGGTCCTTGACCAGGGCCAGCGCCTGCGGTGCGCCGACGAGCCGGTCCATGCCGGCGTCCTCCCATTCGATGCTGGTGGGCCCGGTGTAGCCGATGGCGTTCAGGGTGCGGAAAATCCGGTTCCACTGGACGTCCCCGTGCCCGGCGGTGACGAAGTCCCAGCCGCGCCGGGGGTCCGCCCAGGCCAGATGGGAGCCCAGGCGGCCGTTGCGGCCATCGAGCTGGCGGACTGATTCCTTGACGTGCACGTGGAGGATGTGGTCCGCGAAGTCCTGGAGGAACATCACCGGATCCAGGTCCTGCCAGATGAAGTGGGACGGGTCGAAGTTCAGGCCGAAGCTCTTGCGGTGCCCGATCGCCTCCAGGGTGCGCTTGGCGGTCCAGTAGTCGTAGGCGATTTCGGACGGGTGGACCTCAAGGGCGAAACGGACGCCCACCTCGTCGAAGACCTCCAGGATAGGGTTCCAGCGGTCCGCGAAGTCCTGGTAGCCGGCGTCGATCATTGCCTCGGAGGCGGGCGGGAACATCGCCACCGCCTTCCAGATGGACGAGCCGGTGAAGCCTGTCACTGTCTTGACTCCCAGGCGCGCGGCGGCCCGTGCTGTGTCCTTCATGGACTCCGCGGCCCGGCGGCGCACACCCTCTGGGTCGCCGTCGCCCCAGATCTCCGAGGACAGGATGCCCTGGTGGCGTTCGTCGATGGGGTCATCACACACGGCCTGGCCGGTGAGGTGGTTGGCGATGGCGAAGACCTTCAGGTGGTTCTTCTCCAGGATGTCCAGCCGGCCCTGGAGGTAGTTGTCGTCCTCCGCCGCCCGGCGGGGGTCCAAATGGTCGCCCCAGCAGGCGATCTCGAGCCCGTCGAAGCCCCACTCGCCGGCGAGCCGGGCCACCTCCTCGAACGGCAGGTCGGCCCACTGGCCGGTAAAAAGCGTGATTGGTCGTGTCATGGCGTTCCTTCTCCTGTGTTCACGTTCCTAGACCTTCTGCCATTGGCTGGAGTTGGCGGCGCTGGCCTCCACGGCCGCCAGGACCCGCTGGACCTGCAGGGCGTCGGCGAAGGACGGTTCCGGCTGGCGGCCCTCACCGATTGCGGTGACCAGGTCCACCACCTGGTGGGTGAAGCCGTGCTCGTAGCCCAGGCCGTGGCCGGTGGGCCACCAGTTGCCGACGTACGGGTGCTCCGGTTCGGTGACGAAGATTTTCCGGAAGCCGGCGTCCGGGGACTCTGCCGCGTCATAGAAGGACAGGACGTTCATGTCCTCGAAATCGAAGGCGAGGGAGCCTTTGGTGCCGTTCAGTTCCAAACGCATGGCGTTCTTCCGGCCCAGCGCGTACCGCGTAGCTTCAAAGACGCCGATCGCACCCGCGGAAGCGCCGCCGTCGAACTTTGCACTGAAGATGGCGGCGTCATCCACGGTGACCTTCCCGCGGGGCGCATCGCCGCTGAGGTCGCCGTGGCCGCCCAGGCCCACGAGGTCGCCGGCCAGCGGGCGTTCCGGGACAAACGTTTCGAGCAGCGCCGAAACGCCTGTGATGCTCTGCCCGGCCACCCACTGGGCGGCGTCGATGCTGTGCGCACCGATGTCGCCGAGGGACCCGGACCCTGACTTGCTCTTGTCCAGCCGCCAGGTCATGGGGGCGTTGGCATCAGAGAGCCAGTCCTGCAGATACTGCGCCCGGATGTGGCGGATCTCGCCCAGCCGGCCCTGCTCCACGAACCGTTTAGCCAGCGCCAGCGCCGGGGTGCGGCGGTAGCTGAAGCCGCACATGGACATGACTCCCTGCTTGGCGGCGGTCTCTGCAGCGAGGGTCATCCGCTCGGCTTCCTCCACGGAGTTCGCCAGCGGCTTCTCGCACAGCACGTGCTTTCCGGCTTCGAGGGCTGCGATGGCGATCTCGGCGTGGGTGTCGCCGGGTGTGCAGATGTCGATCAGGTCGATGTCGTCGCGCTCGATCAGGCGGCGCCAGTCCGTCTCCACCGAGTCCCAGCCCAGCTTGTCCGCGGCTGCCCTGGCGGCATCGGCGTTCCGGCCGGCGACAGCGGTGAGCCGGGGCTGCAGCGGCAGGTCGAAAAACCGTGGTGCGGTGCGCCAGGCGTGGGAGTGTGCTGCGCCCATGAAGGCGTAACCCACCATGCCGACGCGAAGGGGCCGTGCGGAGGTCATGTGTTTGTCCTTTCGTGAAGTTCCTGGTTGTTACTTGCTGAATCCGGCGGTCAGGCCGCTGAGCAACTGACGGCGGCCCACCACGTAGAGCACGAGGATTGGGAGGGTGCTGAGCACCACCGAGGCAAGCACGGCCGGAATGTTGACGCTGTATTCCCCTTGGAAGGTCCACAGACCTAGGGGAAGGACGCGCAAGCCGGGGCTCTGGGTAAGGATCAGCGGCAGCAGGAATCCGTTCCATACGTGCAGGCCGTTGTAGATGGCGACAGTCACGATCGCAGGGCGGGTCAGCGGCAAGGCCAGGCGCCACATGGTCTGCCATTCACTGCAGCCGTCCAGCCGCATGGACTCGAACAGTTCGTTCGGCACATCACGGATGAAGTTGGACAGGATCAGGACCGTCAACGGGATAGCGAAGGCGATGGAGGGGAGCATAAGCGCCAGCAGGCTGTCGTACAGGTTGAGCCGGATGATCATCAGGTAGATCGGGATGATCGTTGCCTGCAGGGGTATGGCCAGTCCCATCAGGAACATGCCGTTGACCATCTTCAGGAACCTGCCCTTGCCCCGGACAATGGCAAATGCGGCCATGAAGGAGACAAGCACCGTGGGGATGACGGCACCGAGTGTGACGATGGTGCTGTTCATGAAGTACTTGGCGAAGTCTTTCTCAAGGACCAGTTGGTAGTTCTCCAGGGTTGGCTCCGTGGGTAGGGCCAACGGATTCTGGCCGAAGTAGCCTGCCTGCGTCTTCAGGCTGGTGATCACTACGTAGTAAACCGGAATGATGATGATGGCCAGCCAGAACCAGCCGCCCAGGCCAGCAGGGACGTTGAGCCGCCTCATCCGGTAACCGAACCCCCGCTTGACGGCGGACGGGTTGGCCCGCGAACCGGCGGGAGTTTCCTCCGCGCTGCTTTTCAGTACAGTGCTCACCCTACATACCTTCCAATTGGCTGCCCTGCTTGTCCTTGCCTCCAAGGCGCTGGAGGAACAGGGCGAGTGCAAGGCCGATGAGTACGAGAATGACGGCGATGACGCTGGCAGGACCCATAAGGTTGGCCCGGAACCCCCGCAGGTACATGTCCAGGGCCAGGATCCGGGTGGAGTTGCCCGGGCCGCCGCCAGTCAGGACGAAGATCAGGTCGAAATACGTCAGGGATCCCACCACCATCAGGGTGGACGAGGTGATGATGGTGTACTTCAACTGCGGGAGGGTGATGTGGAAGAACTGCTTGATAATCCCCGCCCCGTCGATCTCCGCTGCTTCGTACAGTGACTTGGGAATCTGCCGCACTCCACCCTGGTAGATGAGCGTATGGAACGGCACGAACTGCCACGCAATCACAAAGATCACCAGACCCAATGCCAGATGCGGGACTCCCAGCCAGTCCTGGGCCAGGAACGGCAGTCCCAGGCCTGTGGCCAGGCCGAAATTCGGGTCCAGCAGGGCCTTGAAGGCGATCGCGACGGCGGCCGACGAGAGCAGCAGCGGCAAAAAATACAGCACCGCCAGGGCGGCCCGGTAGCGCTGGCTTCCCGCGGTGAAGACCCCCAAAAGGAGGCTGATGGGCGTCTGGACCAACCACGAGGCGATCATGATCAGGAAAGTCAGTCCGAGGGAGCTGTACAGCCCCGGGTCCGCAAGCACCGAGAACCAATTGCCCAGCCCCGCTGAACCGATGGCACCGATGCCGTCCCAACTGGCGAAACTCAGGATAAGGACACCGGCCAGCGGGACGACGGCGAAGACCAGGAAGAAGACCAGGGCAGGAATTGCCAGCCACGCTAGGGCCGTATTTCGCTGTCCGCTTTGCCCAGCGTCAGTTCTGGCGTTGGCCCCGGTCCCACGGGCGGTGGAGACGGCGTTACTCATTTCCCGAGGGTGGCATTCATGTTCTCAGCGAACTGCTGGGGCGTGATCGACTTGAGGAACAGCTGGTCGATGTTGTTCAGCAGGGCTTCGGCGGCGGTGGGGCTCAGTGCCTGGTCCCACGACTGCTGGAAGTTCGGCGCGTTCTTGGCCAGATCGTAGACGAAATTCAGGAAATCCTTGTCTGCCGACGTGTTGAGCTTGTCTTCGATGCCGTTGACAATCGGAACGGATCCGGAATTGATGTAGGTATCGATGACCGTCTCGGTCAGGATGCCGTCCTTGAAGAACTTCTTCGCCGATTCCTTTTCCTTGTCTGTGGCCTTGGAGGAGATCGACATGTACTGCGCTGGGTTCCCCACACCGTTCTTAGGGTCGCCCTTGCCGCCGGCAACGGTCGGGAACTGGACGAAGCCCAGCTTCCCGTCCTGGACGAAGTTCTGGCCGCCCTTCTTCATGGCGCCATAGGTCCACGAACCATGCAGCATCATGGCTGCCTTGCCCGTGAACAGAAGCGCCTGGTCAGCATTGGAGTCAGCGGCGATGGAGGAGAAGCCCTTGATGAAGCCGTCTGCCGAGACGAGCTCCTGGATCTTTGTGCCCGTCTCGATCACGGCCGGATCCTTCCAGGCATTGGGTTTGCCTTCAAAGATCGCCTTGAATACCTCGGCGCCTCCGATTCGGTCGAGCAGGTATTCAAGCCACATCATGGAGGTCCAGCGCGACTGCCCACCAAGGGAGAACGGCGCCACCCCCATGCCATTGAAGGTCTTCACCAGGGACATGACGTCATCCCAGGTCTTTGGCGGCTGGACGCCGGCCTTCGCGAACAGTTCCTTGTTGTAGAACAGGACGATCGGCGCGACGTACTGGTTGGGCAGCGCATAGATTTTCCCGTTGACGGTGGCTGCACCGAAGGAGGCCGGGAAGAACTTCTTCTTCAGGTCCGGATTCTCTTCAAACCAGCCGGTCAGATCGTCTACCTGGTTGGCCTCGGCATAGGTCTTCAGCGTCCCGCCGCCCCAGCCGTAGATGATGGTGGGCGCCTGGCCGGCGCCGATCGCGGTTTTGATCTTGGTTTTGTAGGCATCGTTTTGGAAGTAGGTCACCGCGATCTTGTCGTTGGCGTTGGCCGAACTAAATGCGTCCACCGCCTTCTGCATCGTGGTTTGGTTCGGTTCGCCGGACAGGTACCACATGGTGGCACCGCCTCCGCCGCTGTTGGAGGTCCCCGGTCCTGACGTTCCACAGGCAGTCGCCGCCATGGCAGCAAAGGGAGTAAGGGCAGCAAGGGCGAGGAAAGAGCGCCGGGAGGACTGGGGTTGCTTCATTGCTTCTCCATCTGAAAGTGCTTCTTTGAGCCATCCGACGGGCGTGGGCCGCCTGATGTGTTTCGAAATGTTTCGGATCCGTGATTTAGGTCACGGTCTAAACTAAGTCCATGAAAGCCGCGCCGTCAAGAGGTTTCGGAAAGTTTCGTACGATCTATGCAAGTACGCTTGACCCTGACAGCGACGTTCTGAAGAATGCAATTACCGAAACTATCGAAAGGTTGCGAACCTCATGGCACAGAAGACGCGCCAGGCTAAACCGACGCTGGCCACCGTGGCGCGGCAAGCCGGGGTCTCAACACCTACAGTCTCGAAAGTCGTGAACGGCCGTGAGGACGTTGCGCCGGCCACACGCGCCCGCATCTTGGCCGCGCTGGAACAGGCAGGGTACCAGTCGCCACTGCAGCGACGTGCAGCCGGAGAGACCGGCACGGTCGTTGAGGTGGTCATCGACGTGCTCGATTCCGCCTACATGGTTGAGGTTCTCAATGGCGTACTGCAGTTTGCTGCGGGTGCCGACGTCGAGATTTTGGTAAGCGTCACAGGCGCGGCGCCGATGGGCCAGCGCAGCCCCGAACGTCGCGCACAGCGCATGCTGGACGAGGGCAGGGCGGGAATGATCGTGGTGACGTCCGCTTTCAGCGAGGCCCAGCTGCATGCGTTCCGGCGCCGGCATATTCCCGTCGTAGTGATTGATCCGCTCAATGCGCCCTCGGCCGACGTGGTCAGCGTAGGAGCGACCAATTGGGCCGGTGGCAAAGCAGCGACAGACCATTTGCTGGAGCTGGGGCATCGCCGCATCGCCTACATAGGCGGCATCGAGGGGGCGGAATGCAACCAGGCTCGGCTCCACGGCTACATGGCCGCGCTAATGGCCCGGGGCGTGCCCATTGATCCCCAGTACATTATTTCCGGAGGTAGGTTCCGAAGGGAGAGCGGCATAACGGGGCTCAGGGCGCTGCTCAAGCTGGATTATCGCCCCACGGCAATCTTTGCCGGAAGCGACAGCATTGCGCTGGGTGTTATCAGCGAAGCAGGCCACCACGCCATAAATATTCCTGAGGACCTCAGCCTTGTGGGCTTCGACGGAACAAAGCAAGGCGAGGAATCCACACCGGCGCTGACATCAGTTGCCCAGCCACTGGAGGAAATGGGGCGCGCAGCGCTGCGTGCCCTGCTCCGCCAGGCCCGCGGGGAAGTCCCGGATTCCCACCGCGTCGAACTGGCTACCCATGTAATCGTCCGCGATTCAACGGCACCACCCCCGGCGTGAGCGCCCCGCACCAAGCCACAGGGGGGCCTCAGCGCATCAGGGGTCGGGGTCACTAACGGGCTGTTGATCCGTCAGTGCTGAAGCTGGGGCGGGCAACCGGCTCATCAAACACGGGCTCTCCGCTGGTGAGGTCTACGTCGGACTCCCGAATCGCATATTTCATGGCCGCTTCTGCCGCTTGGGGGTCGCCCGCTTCGACCGCATCGAGCACCCGACGATGGTCCGGGACCGGATCGAGCCAGGCCGCGCCGGGATGGTGCTGGATCCTGTTTCGGGCATTAAGGGCGTGCACAATGACCACGTCAAGACGCATCATCAGTTCGTTATGCGTCGCCCGCAGCAGGTGCAGGTGGAAGTCCTGGTCCGCCGCAGCGAGCCGTTCGACGTCATGCCCCGCCATCTCGAACTCGGCGAACGATCGCCTCAGCGCCTCAATATCTTCCGGCTTCCGATACTGTGCAGCCAGCTTCGCCGCGGCCGGTTCAATGACGTCCCGCAACTGCGAAAGCTCCGCCAGGAGACGGTCATCGTCCCGCCGTGCGGAGCGCCGCCACATAATGACGTCGCTGTCCAGCAGCTTCCAAGCCTTACGGTCGTTCACGATCGTTCCGCGCTTTGGCCAGGAGTCGATAAGCCCCTTCTCGCGGATAACGCGCAAGGCCTCCCGGATAGCGGTTTTGCTGACCCCGAACTCGGGCTCGAGGGAGTCGACGTCGATCCGGGTTCCCGGAGGGTAGTCGCCCCGGACGATGCGGAGCCCAAGCATGTCAACGAGGCCCGAGTGCAGATTGGTCATGCAGACAACTTTACCCCGCTTCGCGTCCACTATTGCCTTTATACCTATTATTAGTAATATAAGTATTGATGTGGCGAAGGTCACCACACGATTGCTTACGAAGGAGTAGCTATGTCATCACGCCTATCCCGCCCCTCGAGAACGATTTCGATCCTTGCCGTCCTGGCAGCGGGCGCCACGGCACTCGCTGGATGTTCGCCGGCATCCAACGGCTCGTCGGCCAGCCCGGAGCCTGCAACCATTACCTTTGCGGCTTCGACGCTCGGTGACCCGGGCCGTGGGCCCGGCCTGCAGAAGCTGATTGATGAGTACAACGCCAGCCAGGACACCGTCACGGTAGAACCGGCATCAGTGCCATACCCCAGTTTCGGCCAGACCGTACTGACACAGATGGGCGGCGGTGAAGGTCCGGACCTGGTCCGCTTCGACATGCCGGAATTCTCGACGGCAGCGTCCTCCGGCCTGCTCGAGTCCCTCGACGACAAGATCGACGCGGAAAAGTTGAAGCTCATTCCCGGCCCGGACAAGTACCTGACCGTCGATGATCACCGATACGGCGTGGTCTTCGAGAACTCGAACTACGGCATGTTCTACAACAAGGACCTCATCCCCGAAGCCCCAAAGACATTCGAGGAGTTTGCCCAGACGGCCAAGGACACCACCAAGGGCGATGTCTACGGTCTCGCCTTCCGGCAAACCCAGGCGGAAGAGGCCGGCGTCTGGCAGGACATCTTCAACTATGTCCTTGGCTTTGGGGGTGACTGGTCAGACGGCGAAAAGCTCACCCTCGACTCGCCGAAGGTGATTGATGGCCTGGAAGCGTACAAGCAGCTCTACGACGCGAACGTCATTCCGAAGGGCGCCGACGCCGCTACGTTCCGCAAAATGTTTGCCAACGGCAAGGTCGGAATGGAACTCAACAACGGCGGCTACGTGACGGCCACCAAGTCTGCCAACGCGAACCTCAACTTCAGTGTGGCCCGCATTCCGTTCCCGGAAAAGAAGCAGGGGGCGTTGCTGGCTCCAATCACCGTCAATGCCAACAGCAAGCACAAGGATGCGGCGCTTGACTTCATCAACTGGATGCTCCAGCCCGCACAGCAGGTCAAGCTCCAGGAAGTGCTCGGCGCCAGCAGCGTGGCAACGCCGACAGAGCGCAGCGCCGAAAGCCTCCAGAAATTCCCGTTCCTTCTGACGCTTGATGAGCTGACCGACTCGGGAGTCCCTCAGATCGTGAACGGTTTCGGTCCGCAGACTGCAGACATCCGCCACATCGTGGTAACCGAAGTGCTGACCGCACTCCAGGGCCAGCAGGATATGGCGACTGCGATGGAGAAGGCACAGAAGCAGGCGGAGGAGCTGGTCGGGCGATGACAGACCAAAGCAAGGGTCCGCGCCTTCTGGCACGGCCCCCTGGGCCGGCTGGGACGCCGGCCCCCGACACCCGTCGCACAGGAAACAAGCGACGCCGCAGGAGCCCGGCCGGGAGCCCTTGGACCCCGTACCTCTTCCTTGCCCCCGCAGCCCTTTACATCATCGTCTTCCAACTGGTCCCGCTCCTGCAGGAGGTTTGGCTCAGCTTTACGAGGACCACCCTACTCAACCCAAACAACAACATCTGGGTCGGGCTGGCGAACTACCAGTCCGTCCTGGCAGACCCCGGGTTCCGCCAGACCCTGCTCACCACGCTCATCTACGTCACGGCATGCGTCATCGGCGCAGTGGGCCTTGGCCTGCTCGTAGCCCTCCTGCTGAACGGCCGGTTCCCTGGCAGGGCGGTCGCCCGCTCGCTGGTCACCGTGCCCTGGGCGGCACCTGGAATTGCCGTCGCACTCATTGCGACATGGATGTTCAACCCGCAGTTCGGCATCCTCACACGCCTACTTCGGGGAATAGGAATCGACCCGGGTCCCAACGGTATCCTCGACAACCCCAGGCTGGCACTCGCGGCAATCCTTGTCACCACAATCTGGCAGCTGGTGCCGTTCGTGGCGGTCGTGCTCCTCTCGGCCCTGCAAGGCGTTCCGCAGGAGCTGGTGGAAGCCGCCCAGGTCGACGGAGCAGGACGCTGGATGATCTTCCGGGTGGTGACCTGGCAGGTTCTGAAGCCGACGATCGGTTTGGTCGCGGTACTGATGACCATCTGGTCACTGCGCCGCTTCGAGCTGATCTGGCTGATGACCCGCGGCGGACCACTGGGCTCTACGCGCACCCTCGTGATCGACCTCTACGCCCAGGCGTTTGAATCAAAGCAGCTGGGGACGGCCGCGGCCATCGGCATGGTGGGCATTGTCATCTCCCTGATCGTCATCGCCGGCAGTCGATTCGTCGCCCGCGCGGCCGCCAAGGAGGCATAATGCGCCGCATACGTTTGGGAGTGACGGCCCGTACCCTCGCCGTTCTCTTCGTCCTCGGGATTTCAATTTTCCCCATCTACTGGATGTTTGTGACCGCTCTGGCCCCTGACGAGGCCCTTTTCGGGTCATCATCAATAAACCTGCTTCCCGACTTCTCCCGCTTCGGCGTCTTCGCAGATGCACTGGCGGACGGCCAGGTGGTCGGCTGGCTGCTCAACAGCTTCATCGTTGCAGCCGGGACAACTGTCCTGTCCATCGGACTGGGCATCCCCCTCGGCTATGCCCTGTCGAGATTCACTTTCCGCGGCAAGGCCGTAGTTGGGCTGGCGCTGCTGTTCACGCAGATGCTCCCCGAGGCGCTGCTGGTTGTTCCGTTGTTTGCTATCTTCCGGCGATTCGACCTGCTGAACTCGCTGCACGGGCTGATCCTGGCCGACACCGCATTCACACTGCCCGTGGTGGCACTGATTCTCAAGGGGGCCATAGATGGCGTTCCCCGCGAGCTGGACGAGGCCGCGAGGGTCGACGGCAGCCGTCCGCCCACCGTCCTCGCCCGCATCATCCTGCCACTGATAGCCCCGGCGATAGCCGCCGCCGCAGTGATCGCCTTCTTCAGCGCCTGGAACGAGTACGTCTTCGCGGTCACCTTCGTGTTCGACAAGTCCCTGCAGCCGGCCTCAGTCGGTGTCGCCGGGTTCATCGGTGAGCAGGACACCTCTATCCAGACCATCATGGCCGTCGGCCTCCTGTTCACGCTGCCGGCCGTCGCCTTCTATCTGTTCGCACAACGATATGTCGTCAGCGGGATGACCGCGGGCGCTGTTAAAGGATGATCCACGAATGAAAATCACCAACCTCGACACCGTCGTTGTCGACTTTTACCGGACGAACCTCATCTTCGTCCGGCTCAGCACCGACGAGGGACTCACCGGCATCGCCGAGGCAACCCTCGAAGGCCAGGAACACGCGGTCCGCGGCGCCGTCGCCGTGCTCGCCGACGCGGTCCGCGGCAAGGACCCCACCCGGATCTCCCAAACCATTTACGAGCTCAACCGCGATGCCTACTGGCGTGGAGGGCCCGTCTCGATGACAGCGCTCAGCGCCCTCGAAATGGCGATGTGGGACGTCTCTGCCCGCGCGCTTGGCGTCCCTGTCCACCGCATGCTGGGTGGACAGGTCCGCGACAGAGTCCGGGCCTATGCCAACGGCTGGTTCTCCGGAGCCAAAACGGCTGAGGACTTCGCCGAGGCCGCCGTCCAGACGGTCGCCCAAGGCTTCCGCGGACTCAAGTGGGATCCCTTCGAAGCCGCTGACCTCACCCTCGAACCGCGGGATCTGCGGCGCATGCTCGAGCCCGTCGCCGCTGTCCGCGAGGCAGTGGGGGACGACGTGGAGCTGTTCATTGAAGGACACGGCCGCTTCGATGTCCCGACAGCCATTCGGGTCGCGCGCGAAATTGAGCAGTTCCAGCCGGTGTTTTTCGAAGAACCATGCCCGCCGGACGGGATCGATGCGCTCCTGGAGATACGCTCCAAATCGCCGGTACCGATCGCTGCCGGGGAACGCTGGTTCGGACGCAACACCTTTGTCCCCGCCCTCTCACGGAACGCGGTGGACTACATCCAGCCCGATGTCACGCACGCCGGCGGGCTCCTGGAGCTGTCGTTCATCTCTACGCTCGCGGCGGCCCATTACATTCCGTTCGCACCGCACAACCCGAGCGGACCACTCAGTACCGCGGCCACCCTGCAGTTGGGCGCGATGCTGCCCAATTTCCGCTACCTGGAAATCATGGCCTCGGACGTGCCGTGGCGCAGCGAGATCTCCAACGAGCGCCTCCAGCTGACCGGGGAGGGTGACATCCTCATCCCCGAAGGCATCGGCCTGGGCATCGAACTCGACTTCGAAGCGATCGCCGAACACCCGTACACGCCGCACCCGATGCGGATCTTCCATGATGCCGTCGCGGACATCCGCCCTCCGGATGCCCGCTCCTACTTCAACCTTGAGCGCACACCGGCCATCTGAGCAACGGGAGAACCCCGGAAGGAACAAGCGATGACCACATCACGCGATGAGACACAGAACCGTATCGTTACCGCCCACAGCGCCTATGAGCAGGCCAGAGACCTCGCGCCACAAGTACGCGCCCGCTGGCTGGAAGAGGTCGCCTCCGCATTGGAAGCCCACGCTGACGAGTTGGTCACCTTGGGACGCCAGGAAACGCACCTGGAAGAAGGACGGCTCCGCTCGGAGCTCAGGAGGTCCGTGTTTCAACTTCGGCTGTTCATGGCCGAAATCACCCAAGGTGTACACCTTGAAGCAACCATTGATCACGCCGACCCATCGTGGGGTATGGGCCCGCGACCGGACATCCGGCGACTTTCCGTGCCGCTGGGTGTGGTTGGTGTTTTTGGGGCCTCAAACTTCCCGTTTGCCTTCAGCGTCATGGGCGGCGACAGCGCATCTGCCCTGGCAGCGGGCTGCGCCGTCGTACACAAGATCCATGAAGGACATCTGCACTTAGCCGTGCGGACCGGTGCCGTAGTTCAGGAAGCGCTCGAACGGGCCGGCGCGCCCGTTGGCCTTTTTTCCACGGTCGTAGGCCGCGAGGCAGCGGAACTGCTCGTTGACCATCCACTGGTGAAGGCCATCGGATTCACCGGATCGACGGCCGGCGGGAGGGCCCTCTTCGACCGGGCCTCCCGGCGCCCTGCTCCCATCCCGTTCTACGGCGAACTGGGCAGCATCAACCCGGTCTTTGTCACCGAACGGGCATGGAGCGCCAGGCGCGAGGAGATCCTTGCCGGCTACGCCACGTCCTTCACCATGGGCATGGGCCAGTTCTGCACGAAACCAGGACTGCTGTTCGCACCGTTCACCGACGGCGACGAAATCGCCGGGATTCTTCGCCGCGAACTGGCCTCGAAATCCGCACACCCCCTCCTCAGCCCGAAGTTGCGGGAGGGGTACGACAAAGCACTGAACACGGTCCGGGCTACTCCCGGCGTTGAAGTCCTGGTGCCCGGGGACGAATCGGAGGCACCCCGGCCCACGATCCTGCTCACGACCGCTGATGAAATCCGCCGGCGCCCGGAAATCCTGGAACGCGAGATATTCGGCCCCGCCACATTGGTGATCGCGTACAGGCCAGGGACAGACCTGGCCTCGCTTGCCCGCCTCCTGGAGGGGCAGCTGACGGCCACGGTCCACGCGGATCCCGACGAAGATGTCACTGAGTTGGTTACGGAACTGAGGGAGCGGGCTGGTCGCCTGGTCTGGAACGCCTGGCCAACGGGGGTGACGGTAACCTATGCGCAGCACCACGGAGGCCCCTACCCCGCCACCACAGCGACCACCACATCCGTCGGAACCGCAGCGATCGGCCGCTTTATGCGTCCCGTTGCATACGACTCCTTCCCGCCCGCGCAATTGCCCGAGCCGCTGCGGGACGACAACCCTTGGGGCATCCGGCGGCGGGTCAACGGACTCTACGAATCAGCCACTGCAGGTGAGAACGCCAAATGATCAACATGACCTCACGGCAAATCGTTCCGACTGACTCCCAAGAAGCGGTCCTCATCGGCCGCGTCTGGGACCCCGCCTCCGGCGGTCCAAGAGTGGTCTGTGTCCGGAGCGAAGATGTTTTCGATCTGACCCCCGAAGTCCGCACGGTCGCTGAGCTTATGGACCACGAGAACCCACTGGAGCTTGTTCTCAATACGGCCGCCACCCGCCGTTGGAGCCTCGCGGAATTAACAGAGGCTTCGCTGGACCGGGACCGCAGCCGGCCCCACCTGCTTGCCCCCATTGATCTTCAGGTGATCAAAGCCTGCGGCGTGACGTTCGTTGAGAGCATGATCGAGCGTGTCATCGAGGAGCGCTGCGGCGGCGATTTCAACCGCGCCGCGGAAGTCCGCCAGGCTGTCGCCCAAGCCCTCGGCAGCAGCCTGGAGTCCATACGTCCAGGATCAGAGCAGGCCCGGGAGGCCAAGCGGTTGTTGGGTGCCCAAGGCATGTGGTCACAGTATTTGGAAGTCGGGCTAGGCCCCGATCCGGAGGTATTCACCAAAGCACCCGTCCTTTCCTCCGTGGGTTTTGGTGCCGACGTAGGGATCCCCAGCTTCTCCTCCTGGAGCAACCCTGAACCTGAGCTCGTCCTCATCATCGACTCCGCCGGCCAAGTCCGGGGCGCAACGCTTGGTAACGACGTCAACCTGCGGGATGTGGAAGGCCGCAGCGCACTCCTTCTCGGAATGGCGAAGGACAACAACGCATCCTGCGCCATCGGTCCACTGATCCGGCTCTTCCACCAGGACTTCACACTCGAGTCCCTACGGACCGAAGAAATCACCCTCACTGTAGAAGGCCTGGACGGCTACCAAATGGCGGGGCGCAACAGCCTGGCCCGCATCAGCCGCCCCTTCGAAGAACTCATCAGGGCAGCCCGCGGAAACCATCACCAATACCCCGATGGCTTCGCCCTCTTCACAGGAACACTCTTCGCCCCCACCCAGGACCGCGACACCGAAGGCCTCGGCTTCACACACAAGAACGGCGACATCGTCACCATCAGCAGCCCGCGGCTCGGGACGCTCGTCAACCAAACGCAGCGGACCGAGGACATAGAGCCGTGGACCTTCGGGATTGGGGCGTTGTTCAGCTATCTCTCTCAGCTGGCGACGGGCACCCCCGCAGGCGTTGCCGGCGCAGCTCCAGAGCAGGTGGATAACGCGGCCCGGTGAACGACTCGACCCGGCACGAGGGCAGCCATCCAGTCCTGGCGTTGGACTGTTAGGCCCCTTCGAGCACCTGTGTGGTGGCCCAGGTGAGGTACTTGGCGGCATTGGCGACGGCGTCTTCCGGGCTCGCCGCGACATCGAGGAGCTGGGCAGCGGCCACCACGCCGTGCTTGGCGAGGTCCTCCTGCGTCACCAGGATGCGTCCGGCCACCACAATGACCGGGATGCCAAGTTCACGGGCGGCGTCGGCAAGCGCGATGGGCGCCTTCCCGGTCAAGGACTGGGAATCCATGGAACCCTCACCGGTAATCACCAGGTCGGAGACCCCCAGCTGCTCGGCGAGACCGGTGAGCCCGGCCACCAGCGCGAAGCCGCCTTCCAGCTTGGCGTCGGTGAAGGCAAGGAACGACGCCGGGAACCCGCCTGCCGCGCCCGCGCCCGGAATGTTGACGTCCCGGCCGGTCGATTCCCGCAGCACTGATGCCCAGTTCCGCAGGCCGGCGTCGAGCAGTTCAACGGCGTCTGCGTCGGCGCCCTTCTGCGGGCCGAAAACGTGGGCGGCACCCTCGGGCCCGTACAGCGGGTTCCGGACGTCCACGGCGATCCGAAACTGCACTGCGGACAAACGGGGATCCAGCTCTGAGGTATCCAGAGCGACCACGTCGGCGAGTGACCCGCCACCGAGCGGCACTACGTTTCCGGCGGAGTCCAGCGGCTTGAGGCCGAGCGCGCGCAGGGCGCCGCTGCCGCCGTCGGTCATGGCCGAACCGCCAAGTCCCAGCACGATTTCCGTGGCCCCGGCATCCAGCGCCGCGGCCACCAACTGCCCGCAGCCGTAGCTGTGGGCCCGCAGCGAGTTCTCGGGGGTGGGCTCCATTTCGGCCAGCCCGGACGCTTGCGCCGTCTCGATCACGGCGGTGGCGCCGCCGAAGGCGGTTTTGCGGATGGCCCACGCTGCCCCGACGGGAGCCAGGATGGGGCCAACCACTGCGTTGAGCCGCTCTTCGTAGCCCGCCGAGACGGCCGCCTCCAAGGTTCCCTCGCCGCCGTCGGCCACGGGGAACTGGGTGGCCACTGCGTCCGGGTAGACGCGCAGCGCCCCTTCGGCGATGGCGGCGGCCGCCTCGGCGGCCGTCAGCGAGCCCTTGAACTTGTCCGGAGCAATGAGAATGCGCATGCGGTCCATCATGCCAGCCACGCTCCGGAACGCGCTTGCCAGATCCGTAATACGGACGCGTACTCGGCCGGCTGCCCAACTAGGTAGCAGCAGATGTCGTTTTCAGGGCTCAAAACGACATCTGCTGCTACCTAGTTGGGTGGGGGAACAGTCAGGCTGTGGAGCCGCGCACCACGAGGGAGCTCGCCAAGGTCAGCTGAGCCTGTTCCAGCGGCCTGCCCTCCATGAGGGCCCGCAGCTGCTCCCCTGCCTTCTGACCCAGCGCCGTCGCAGGCAGGTGCACGCTGGTAAGGCCGGGATTGCTGGTAGCCGAATACGGGAGGTCGTCAAAGCCGGCAACGGCAAGCTGGTGGGGAATGCGGACGCCTGCCACCCGGGCCTCCTGCAGCACACCGTAGGCGTGGGTATCGGTACCGCAGACGACGGCGGTCACCCCGGCCCGCTGCCAAAGCGGCCACGCCTGCGTGAAGGCGGCCGCCGCCGCACCGACGTCGATCGTGGTGCTGATTATGCAGCCGGAAGGCACCGAGATCCCCCGCAGTGCGGCTTCTTCCAGGAAGGCGGTGCGCCGGACATCGAAGGTGGCGGTGCCGGTCACGCTGTCCACGTAGGCCACCGTCCGGTGCCCGGCTTCGGCCAAATGGGCTGCCAACTGGCGTGCCCCGGAGGCCACGTCAAGGTTCACTGAGGGCGCGTACGACTCCAGCCCGGGGGCGTCGAGCAGCACCAGCGGCCCGGCAGCCGAGAGGTCCTCAAGGAAGTCGGAGTTCGGGGCGTCCACGAGAAGGCCGGCCGGGCGCAGTGCCATCAGCTTGCGGACGTCGTGGGCCTGGGGAAACTCGCCTGCATCCGTCACGGACAAAAGGAGCTGGTAGTCCGCGCCCAGGGAGTCCCTGACTCCGGCGATGACCTTGGCGAAGAACGGGTTGGAGATATCCGGCGCCACCAGGATGACAATGGAGCTCACGCCCTTGGCGAGCGAGCTGCCCACACTGTCCACCACATAGCCAAGCTCAGCGATCGCGTCCCGCACGCGCGTGATGTTGTCCTCGGATACGCGGCCCCGGGTTTTGCCATTGGCCACCAGGGAAACAGTCGCCGTCGAGACGCCGGCCCGGGCGGCAACCATGGCTGCCGTGACCCGCGCTCCCCGGCCCGGCTGCTGCTGGGTGTGCTCCGCGGTTTCCATACCTCGATGGTAGTCGGCGCTGGTGGCCCACTCGGCGTCACCAGACACCCCAAGGCATCAAGCGCTTGACTCAATCTACGTTAAGCGCTTGACGCACCGGCGTCCCGGATGCCATGATCTCCCTTGATTGCTTTAGCGCCCTGCCGGTGCCCCGCCCTGGCAGGCCCCAATGACGTGGAGACAAACGTGGACCCCAACCCCGCCACCCCCGGCCGCAAAAAGATCATCCTGGATTGCGACCCGGGCCATGACGACGCCGTGGCGATGCTGCTCGCGCACGGCAACCCGGATATCGAGCTCCTGGCTGTTACCACCGTGGTGGGCAACCAAACCCTCGAAAAAGTCACCCGCAACGCCCTGTCCGTAGGGACTATCGCCGGCATCACGGGTGTTCCGTTCGCCGCCGGCTGCGACCGGCCGCTGGTGCGCACCATCGAAACAGCGCCGGACATCCACGGCGAAAGCGGCATGGATGGCCCCGCCCAGCCCGAGTCCGCCATCGAGCTGGACCCCCGCCACGCCGTCGACCTCATCATCGATACCGTCATGGCCCACGAACCGGGCACCGTGACCCTGGTCCCCACCGCCGGACTGACCAACATCGCCATGGCTGCCCGCAAGGAACCGCGCATCGTGGAGCGTGTCAAGGAAGTGGTCCTCATGGGCGGCGGCTACCACGTAGGCAACTGGAGCGCCGTGGCTGAGTTCAACATCATCATCGACCCCGAGGCAGCGCACATCGTGTTCAACGAAAAGTGGCCCGTGGTGATGGTGGGCCTTGACCTCACCCACCAGGCACTCGCCACCCCGGAAGTCGTGGCGAAGATCGACGCAGTGGGCACCAAACCGGCGAAGTTCGTGATGGAACTGATGGAGTTCTTCACCCGGACCTACAAAGATGCCCAGGGCTTCGACTACCCGCCAGTGCACGACCCCTGCGCCGTGGCCTACGTGATCGACCCCAGCATTGTCACCACGCGCAGGGTGCCCGTTGACATCGAGCTCCAGGGCAGGCTGACCCTTGGAATGACGGTGGCTGACTTCCGAGCACCGGCTCCCGCGGACTGCAACACCTCGGTCGCCGTCGACCTGGACCACGGACGGTTCTGGGACCTCGTCACCGACGCGCTCATCCGGATCGGCGAACCGCTCACCGGCGAGAAGGGCACCAACGCCAACGCGGCCGACGTCGAACGCCAGGAACGTGCCCAGGTCACCATCGGAGGGATCAAGTAAATGACCGCCACACTCACCGAAACCAAGACTTCCAGCGGCAACGTCACCGCCCTCATGGTCGCCCTGCTGGCAGCCTGCGTGGCATTCCAGCTCAACGCCTCCATGCTCAGCCCCGCCTTGGTCACCATGGGCAACGAACTGAACACCGACCAGGCCGTCATCGGACTGTCCCAGACCTGGTTCTTTACTGCGGCCGCACTGTTCTCACTCTTCCTGCCGCGCCTGAGCGACATCATCGGCCGCAAGAAGATCCTGATCGGCATGATGCTGCTGATGGCGGTCGGTTCCGTCATCGCGGCACTGGCCCCGGACGTCACGTGGCTGTTTGTGGGCCGCATCATCCAAGGCGTCAGCGGCCCCACCGTGCCGCTATGCCTCATCATGCTGCGCTCCGCCGTCGCCAACCCGCGCAAGTACGGCACGCTTATGGGCCTCATCACTGCAGTCAACGGCGGAGTGGCGGGCGTTGACTCCTTCGTGGGCGGTTACTTCGCCGAGCACTACGGCTTCCGCAGCATCTTCTGGCTGATGGTGGTCCTTGCAGTCGTAGCCACTGCCCTGATCGCCTTCCTTGCCGGCGAAAGCAAACCGGCTGCCGGAACCAGCATGGACTGGCTGGGTGTGTTCTTCATCGTGGTGGCCGTCGGCGCACTGCTCACGGCCCTGAACGAAGGCTCCAAGCTGGTGGGCGCGTTCTCGGCGGGCACCCTCATCCTGGCCATCGGCCTGGTGGCCGTTGCCGCCGTCGCGTTTTATGCGTTCTGGACGGTGGAAAAGCGGGCGAAGGAGCCCATGGTGGAAACCGTTCACCTGCGCCAGCGCTCCACGTGGGCGCCGCTGCTGACCACTACCCTGACCATGACCGGCATCTTCGCCGTCATTAATGGCATCATTCCCGCCTACGTGCAGGCCGCGGCTCCCGGGTTCGGCGTGGGCCCCACCGAAATGTCGCTCATCATCCTTACGCCGTACGCCCTTCTCGGCTGGGTGGTGGGACCCCTCAGCGGCAAGCTGGCACCCGTGTTTGGTTACACCAAGGTGCTGCGCATCGGCATGCTGGGCAGCGTCGCGGCCCTGGCCATCATCGCGTTCTTCGGGCTCAGCAGCCTGCCGCTGATGATCGCCGGAACGGTCTTGCTGGGCATCATGTACGCCGGTACGGTCAACATCATGCTCAACGGCCTCGGTGTGGTGCTCTCCCCTGCCGGCAACCCCGGCTTCCTGCCCGGCATGAACGCAGGGGCCTTCAACCTCGGTGCCGGCCTCAGCTTCCTGGTGCTCCCTGCCGTGCTGGTGGCGACGTCGGCGCTCGGGGACGCAAAGGCTTCCTACCTGACCGTCGTGGTCACCGGGCTGGTCATCACGGTTGCGGCGTTTGCGGCCTCGCTCCTGATCCCGAAGCCGGTTGAGGCTGAGGTGGCCGAATGAGCACCGGAACCGCAGGCACCGCCGTCGAAAAGATCGGCCGGATCGTCGTCGTCGGGTCCCTGAACGCGGACCTGACCATCTACTGCGAGCGGCTCCCGCTGCCGGGCGAAACGGTGCACGGCACCGGCTTTGCCGTCAATCCCGGCGGCAAGAGCGCCAACCAGGCCGTTGCGGCGAGCCTGCTGGGCGGCTCCGTGAGCCTCGTCGGCGCCGTGGGGAATGACGCCAACGGCGAGATGCTTCTGACGTCCGCGGCCAGCGCCGGCGTGGACATTTCGCGGGTTCGCTCGTCCGCGTCCGAGGCTACGGGTGTGGCTGTCATCGCCGTCGACGAAAACGGCGAGAACAACATCATCATCTCCGCCGGCGCCAACGGCACGCTGTCCCCCACGGACGTCGCGGCGTCAGCGGAGGAGTTCGACGGCGCCGCGGTGGTCTGCCTCTGCCTGGAAGTCAGCCCAGAAACAGTGGAGGCCGCAGCGCGGGCCGGGCACGACGCCGGCGCCACCGTGCTGCTGAACCTCTCGCCGTTCGCGGCGATCAACCGCGAACTGACGGGCCTGACGGACGTCCTGTTGGTCAACGCCCACGAGGCGTCACTTTTCCTTGGCTCAGGAGGGATGCCGGACGCCGCAGCGGACGACGCCGACTGGGACCGGATCAGGGTCCGGTTCGCCGAGCGCGGGCTGCTCAAGGTCCTTCTCACCCTCGGCGCGGAAGGTTCCGTGGTCCTGGACTCAGAGGCGGCCGGTCCGAAAGTCACGAAGATTGCGCCCACAGCGGTCAAAGCTGTGGACACCACCGGCGCCGGGGATGCGTTCACGGGGGCCGTGGCCGCACGCCTGGCCGCAGGCCAGCCGCTGGCGGCTGCTGCCCGGTTCGCCTCGGTGGCGGCTGCCCTGGCCACCACGCGCAAGGGCACGCAGGCTGCCTACGCGGACATCGGAGACGTGGAGCGACTGCTGGATCCCCGGAACTAGGGCCGCGGCTTACCCCGGGGGTTGCAGGGACTGGTTTCGGGGCTTCAACACCGCGAAGTAGCCGGGGACGAGGCTGGCGGCCGCGTCCCCGGTCATCGGGTTTATTTCGATGGTTGTGGGTCCGTCCTCCAGCAATTCCCAGGTCTCCGGCGGCAAGGCCCTGCTGCGCTCTGCCGGGCCAAAGTGGCCGGGCATTGGCAGTTCGCGGATGGCCCGTTCCAGTGGCGCGGGGATAGCTTCCCTCGTGGCGCCAAGATGTGTCACATACTCAACAGCGTTGCCCTGGAAGTTGGTTTCGGCCAGGAAGACCGCGCCGCGCGTACCCACCACTTGCCGGAGATTCTCCACCAGGGCCCTCCGCTCGGCCGGTTCCAGCACGTGCAGGACGCCACGGATGAAGACGTTGGCGTCGGTCCCGCCGGCTAGACCGGCACCGGCATCCGGTTGGGTCATGTCGCGCACCAGGAAGGTGACATTGTCGATTCCCGCGGACTCTTCCCGGGCCCGCTCCACGGCGTGCGAGGACACGTCCACGCCGATTGCCCTCGGGAAAGACGGTGCCAGGGCACGGGTGAAGCTGCCGTGGCCGCATCCCACGTCCACCACCGGCAAAGCCGGATCCAAGTGCCGCTGGAGCACGGCAACGTAGCCAAGCAACTCGTGATCGCTTCCGGAGTCCCACAGCACTTCGCTCTGCGCACCGGTTTGGGCTATTCCGGCCCAGTACCGGTCCCAGGCAACAGTCCTGTCCTTCGGCGCGGAGCGGGACAGCCTGATGAGTTTGGGGACCATGAGGTACTTCCGCAGGGCGGAGCGCATGGTTTTCGCTGGGGAAGACACGGTCCAAATATATGTCGGGCAGGCAACAATTCTTCAGTTAACGTCGGTTACTGCCGGGTATCTGTCCTCAGCCAGGCCAACGTGCAAGCCCGGGCAGCTTCAACCCCGGTGCGTCGGTACACGCGACGATTCGGAAGCAGCTGTGCCGCATCCCCCTAGAATGTACTCAATTAGGAGCGAAGGGAGCATAGTGGCAGCGGACACACCCTTTGTCACAGCTATGCAACGCACAGCTGTGGTGGCCGACCCCGACGGCGGGCGGCTGGCGTCCAGCGCCGCAGCCCTCCGCGACGCCGGCTATTTGGTCCACATGGCAGAGGACGCCGGGACCCTGTTCACGCTGCTCGAGGGCGGCCGGCCATCGGTCCTTGTGGTTGACAGTTCCCTCTCTCCGCGGGAGTCCCGCGTGCCGGTGCTGGTGCTGGTGGACCTGGACGATGCCAACGAGATCGCCGCCATCGAAGGTTCGGGGGTCCGTGACTGCATCGCCAAGCCTCCGGCTGCCAAAGAGCTTGTGCACCGCGCAACTGCCCTGATCAACCTCGTGGAGCGGCGCACCCGGGCACGGCAGGAGGCCGAGGCCTTGCGCGAGCAGCTCAGGCTGGTTTCGGCTGCTGTGCGGGGAACCAATGATCCGCAGGAAATCGCCGACTACGTCGTAACCGGGTTTGGCGAAACGTTTGGCGCCGACCACGTGTGGCTGACCACGTTCGAAGATGAGCGTGTTCCCCCAATCACCGCTCAGTGGAGCCGGCCCGGCCTGGATCCGCTGCGGGCGGGCCCGCTGGAGGATGAAGCCACAGCCCGCTCCACGGCCGACCAGCTGTGGGCCAGGGCTGAAGTGCTGACCTCTGACGGCTCAGACGGTTCCATCAGGCTCCCCAAGTCGCTGGAGGACCTGCACGCGAAGGCATCTGTGGTGGTGCCCATGGGAGAAGGAAACTCTTCCCTGGGCATTTTGTGGATCGCCCTGCTGGACAGCCCGCGGGCGTGGTCACGCGCCGAACTGGGGCTCATCCAGCATGTGGCAGGCAATGCAGCCCATGGACTGATCCAAAGCCACCTGATCAGCAGCCAGCTCCAGGTGGTCAAGCAACTGCAGGAGCTGGACAAGGCCAAGACCGATTTCCTCGCTACGGTCAACCATGAACTGCGAACACCATTGACGTCGATCATGGCGTACTTGGACATGATCCAGGAGAGCACGGCGGATCCCGTGTCGCCGGAGGTCCACCAGATGCTGGACATCGTGGTCCGGAACACGGAACGGCTGCGGATGCTCATCGAGGACATGCTGAGCGTTTCCCGCAGCGGTGGCGGGGATGGCCAGCTTCACCTGACGCCGGTCCGGCTGGGCCGTACGCTGGAAATCGTGGCCGGTGCCCTCCGCCCGCTGGCCACGCTGCAGGATGTCACCATAGCGCTGGAACCCGCACAGGAGGATCCTGAACTCATGGGGGATGAGGTTCAACTGCAGCAGGTCTTCACCAACTTGGTCTCCAATGCCATCAAGTTCACTCCCAGCGGAGGAAAGATCCACGTGGGAAGTGCTGCCCATGCCGACTCTGACGGCACGCGATGGGCAACCGTCCGCGTGACGGACACCGGGATAGGCATTTCCAGTGAGGAAATCTCCCATGTGTTCACGCGCTTCTACCGCGCTTCCAATGCAATGGCCGGGGCGGTCCCGGGCACCGGCCTGGGCCTGGCCATCACGAAGGACATCGTGAGCCGGCACGGGGGCCACATTGATGTTGCCTCGGAGCTGGGAGCAGGCACCACGGTCACCGTGACCCTGCCGCTTGCCCATGAGGCCCGGGCGAGCTGACCGCCGGAAGGAGCAATCCAGGTGTTTGCTGACAATGACCCCAGGGTCTCGCAGCTGCTGGAGGGCATCGTCCGGCTGGCCTCCGGCGACCTCAACTCGAGGATTGAAGTGTCCCCCGCCAGGGACGAGCTCGATGCCATCATCATGGGCACGAACCTCCTCGCCGAAGACCTGCAGATTATCTACGAGGAACTCGAACAGCGGGTGGAGGTCAGGACCAAGCTGCTCCACGAGGCCCACTTGGAGATGCAGAAAATGGCCATGCAGGACCCGCTCACCGGGCTGGCCAACCGTTCAGCGCTCCTGACTGCGCTGAAGTCGGCGCAGTCCGACGGGACGGCAGACTCACCCGTCATCCTGCTGCTGGACCTGGACGCCTTCAAATCGATCAACGACACCCAGGGCCACACCGCCGGGGACAAGGTGCTGATCACCGTGGCCGAACGCATCCGGAATGCAGTCCGCAGCACCGACGTCGTGGCCCGGTTGGGCGGAGACGAGTTTGCCATCGTGATGCCGGCGACGGGAGCCGACCAGGCCGCCGTCGTTGGACAACGGATCCTGGCAGCGCTGAAAGAACCGATCGAGCTTCCCGACCGGAGCATCCGCTGCGCCGCAAGCCTGGGCCTGAGCGTCGGGGATGCCGGCCAGGGCCCCGAAGAAATGCTGATGCAGGCCGATGTGGCCATGTACGCCTCAAAAGCCGAGGGCCTGAACCGGCTCCACTTCTTCGAGCCCGGGCTCCTGCTGGTGCGCCGGCTCCGCAGCCAGCTGGTGGATGACTTGAGGTCCGCGCTGAAGGGCGAAGGCCTGGTGCTCCATTACCAGCCTGTGGTGGAGCTGGCCACAGGCCGCGTGGAGGGTGTGGAGGCACTGATCCGCTGGAACCACCCCACCCGGGGACGGATCATGCCCGATGAATTCATCCCCCTGGCGGAAGAGGCCGGCCTGATCTCGGAGCTTGGCCGCTGGGTCCTCACTACCGCCGTGGAGCAGCTACGCCAGTGGGTCGACGAAGATGCGGTGGACAGCAGGTTCTCGGTACGGATCAACATTTCGGCCACCGACCTGCAGAGCCTCCAGTTCATCGAGGATGTCCGGGGAGTCCTTAAGGAGACGGGTGTCCGTCCCGAGCAGGTTGTCCTGGAGCTCACCGAGATGGCCATCGTGAAGGGCAATGATCTGGACCGCTATTCGCTGGGCGGCCTGCGCGGGCTGGGCGTTGGGATCGAAATCGACGATTTCGGGACGGGCTACTCATCCATCAGCTACCTTCGGCGGCTCCCGGTGGATCGGGTCAAGGTGGACCGTTCCCTGATCGTTGGACTGGGAACGGACCCCACCCAGCCCGCCCTGGTGGCCGCAGTCCTGCAACTGGTGCGGGCCTGCGGGCTCGAGGCTGTATGGGAAGGTGTGGAAACGGCTGAGCAGGCTGAGCACTTGCGCAACCTGGGCTGCCTCAGTGCGCAGGGCTACTTCTTCAGCAGGCCCTTGCCCGCCGAGGATATCCCCGCCCTGGTGGCGGCGGCGTTCCCGGCCGGGAATGTGGGCCTATAGTGCGGAAAAGGGCTGTACTTTTGCCCTGCCCGATATACGATCATGATGCGGTGTCAGAATTACACTGCATGGGAGATCGGACATATTCAGAAGTGGCTGATTCCGAAGGTATCTGGAAATTGAACAATTACGGGGCCAACGGGTCATTACTTCGTCAACTGGGGGCGTAGTTAATGTCGGTTCGAGTACAGGCTTGGGGAGTAATTGCTGCTGTGCTGGCAGGTTCGGATCCTGCCCAGGCAGCCACGCGTCAGCGTCTTAGCGACCGTCTTGATGAGAATCCGGGAGTACCCGAAAGGGCCCTTCTGGAGCATCTGCTGGAAAGCCGGCAACAGGACAGCATGGGCAGCGGAACCCCGGACACCGCCCGAGTGCCGTTCCCCCGCGACGCCATGCCCCCGCAGCTGCTCGAACGCCTGGATGCCATCCGCAGTCTCTCAAGGATCAGCGCCTTGCTGGAGAACCAGATGTTGATGACCGCTTTCCAGCCAATCTACGGCCTGGCGAGCAAGGGCGTTGTTGGCGTGGAGGCACTCTCGCGGTTCGTCAGCGACGACGGCGCAGGCGCCGAGCTGTGGTTTGCCGAGGCCGCGTCCGTGGGGCTGGGGGCGAACCTGGAATTCTCCGCGTTGGGCTCCGCTGCGGCCGCCGCCGCAAATCTCCCCCCACACCTCTACGTTTCCCTAAATGTCTCACCGACGTCCTGCATTGACCCGCGGCTGCCCGAATTGTTCGACCACATCGAACTGCCAGTGAGTCGGATTGTGCTCGAATTGACCGAGGGAATTCCGGATGACGAATACCCGCATTTCGTTTCCGCAATTACCCCGCTGCGTGAGCGCGGCCTCCGCATTGCCATCGACGATTCGCACTCCGGAGCCGGCGCACTGAGCCGGATGGTTCACCTGCGCCCCGATTTCATCAAACTGGGACGCGACATCATCAGCGGCGTGGACAGCGATTCAACCCAGCAGGCGCTGGCGGCCTGCATGGTGGACTTCGCCGAGCAGATCGGCACAGTGCTGGTAGCCGAAGGCGTGGAAACCCGCGAGGAACTGCAGGTGCTGACGGATCTTGGCGTCAGCGCCGGCCAGGGCTACCTGCTGGGCCGGCCGTCGGTCCGGCCCCAGGACTGGGCGGCCTGGAACACCGCCAAGGACCCGGACGGCCTGATCAGGCAGCTCTCCGAGGCGGAGAACGTTGCCCACGGCTCACCAGGGGCAGCCGACAAGCACTGAGTGCGAGCCGCATTGCCCTGAAGCCTTGGGCAACAGCGGCCGCCTACTCGCTGTGCCCCTGGTCCCCGCTCATCTGGTCCTCGGCCGGAGGGGTCTCCCCCGGCGGGACGCCGCCGCCCGGTTCGAGGCCGGTGATGTTTCCCTCCTGCGGATCGGGATTGGCCGTTCCTGCAGAGTCCTTTGCTGGGCGCGCCTGATCCGTGCCGGCGTCGGCCGTTTCCGCGCCTGGCCTGTCCGGGTTGGCGGGATCCTTTTCCGGATGGTAGCTGCTCATAGTGCTGGTTCCTTCCTGGATGGCTGCGGACTCTTCCTCAGCTCTGGACTAATTGTAAGCATGCTGATAATTCTGGAAGGGTTCCGGGATGGCAGGACAGGCCGTCCCCCCGAGCAGAAGGAGCACTGACATGGGCATCGGCGACAGCATCGGCAAGGCAGCAGAAAACGCCATGGAAGACCTGGCGGGGACCTCATCGCCCACGGAGAACACCCGGGTTCCGGAACCCACGGATCCCAACAGCGACGTCGAGGTCCATTCGTCCATCAGTGAAGGATCCAACGCGATGGAGGCGGAGAAGGAAAAGGCGCCCGGACTCAAACCCGGCACTGCGACAGGACCGGTTTCTTCCCATCCGGCGGAGCCGGACACTGCTCCTGGCCCCTCAGGCGATGGCGCAGCGGAAGGCGCTGGCCAGTCCGCTGACGACGCCGGGGGTGTCCCCCGCGATGTTCCGGGTCCGGCGGGCCTGCCGGACGGCGACCCTGACTCCTTGCGCGCCGATCCGGGCGAGGGCGACCAGGACCCCTCCAGGGATTTGGGCCGCAGCTGACTGTCTGACAAGCGACTCGGACGTTTCGGGTTCCCGGGCTCAGGTTTCCGGCCACTCCCCGCGTTCCAGCAGCACCTGCTTGAGGAGTTCTGCCCGGTCGGTCACGAGGCCGTCCACGCCAAGGTCCAGCAACCTTCGCATTTCGGCGGGGTCATTGATGGTCCACACATGCACCATCAGGCCCAGGGCGTGTGCGCGCCGGACGTAACCGCGAGTGACCACCCTGAACCCGCCATAGCTGACCGGGACCTGCAGCGCCTGGACGTCCTTCAGTGGGGCTCGGAGCAGCAGCCGGAGCCAAGCAGCGGGCAGGGGCCGCAACAGGAAAAAGAGCGTGTTCGTGGCAATCCCGGCCGACGACGCAACGGGGCGGCTGAGCAGCTTCAGCACCGCCCGGCGTCGTCGGTCCGAGAAGCTGGCCACCAGCACACGGTCATGGAGGCTGTGCCGCTCGATGCCGGCGGCGAGGCTTCGCACCGAATTCCAGTCCTTGACGTCCAGGTTCAGCCTGACCCCGGGAAGGGCAGCCACCAGTTCGTCGAACAGCGGCACCGGTTCGTGGCCACCGATCCGGGCCCCAGCCACCTCGGCAGCGGTGAGCTCACAGATCCGGCCGACGGCGTCCGTCACCCGGTCCAGTGTCTCGTCGTGGAACAGCACCAGCACGCCGTCCGACGTTGTGTGCACATCCGTTTCCAGGTAGGTAAAGCCGAGGTCGACGGCGGCGCGGAACGCGGCCATGGAGTTCTCAAGGCCCTCGCGCGAGTAGCCGCGGTGGGCCATGGCCACCGGACGTCCGGCGTTGTGCAGGAACGGCGAGGATGCAGTCACAATGCGAGCGTACCGGCTACTCCTGCGGGACAACCTCCACGCCATCGCTGCAGTGCAGCAGCATGCGGCCGCGGCCGCCATCGAGGTCCACCCAAATGGCGGTGTGGTCCCACGTGATGGCATCCACGAGGCCGCCGCTTTCGAAGCCGGGTGCGAGGCGGACCAGGACGCGGTCGCCCTGCTTGAGCTTTTTCCAATGGGCCGCCGGTACCGCCGGACGCAGCGGCGCTTCGGCCGCATCGTGCTTGACGTTCCTTGCCATGATGTCCCCTTGAGCCGCGGATCGGTTGTCCACTTCCTACGCTAGGGCGGCAAGGTAAACGGCAGGTGAGCGCCAGCTGTGAAAAAGGGCGTCAAGCTAGGGAAGTTTTACCCCCAGCGAGGTGAGCCGGGCCTCAAGAATCTGGGCCACGCCGTCGTCGTCGAAATGGGGCGCCTGCTGGCCGGCGGCAAGGATGGCCTCCGGGTGGCCGCTGGCCATCCCGTAGCCGTGGCCGGCCCAGCGGAGCATCTCGATGTCGTTGGGCATGTCGCCGAAGGCCACCACGTCGGCGGCGTCGATGCCCAGGGATTTGGCGTATTCGGCCAGGGTGACGGCCTTGTTGACGCCGGGCAGGGACAGCTCGAGCATGGAGACCCCTGGTGACGAGTGTGTGGCGGCGGCCAAGTGCTGGACGGCGGGTTTCACCTCGGCGAGGAAGCTGTCCGGAGTGCCTTCCCGGACGATGGCCAGGAATTTGATGACGCGGTCGTCCGGGGTGAGCGTGTCAGCAAGCGGTGCCGGCGTGAACTCGGCGAGCAGTTCGCTGGATCCGTTCTCGATGAACCCGGGCTCGAGGTGGAAGCCGGTCAGGGTTTCCGCTGCGAAGAGTGCGGTGGGCCGCAATTCCTTGATGATCCGGCGGATCTCCAGGACCGATTCGATGCTGAGGGCCCGGGCGGAGACCAGCCGGTTATCCTCCAGGTCCCACACCACGGCGCCGTTGGAGCAGATCACGGTGCCGGTGTGGCCCAGCTGTTCTTCGAGGGGGTGCAGCCAGCGCGGCGGACGGCCGGTGACAAAAACAAGTTCGACGCCGGCTTTCCGGCAGGCGTGGAAGGCACGGACGGTGCGGTCGCTGATCTTTCCGTCGTGTCCAAGAATGGTTCCGTCAATGTCACTTGCTACCAGCCGCATCCTGCCAGTCTACGTGGGTTGCTTGGACCGCTCGCCTCATCTTTGAAGCCGGTTGCCGGAAGGGTATCCCTTCACCGTGGAGCTTGGCGAAGGGATACCCTTCCATGGCTGCCGGCTCTTCCCGGCGTCCTGCTCAGTCAGGAACGGACACCAGTTCGGTGGCCGTCGGAGGTTCCGTTTGGGCCGGCCCCCCCGACGAACGTTCTGCGGCGGGCGCCGCATGCGCGGCAAGCACACCGGTCTGATGCCTGATCTTGAGCCGATAGAGCAGGGCGCCGCCGCCGGCGACGGCACCGACAAACAGGACGCCGCCCCACTGCAGGTACCACTCAAACGGGGGCACTGAGTTGTAGATTTCCGGGCGGGGCCAGATCAGGTTCACGGTCATGGCGCCGCCCCAAAGCACCGCCACAATGTTCACCGGCAGCCCCCACTTGCCCAGGCTGAAGCCCGGTTCGGTGTCGTCGTCCGCAAGCGGCCACTTCTTCTGGAACCGCTTGCGGAGCATCGGGACGGTGACCAGCAGGTAGGAGAGGTAGATCAGGACGATGCTGATGCTCGAAAGGATGGTGAAGATCGCGGGCTGGGAGACGTTGACGATCAGGGGAATGATGGCGATGAGTCCGATGACGATGGCCGCCACCGTGGGCGTCTTCCGCTCTGGATGCACCTTGCTGAGCTGGCCGCTAAAGGGCAGGTTGTTGTCCCTGGCCATAGCGAACATCATGCGGATGGCGGCGGCGTGAACGGCCAGGGTACAGACGATCACTGCCACGACGATGCACACCAGGAACGCCTTACCGAAGGGGCCGCCCAACACGGAGAGCACGATGTACTGCAGGCCGCCGTCGGCAGCGCCCAGCTTGGGGTCGTTGAGGTCGGGGGCGGCCAGTAGTCCGCCAAGGAGAATTAGTCCGCCCAGGACGAAGGATGCCGTGATTGCACGCAGGATGGCCTTGGGGGCTGTCTTTTTCGGGTCCTTCGTCTCCTCGCCGAGGGAACTGGCGGTGTCAAAGCCGTACATGACGTAACCGGAGGCCATGGCGCCGATGAGGAACACCCCGAAGAAGCCAAGGTCGTGGTCCATGCCGTAGCCTGCGGTGCTGAAAAGGACTTCCGGCCCCCGCACCACATGCCAGGCAAGGGCCAGGATGAGGAGCACGGCAGCAGCGAGCTCCACGAAGACGCCTATGCTGTTAATTTTGGTCATCAGCTTCACGCCGAAGGCGTTAATGATGGTGGAGATGGAGATCATGATGCTGGCGAGCAGCACGCCGTTGAGGGCGAAATCGTAGGTGCCCGTGCCGTCGCCGATGATCTGGAAACCGGACCAGATCTGGGGCAGGGTGAGCTGCAGTGCCAGGGCCACGGCCCCGAGCGCAACGATCGAGGAGATGAGCAGCAGCCAGCCCGCCAGCCAGGCGAACGTCCCTGACGAGAGCCGCTTGGCCCAGTTGTACACCGAGCCGGCCACCGGGTAGCGGCCTGCCAGCTCAGCGAAGCAGAGGGCTACCATCAGCTGGCCGGCGAAAACGAGGGGCCAGGACCACGCGTAGGCGGGGCCGGCCATGGAAAAGCCAAAGTAAAAAAGTTGGAATACGCCGGTGAGGATGGAGATGTAGCTGACTCCTGCCGCGAAGCTGGCGAACTTGCCGATGCTGCGGTCCAGGGTCTGGGCATAGCCGAATTCGTCCATGCCACTTGCGTCTGCACGCTTTGTGGGTTCTAACATCCGAGCTCCTAAGTGAGAAAAGCACGATGGTGATGACCCGCGGCCGCCATTGGACGCGGGTTTATATCAGGGCCGGGCACTGCGCTCGGCAGCGCCCGGCCGTTCCCCCATTGCCGTTGCCTATTCGGCCGGAACCGCCCCCGTTCCGTCCGAAGATGAACCGAACCAGCCGCTGGGTGCGGGCTGGATGTTCTGCCAGATATGTTTTGCCTCGCGGTATTCGTTGAGGCCCGCGCTGCCAAGTTCACGGCCAATGCCGGACTTGCCGAATCCGCCCCACTCCGCCTGCGGGACGTACGGGTGGTAGTCATTGATCCATACTGTTCCGTGCCGGAGGGCGCCCGCAACGCGCTGCGCTTTCGATGCGTCCGATGTCCAGACCGCTCCCGCCAGGCCGTATTCCGTGTCGTTGGCTATGGCAACGGCCTCGGCTTCGGTCCGGAACGTCTCGACGGTCAGCACCGGGCCGAATGACTCCTCCCGCAGCACGCTCATACCCGAGCGGCAGTTGCCGAGCACGGTGGGCGGATAGAAGAATCCGTCCGCAAGCGTCCCCTCGTCGGGGATGTAGCCGCCGCACAACAGCTCGGCGCCCTCCGCGATGCCGGCCTTGACGTAGGCATGGACCTGTTCGCGGTGCTTGGCGGAAATCAGCGGGCCCGTTTCTGCGTCGGGATCAAACGGCCCGCCCATCCGGATCTTTTTCGCCCGCTCAACCACCTCGGCAACGAAGCGCTCCGCAATGGTCTCCTCGACGACAAGCCGCGCCCCGGCCGAGCAGACCTGGCCGGAGTGCAGGAAAACAGCTGTCAGGGCGTTGTCGACGGCGGCGTCCCAGTCCGCGTCCGCGAAGACGACGTTCGGGTTCTTCCCGCCGAGCTCGAAGGCGACGCGCTTCACGGTCTCCGCGGCGGCCGCCATGATGGTCTGGCCCGTAGCCAGGCTTCCGGTCAGGGAGACGAGGTCCACGCGCGGGTCCGAACTCAGCGCGGGACCCACCCTCGACCCGGATCCCGTGACCAGGTTCGCGACTCCGGCGGGAACCCCGGCCTCTGCCAGTGTTTCCATGAGCAGGATGGAGGTGGACGGCGTGAGCTCGCTGGGCTTGAGCACAAAGGAGTTTCCCGCGACAAGTGCCGGTGCCACTTTCCAGGCGGCCTGGAGGAGCGGGTAGTTCCATGGTGCGATGAGGGAACAGACGCCAAGCGGTTCGTAGACTACGCGGCTGATGGCATTCGGCCGGCCCGTATCGATAACCCTGCCGGCATCGAGGCCCGCTATCTTTCCGTAGTAGCGGAAGCATGCGGCTATGTCGTCAATGTCGTATTCGGCCTCGACGAGGCGCTTGCCCGTGTCCAGCGCCTCGGCCCGGGCGTAAGCCGCCTTGTCCCGCTCAAGCAGCCCGGCGATGCGAAGCAGCACCTCGCCGCGTTCGATGTCCGTCAGCCGGCGCCACGCACCGCCGTCGAACGCTGCCCGTGCACTCGCGATTGCCCGCTCAGCGTCCTCGACGGTCGACGAGGCTACAACCGTTACCTCATGTCCGTCCGCCGGACAGCGCACAACTGTTGTCCCGCCGTCGGATGCCTGGTGCCATGAGCCGTCAATGTACAGGCCCTTAATGGGGTCCTGCCCTTTCCCGGCGTGGTGGATTTGTTCAACGGTGGCGGTCATGGTTTCTCCTTCTCCAGTCCATCAATCATGCCTAGGCCCCAGCCGCCGGGGCAGCTGCAGTATCAGCGGCGTTACGCTCCAGCGGGCTGATCCCGTGGCGGTAGAACTCCGTGTGCTGCGCGGCCAGGGGCGCCTTGCCGAGGATGAGGTCGGAGGCCCTTTCGGCCAGCATCATCACCGGGGCGTAGATGTTGCCGTTCGTCACATAGGGCATGGCGGAGGCGTCGACGACGCGCAGGCCCTTGGTGCCGTGGACGGACATGTCCAGCGGGTTGACCACTGCCATCGGGTCGGATTCCGGGCCCATCTTGGCGGTGCAGGAGGGGTGCAGGGCGGTTTCTGCGTCCCTGGCCACCCAGTCCAGGATTTCAGCATCCGTCTGCACGCTGCGGCCGGGAGACAGCTCGCCGCCGTTGAACGGGCCCATGGCCTGCTGGCCCAGGATGTCGCGGGAGATCCTGACGGCTTCCACCCATTCGCGGCGGTCCTGCTCGGTGGAGAGGTAGTTGAAGACCATCGACGGGTGGACTGTCGGGTCCGTGGACTTGATCTTGAGGCTGCCGCGGGCGTCCGAGTACATCGGGCCGATGTGCACCTGGTAGCCGTGCTTCGCGTCTGCCTTCTGGCCGTCATAACGGACGGCGACAGGCAGGAAGTGGAACATGAGGTTGGGGTAGGCCACGTCCTCGTTGGAGCGGACGAATCCCCCGCCTTCGAAGTGGTTGGTGGCTGCCGGGCCCTTACGGCCGAAGAGCCACTGCAGGCCGATCCACGGCATGCGCCAAACATCCAGGGCCGGCTGCATGGACACAGGCTGCGTGCAGGCGTGCTGGATGTAGACCTCCAGGTGGTCCTGCAGGTTCTCGCCGACGCCGGGCAGGTTCACCACGGATTTGATGCCCAGCGATTTGAGGTGCTCGGCATCGCCCACACCGGAGAGCTGGAGCAGCTGGGGAGTGTTGATGGCGCCGCCGGACAGAATCACTTCACCGGCGTTGACCGTGTGCAGCTTGCCGTTGCGGCGGTAGGTGACGCCCGTGGCAGTGGTGCCCTTGAAGTTGACCTTGGTGACCATCGCCCTGGTCAGCACTGTGAGGTTTTGCCGGTTGGAGTTGGGACGGATGTGCGCCCTTGAAGCTGACAGGCGCTGGCCCTTGTGGACGTTGCGGTCAAAGGCCGCGAAGCCTTCCTGACGGTATCCGTTGACGTCGTCGGTGAGGGGGTAGCCGGCTTCCTGGGCGGCTTTGAAGAACGCCTGGAAGAGCGGGTTGGTGGCCGGGCCGCGTTCCAGGACCAGCGGGCCGTCGTGTCCGCGGAGTTCGTCGTCCGGATCCGCGGCCAGGGCATTTTCCATCTTGTTGAAGTAGGGAAGGCAGTGGGCGAAGTCCCAGGTTTCCATGCCGGCGTCGGCACCCCAGCGCTCATAGTCGAGGGGATTGCCGCGCTGGAAGATCATGCCGTTGATGGAGCTGGAGCCGCCCAGGACCTTGCCGCGGGCATGGGCCACACGGCGGCCGCCCATGTACGGCTCAGGATCCGACTGGTAGCGCCAGTCGTACAGCGGGTTGCCACTGGGGAAAGTCAGTGCGGCGGGCATCTGGATGAAAAGGTCCCAGGGGTAGTCGCTCCGTCCGGCCTCAAGAACCAGGACGCTGTTGTGGCCGCCCTCGCTGAGCCGGTTGGCGAGCACGGAACCTGCGCTTCCGCCTCCGACGATGACATAGTCGTAGTGGGTTTTGGTCATGCTGCAAACTCTCCTTCTACCTGGTGCCGACCAGCCGCTGAGGGCGGTCGTCCTTCTTCCGGAAGCGGGCAAAGCCTCTTGATGCCCGGGAAAACTATTTGTTGGATCTTTGGAATTGCTGGCGCACGGCGCCGGCAGGGTATTTACCTAGCCGGATGCGGAGGTTGCCGACGTGGCCTTGGAACTGCAGCCTCGCCGGATTTTCCTTGGGCCGCGAAGGGAGGTCGGCGTTGACGCCCCCTCATGTCCGCTTGGTGTGGTGTAGGTCATACTCATGCAGAATAGTGCACCTTGAACAAGTGTTCAATAGCCCGACTGGACAAGTGTTCAAAATTTACGTGGGCGTAACATGGCTCGCTCATCCTGCCGTTTGGGCGGGTGCATGTGGGCCGATCGATTCAGTCATCGTTGGGGAGCCACTCCCCCGGCACTACCCGCGGACCGCGCAAGAAGATTAGTATCGGATTCGTCCTAATGAATCCGAAATAAGTATTTCCCCTTACTAATCGGGGATCCTAAGCTGGTCGGAGCATGGCACCGTGCCCTGCCTCGATCTGCCAGGAGCGTCAATGGAGACTCGGCATCTGAAGTACTTCATTGCCGTGGCCGAGGAGAGACACTTCGGCCGGGCAGCCCTCCGCCTGCACATGGCGCAGCCGCCGCTGTCGCAGCAGATCCGACAGCTCGAGGAGCATCTCGGCACGCCCCTGCTGGTGCGCACCACCCGCAAGGTTGAGCTCACCCCGGCCGGACAAGTCCTGCTGGACCGCGGACGCGTGCTGCTGCAGGACCTCAGCGCCCTCGTGGAGGACGTCCAGCAGGTCGGGGCAGGAGCCACCGGCGTGATCCGGGTAGGCTTCACCGGAACGGCGACGTACCGGCTGATGCCCAGCATCGTTCAGGCAGCACGCCGGACCCTCCCCGGGCTCAGGATCACCGTGCAAGGCGAGATGCTGACACCACAGATGGAGGCTGCTCTCGAAGAGGGCCGGCTGGACGTGGCAGTCCTCCGTCCGCCGGTCCGCTCCGGCGAGCTCAAGCTGAGGCTGCTTGAACAGGACCAGCTGGTGGCTGCGCTTCCTGCCGATTCGCCCCTCGCGGAGCGCGGCACACTGGACATCACCGATCTGGCCAACGAGGACTTTATAGGCTATTCCGCGCACTCCGCCGTCAACACCATCTCCGCTGAAGCCTGCCGCAAGGCCGGTTTCCAACCTCGCCTGGTGCAGGAGTCCAAGGAAACATCCACCCTGCTCTCGCTCGTGGCCGCCGGCATGGGCGTCGCACTCGTGCCCATGACCGCCCGGATGTTTTCATTCCAAGGCGTCGCCTTCCGCCCGCTCCGGGACCCGCCGCCGGTTGACCTCGCCGTCGCCTGGAACCGGAACAATGTGACACCGCTGATCCGGAGCTTTCTGGGCCTCTTCGACGCCCTCCCCACTTCACAGCCAGCAGCCGCCGCAAAGGACATCTCCGCATGAAAATCGCACGTATTGAGGCCATCCCCTACTCCATCCCCTACGCCCGTCCCTTGAAGTTCGCGAGCGGAGAAGTCGCGGCCGCGGAACACGTGCTGGTCAGGATCCATACGGACACTGGCATCTGCGGCGTGGCCGACACTCCTCCACGCCCCTACACGTACGGCGAAACGCAGGAATCCATCGTCGCTGTGGTGACCAATGTGTTTGCCCCGCAGCTGATCGGGCTGGACCCAATGGACCGCTCCAAGGTCCAGCAGGTGCTCCGCCGCACGATCAACAACCCCACGGCCAAGGGGGCCCTGGACATCGCCCTGTGGGACATCATCGGCATCTCCCTGGACACCCCCGTGCACAAATTGCTTGGCGGCTTCACTGACAGCATGCGCGTGTCCCACATGCTGGGCTTCAAGCCCGCCGCCGAGCTCCTCGAGGAAGCGCTGGGGTTCCGCGAAACGTACGGCATCGACACCTTCAAGCTCAAGACCGGCCGGCGGCCGCTCTCCCTGGACGTCGAGGCCTGCCATGTGCTGCGGGAGGGCCTCGGTGCGGACACCGAGATCTACCTCGACGCCAACCGGGGCTGGACGGCGAACGAGGCCATGGAGGTCCTCCGCCAAACCGAAGGCCTGGGACTGTCCATGCTGGAAGAACCGTGCGACGCCAGTGAGGCCATGGGCCGACGCCGGCTCGTGCAGCAGTCACGCATCCCCATCGTCGGCGATGAAAGCGTCCCCACCCTCGGCGACGTGTCCCGGGAGCTGCTCTCCGGCGGCAGCAACGCCATCTGCATCAAAACAGCCCGCAGCGGCTTCACCGAGGCCCAGCAGATCCTCAGCCTCTGCGAGGGGCTGGGTGTGGACGTCACGATGGGAAACCAGATCGACACCCAAGTCGGAAGCCTGGCCACAGTCACCTTCGGCGCGGCCTTCGAGGCCAGCAGCCGGCGGGCCGGGGAGCTCTCCAACTACCTGGACATGACGGATGACCTGCTCGCGGAGCCGCTCGAAATCAACGACGGCGCCATCCGGGTCCGCGAGTTCCCTGGCGTCGGTGCTGTCATCGATGCCGACAAGCTGCAGAAGTACCGCCAGGACTAGGCCGCCCCGCCCACGCCTGCCCCCAGAAACCCCACACAACAAGGAGAATCTCATGCTCTACCTGGTCCGCATGGATGTAGATATCCCGCTGGACATGCCCAAAGAACGCGCCGACGCCATCAAGGCGGAGGAACGGGAGTACTCCCAAAAGCTCCAGTACGACGGCCGCTGGCCGCATTTGTGGCGGATCGTGGGCGAGTACTCCAACTACTCGGTGTTCGACGTCGCGGACAACGACGAGCTACACACCCTCCTCTCAGGCCTGCCGCTATTTCCGTATATGGACATCAAGGTCACTCCGCTCGCCAAGCACCCCTCTGCCATCGGGTAGCGGTCGGATGCGGATTCATATACCCCACCTCTCAATCAGCGGCAGATAGGTATTTCTCAACAATCAATGCCGGGCCTACTGTTGAAACAACAAGGAACGTGAGGCCCAGCACAATGCAGCGCACAACGGTCCGGAACCCCAACCGTGAATCGACAAAGGAGTCATCATGACCACGGAAACACATGCCACTGCGGCCGCTTCGGGCGCTGGCGCCACCGCCCGCTTCAGGGAAAACAAGCAGCTTGCCACTGGCACGAGCCAGGAGCGAGTGAACACCCTCGCCGGCCGACTCATCAAGGCGGTCAATGACATCGTGCTTGACGAGAAGGTCAGTTACGACGAGTACAACGCCTTCAAGGCCTGGCTCATCCAGGTCGGCGAGGACGGCGAATGGCCGCTGTTCCTGGACGTCTGGGTGGAGCATTCGGTCGAGGAGGTTGCCAACGCCAACCGGCATGGGACCAAGGGCACCATCGAGGGGCCGTACTACATCCCGGACGCGCCCACACAGAACACTCCGGCAACCCTGCCGATGCGCGAGGATGAGCCCGGCACTCCGCTGCTCTTCCAGGGCCAGGCGAAGAACGTCGCCGGAGAACCGCTGGCCGGTGCGCTGATTGAGCTGTGGCACGCCGACGACCTCGGCTTCTACTCCCAGTTCGCCCCGGGGCTGCCGGAGTGGAACCTCCGAGGCTCTGTCATCGCCGACGGCGAGGGCAACTTCGAGATCAACACCATCCAGCCCGCGCCGTACCAGATCCCCACCGACGGCGCCTGCGGTGCCCTCATCGCCGCGGCCGGCTGGCACGCCTGGCGCCCCGCCCACCTGCACCTCAAGGTTTCAGCTCCCGGGCACCAGCCCATCACCACCCAGCTCTACTTCGAAGGCGGCGAGCACGTTGGCGACGACATCGCCTCTGCCGTCAAGCCCGAACTCATCCTCGCCCCCACCCGGCGTGCCGACGGCCAGGGCCGCGAAGTCACCTACGACTTCATCCTCGACCCCGAGGACTAAGCCCGCTACCAGTTCCAGGACTGGTACTCGTTAGGCACGGGGACGGCCACGGGCCTAACCAAACACCGCACACGGCGGCACCGTACCGCCGTCGATCCACACAGCAGACGTGCCGCGATGGCGCGCTGCCAAAAACGCTCCTTCTGCCCCATAAAACCCATCATTCAGTGCTCACACAACCCCACACCAGACAGGAGAGGTCGATGACTCAGGGAGCAGTCAGAGCCGGCGTTGATAACCTCGACCTGCGGCACGCGTTCGGCAGGTTCGCTACCGGAGTCACGGTGGTCACCACCCGCGCGGCCGACGGTGTCCCGCACGGTGCCACCGTCAACGCCTTCACCGCAGTGTCCGTTGACCCACCACTTGCCCTGGTGACGCTAACCCGTACTTCACGGGCCGCCCGGTACCTCGAAGGCACCCCCTTCGCGATCAACATCCTCTCGCTCGAGCAGAGAGACGTCGCGCTGCACTTCGGCGGCAAGGTGCTGGACGAAGAGCCCGAGTGGACCCTCGCCGGCAACGTTCCGGTGTTGCTGAAGAATGCAGCTACGCTTGAATGCCGGCCCTGGAATATCTATGACGGCGGCGACCACATCATCGTGGTGGGCGAGGTTGTCGCCATGCACATCACCGATCGCCAGCCGCTCCTGTTCTTCGGCGGGGACTTCCGGGAGATCGGGCGCTTGGTCGAGGGCGCTCCGTGGGACCACCCCGGCGACGCTCCCGAATCGGGCTGGTTCGCCGGCTCCAGTACTTTCACACGGATGCGCAGCCCCTAGCCGAGATTTATCCCGGCAGCACGGCCGGACCGCCTGCCGGTGTCCGTCGGTTCAGTGCCGGATGGCAGCGACTGGCAGTTCCAAGTAGCCGGAACACAACGCGCTCTTTCCAGACGCTTGCATAAGGCGTTCCGATCGCTCGTGCACTCTTGCGCCGTCAGGCGTGAAAGTCAGACCCGAGAACGGGCCGCGTGCTTTGCGCGTGCCCGTGAATGAATTGGGCATCCTTTTTCATCCAGATTCTGAAGTTTGTTGCTATCAAAGGAGATAAGACAATGACGAAAACATTACACACGATGGCAGGAGCAGGCAATGTCCGCTGAGCCCATCGTCGCCGTTTCCGCTAAACCTAAATTCGTGAGAAACCGCGTCACTTATTCGCTATACGCCTACTTCTGCACATTTGGTTGGTTCATGCTCGGGTTCTCTCCGTGCGTTCCGATCATCGCCCAGGAGCAGAATATCTCAAATGGCCAAGCGGGGCTGATAGGACCGGCTCTCGCCTTGGGACTTATTCTGGGGGCACTCGCGATCAACCGAAGCACAGCCGGTTTGGGCCGCAAGAGGGTCCTTTTTTCTGCAAGCACCATCCTGACTGTTGGCGTTATTGGGCTCCTTTTGAGTTCTTCCTTCCCACTGACTGTCGCCGCGACCTTTGTGTGTGCTTTCGGGGCCGAGTTGATTATCGCCTCAGTGCTCCCGGGCCTCGCAGTGCATCACCAGGCCATGGCTCCAGCCGCGTTGAGTGAGGGCGCCGCGATTGGGGCGGCCGCGGGCCTGGCATCACCGTTCCTCGTTGGTCTGAGTATCTCGGCGGGATGGGGATGGAGGGTCGGCATCTCCACAACCGTTGTGCTCCTCGTGATCGCATGCCTCTTCCTGGCGGGGATGCCACGAGTAGGTGCACTTGACGGACGACGCCTGCGAAGCGCCGCTCACCCATCGGCAGCCCGCCCGTCGAAAACCACTGGCGTATTCTGGCTCCTCTGGGTGGCTTGCATTTGCGGTATCGCTTTGGAATTCTCCACCCTGTTCTGGGTTCCGGCGCTCTTCTCGGAGCGTGCTGGCATGAGCCTGGGGGCAGCCGCGTCCTCGGCCTCCGCGCTCGTTCTGGGTGAACTGATTGCCCGATCGATCTCATCGCGTCTCAGTACGCGATGGACGCTCAGGCCTTTGCTGCTGGTTGCCCTCAGCGTTACTGCGTTGGGATGGCTTATCTTCTGGACTGCCAGCGTCCCTCTCATTGCCGTCGTAGGACTATTCATCGCCGGCCTGGGGATCGGCCCGCTGCAGCCCTTGACAGCTGCTTCCCTGTTCTCAGTCTCTCCGGGAGAGGAAACCAAGGCACAGTCGCGCATCTCAATTGGACAGGGCATCGCGATCGGTACTTTCCCCATCATCCTAGGGGCATTGTCGGACGTCACCGGCACATTCCTCGCTTTTCTGGTCATCCCGGCGCTAGTCATTCTCTGCGCCATCATGCTGGTCATCGCAACGAAGAAGGTGCATTCAGCGCCCGCCGCTGACTCGTACGTCGTCGCACTATAACTACGTGAAGCAGCACAAAAGGAAACCTGTGTCAGCAGCCGCTCGCGTCTCGTTCAGCTGGACCACACAGAGGGAAATGTCGGCGTGAAGGACTATCAGTTCAGCTCCCAGGCATAGGTGGCCAGCCCGCCCAGCAATGGGACGGCGCCCGTCACCTGTCCTGCTCACGCTCCGTACATCTGATCTATGTTCACCACCTCGGGCACTTAGCGGCCCCGCGAAAGGAAGTCTCAGCATGAAACCCGCCATGAACCAGATCTCGACCATGCAAGCCACATTCGAAGAGGATTTGCCCGCATATGCAGCAGCGGGGTTCGAAGCCATTGGCCTTCTGGAGATGAAACTGCCCGAAGACGACAACAACAACCGCCGCCTGCTGGACAAGTACGGCTTCGAGGTGTCGAACTGCATCGTAAGCGTCCTCTCGATCCTGCCCTTGCAAGGAGTGGTGTTGCCGAAGGGAGACTGGAAGGGCATCGACTTCGAAGGTCCCGAGGACACCGAGACCCGTATCCGCCTGATTTGCGACGCCGTCCGGCGCCTCGGACCGTACAAGCCTTCGTCCGTGACTGTGTCGTTTGGCTCGCCGGACGGCTTCGATAGCGCTCGAGCCGCTGAAGCTGCGCTGAGAGATGGTCTGCGCCGCATCGCGGATGTGGCGACGAAAAGTGGGGTTCGAATCGCGATCGAGCCGATTCACCCGTCGATCATCCACACGCTGGGTCAGTCCATCGCTGAGACGGCCCACATTATCGACGATGCTGGGGTCGCGGACGCCGTTGGCATTCTAATCGACACGTGGCATTCTGGGGATTCACCCACGTTGTTCGAGGACATCGAGGCTCACGGGGATCGCGTCATCGGTCTGCACGTGTGTGATCGGGCACCTGCCGGAAACCCCAACCGCCTGGTGCCGGGAACGGGCGCTTCACCAACTGTGGAAATCCTGGGTGCACTCCGCAAGCACGGCTACGACACTTGGGCGGACGCAGAGCTATTCTCGCCGCATGACGTTTGGCTGCGCCCCGTCGAGGAGGCAGCCACGATCGGTTTCACCGCAATGAATGACGTGCTCAAACGAAGCGCTGATTTCGCCTAATAACTGTAGGGAGTCAACAATGTCCAGCAATGGTCGAATGCAATACCCGCTTGGCGAGGTCACCCGTGGCCACCACTATGCGATCTCCGTGCGCGATATGGACGCAATGGTTGCCTGGTACCAGGAGAAGCTCGGTGCCGTGGTAACCGGAGCTTGGGACCCGGAGGAACTTGGAGCTCACGTCCGGATCGTGACTGTCAATGGATTCTCGTTTGAGCTTGTCTCGATGAACGAATCCTCGCCGTCATCAACCCAGTGGGGTGACCCGCCCGGTATGGCCATTAAGAATGGCCCGTTCCACATGGCCTTCACCGTGGACGATTGCGCCGCCGCCGTTGCAGAGCTCAAACTTCGCGACGTGAAGTTCGCTTGGGATGTCGCCGACTACGACGAACTCAAGATGCGGTGTGCGCACTTTTGGGATCTGGAGGGAAATATTCTCGAGCTCGTCGAGGTACTCGACTAAGAAAGGCGAATTCTCGTCTGCAGTCAAAGGGCACGTGCGTGACTCGGCACCTGGTCGCCGGCCGACCGGCCGGCGATCAGACCGAAGCCCGTACGCGCTCGCCTCGAAGACCACGGTCTCGCGCGACCGTGGTCTTCGCTGGCGTGCAAGGTAGATCTTGCCTCGGGCGACTGGCGTGTTGGCGATATCGACAGCGATAGCCGTATCGCCGTAAGGGGCGGCAATGGACCAGGGATTCGTGCCGATGACTTTCTCGCGCCCGCCCCAGGGCGCCATGGCGGGGGAAGCATTGGTGGTCAGCATAGACACGCACCCGTCGGCCGCTGCGCGCCTCGTCCGACGCCAAGATTGTGCCGTTGATGTTGGTCCCGTCGTCGCTCAGTAGGGATGTGGCAACCTGACAGAATGAGGGTTGGAGGCGCACAATCCACTAAGCGAGGCAACCACAGTGACTCGACAGATCTTCGACAGCCATTTCCACATCATCGATTCCCGCTTTCCGCTCGTGCGAAACAACGGATACCTGCCACCCGAGTTCACCGCAACGGATTATCTGCGCGCCGTTTCAGACCTGGGAGTTACGGGCGGCGCAGTGGTTTCGGGTTCATTCCAGGCCTTCGACCAGACCTATCTGACCGACGCACTTGCAACACTCGGCCCGAAATTCGTGGGCGTTGCCAACATTGCCGAGACGACAAGCGATGAGGAACTTCTTCGTCTTGCTGAAGCGGGAGTCCGCGGCGTTCGGTTCAATCTCTACCGGGGCGGCTCGGCAGAAATTGAAAGTGTCTCCTCACTTGGGCGCCGAGCATGGGATGTTGCGGGCATGCACGTCGAGTTCTACCTCGACGCGAATGACCTCGTTGAGTTGGAACCGGTCATTACAGCACTTCCGAAGGTGAGCATCGACCACTTGGGCATGACTTCGGTGCATCGCGATATTCTGCTCCGGCTCGTGTCCCGTGGCGTACGCGTGAAGGCCACAGGCTTCGGCCGGGTCCAACTGGACGTGACTTCAACTATTCGGGAGATCCACCAAGAGAACCCCGAGGCGTTGATGTTCGGAACCGATCTCCCCAGCACCAGGGCTCCAGTGCCCTTCCATCGGCACGACCTGGAACTCGTTGCGGACATTCTTGCCGACGACACGAGCCTCGCCCTTTACGACAACGCGGCACGCTTTTACGGTTTGACTGCGTAGCCCCCAACCTTGCGGTTGGTTTGCCCGTCGTTGAGCTCAACAGCCGACCTCCGCCCGGGCGCCAACAGCGTCATCCTGTCCTTGGAGGAGTAACCCTGGTCCGACCGCGGCCAAGGTAGCTTTTCTGATGGGTGGCAGCTCAGTGCTTCCTTGGCCATCTTATGGATGCAACGCAGAGAACTGCTGACGACATCCATAAGGCTCCCCCCGGTCCGGCTGGAGCTGCCAGCAACCCTGCCCCGATCGGCAAGGCAACCTGTCCGAGGCGGTTTGCGAGGAGCCTCAGCGCCAGTGCGGCGCCGCGTGCGTCAGGAGGAACCGCCTGGGTAATGAGCGTCATCGTGATCGGTTGTCCGAGACCGAGGAAGAATCCAATGATGGCTAAGAGGATCGCCGCCAGGACAGGATTCCCGAACAGCCACGGCAGGGTCGCCAAGGTGGTACCTGCCCCAACGAGGCTGGCAGTGATGAGCCCGGTTCTGCTCCACCGGAACAGCATCGTGGGCAGGAGCAGTCGGGACGTAATCGAGGCGGCTGCCCGGATGGCCAGAAGGACGCCGATTCCGATGGGGGCGATCCCGTTTTCCTCCCCAACGAGGGGGAGGAATGCAACGATGATGTCGGTTGTCGCCAACAATGCCAGGCTGGCGAGCATATTGGTCTTCACGGTTGGGATACCCAGAAGGTGGGCCACAGACTTCGAGGCCGGGGCCTTCACTGGAGCTGCTTCTGTTTTTGGAGCGTTCGCACGTTGCTTCGTTGATGCTCCGAAAGCGACCGGGATGGCCAGGACCGCTATTGCCCCGGCGAGTATCAATGCGGCGTTGGCGTCCATGAGCCGGGTGTCGGCTGGTGCGTTTCCTGCAGCTCCCATGGCCAGACCTGCAACCAGCGGACCGACGAGCTGGCCTAGGGAGAATGCCGCGGTGAACCAGCCGAAGGCTGCGTCCATCCTGCTGAGCGGAACAAATCGTGCGATGGCGGGCTGCCCGGCAATCGTGAAGCACAGGTGCCCTACGCCCAGCACCGCGCTGGCCACACCAACGAGCAAAAGAGATGGGGCGGCCGAGAGCAGGAACGGACTGGCCGCGAGCAAGAGCGTCCCGGCCACGGTGATGCTCTTCATGGACGTGCGGCGGTCGGACATTCGACCCAGCCAGAGGGCGATCACCACCGGAAGGAGGGCGAAGGAGGCAGAGGTCAGGCCGACTGCAACCGAGTCTCCGCCCAGGGCCAACACCTTGTAAGAGATGAGCGGCCTTGCCAGATTGAGAGCGATCTGGCAAAGCACCGCGGTTCCAATCAGCATCCATAACCAACGGATCGACTTGCTTTCGTTCACCCCTCCCCCTTTGGTGCGGCCAAGTCAGCCGATGCCAACAGAAGCGATACCGACACGAAGTGCCTCACTGCCGGCGCTGGGCTTCTCGAAGGCAGCCCATCACCGGAAGTCCGCTGTCGTGTCTTTGGCTACCTGCAGGAGCGTCGCTTGGAAGGCCATTTCCGCGGCAGCACGTACCCTGTCGTGGCGGTGAGCGAGGAGCACCCTTCGCGACGGTGCACTCGAACCCAGTGAAACGATGCTGACACCGGGATGCTTATTCACCACTGCGGTTCGCGGAGCAAGCGCGATGCCCAGGCCAACACTGACCATGGCCTGGGCCTCCTGGTAGTCGTTGGCTTGGAAAGCGATCCGTGGAGTGAACCCTGCCGCGCTTGCGCTTCGTTGCAGTACTTCAACCACAGGATGCGCATCACCACGAACGATCCATTCTTCTGCGGCCAAATCTGCCATGTCCACCTGCTTACGGCGGGCCAGCCGGTGATCCTTTCCGACTATGAGTGCGGTTGCGTCTTCGAAGACAGTCGTGAGCGCAAAGTCGCCAGGGTCAATCCGGTTCCATTCGTAGTCCCAGAGAAGAGACATTCCAACTTGGCCGTTTTCCAGCATTTCAACTAAGTCCTCGAAGCGGCTGCTTCGGACGTGCAGTTCGATGGCCGGGTATTCCTTCTTGAACCTGCTGATCACGAGCGGGAGAAAGGATCCGCCCAGGGTGGGGAAGGTCCCCATGGTGAGGCTGCCCCGGTGGAGTCCGGCGATTTCTGCCAGATCCGCCTCTGCGGCGGCCATCTGGCGCAGGATACGGCGGGTGTGCGCAGCCAGAACGTGCCCGGCATCGGTGGGGACCATGCCACGGGTCTGCCGTTGAAGAAGCGGCTGCCCGATTTCAGCTTCCAGACGCCGTAGCTGCTGCGAGACTCCCGACGGTGAGTACACATGCTTTTCTGCAGCAGCGGTGATCGATCCAAGCTCGACCACATCCAACAGCAATTCCAGCCTTCGAATGTTCAACACAGCCGCGCCTCCTTTGAAGTGTTACTTAAGCCCCCTAAACAATCTTAGGCTCATGCTTCATCGAAAGCGGAATTTCGGGCGTCAGTCAGGTCCAGGCGTCATGAATCCTAACGAAGAGTCCTTGCTAACCCTATTTCTAACGCCCGTGATTGAAGTACAAGTGCATACAGCTGCATTATTTGGCGTTTGTAATTCATTTGAGGTTCGGATCACACTTAGATCAGCCGGCAAGGCTTGCAAGGCCCAAAGAAGGGCCCAGGAAGGTGTGAAAGCAATCATGTTTAAGATCCCAGCAGCGTGGATGCGGGGCGGCACTAGCAAGTGTTGGGTGTTCGAGTGGGACAACCTCCAAGTCCCGGGCAAGAGCGTGGACGAAGTTCTTCTGCGTCTCTTCGGCAGCCCCGACAACCGTCAGATCGACGGCGTGGGCGGCGGAACGTCCACGACGAGCAAAGCAGTCATCCTGTCCCGCTCCCTTAGCGACGCGGCCGATGTCGACTACACGTTCGCACAGGTGGCCATCGACGAGCAGAAGGTGGACTGGGGCAGCAACTGCGGGAACTGCTCCGCCGTCGTCGCCCCGTATGCCATCCAACGGGGATGGGTGACTCCCGGCCAGGAGACCACAACGGTCCGGACCCTGAATACCAACACAGACCAGCTCATTCTGCAGAAGGTTCCAACGCCGGACGGCGAACTTCAGGACCCGGGCACCCAGATGATTCCCGGCGTTCCGTTCCCCGGAATGGCAGTCGGCCTGGGATTCCTTGACCCCGCCGGGAGAACCACCGGAAAACTGTTCCCTACCGGCGAACCGCTGGACAAGGTGACCTTCGACGGACGGGAAGTGCCAGCCACTCTCATCGATGCCGGCGCTCCTCTGATCATTCTGGACGCTGAGTCCATCGGCCTCACCGGCAAAGAGACGGCCGCGGACATCGACAGCCAGGCTGCACTCCTTGTGCATCTGGACGACGTCCGCAGAGATGCCGCCGTGCGCATGGGTCTTGCAGCCACGCGCGCTGAGGCCGCTCGAGCGATACCGAAGCTGGCCCTGGTCGGCAAAGCGTCCCAGGACGATGAAGCCGACCTCAACGTCAGAATGCTGTCCATGGGAAGGCTCCACCCTGCCCTGGCCATCACGGGAAGCGTGGCGCTCACCATGGCCGCCCAGCACGAAGGCACCGTGGTCCGGGACCTTCTCACAACTGATCCGTCCTCAGGGCTGGTCATGCGCACCCCGGCCGGCATCGTCCAGACATGGGCGGAATATCGCGACGGCGTGCCCGTCGTCGGAACCATTCGAAGCGCCCGCCGCATCGCGGACGCCGAACTGCTGCTTCCAGAGTCCTGGTAAGCGGAACACAAACAAACAGCCTGTCCTCCTATCGACGCCGGAGTGGTGTTGCATTGAGGTAGGCCCTACCTAAGGATTCCTCAATGACGAGTAACAAGTCATCCTTGGAGCCGCCCGGACTCTTCCCGGAAGGCACCGACGGGCAGACCGAGCTAAGCGAACAGCCCGATCCGCCCAAGCACTCCCGGCGCACCATCCTCACGGCCGTCGGAGCCTTCGCACTGCTGGGAACGGCAACCACGATCCTGGGTGGGAGCCTGCTTAACCCACCCTCCAGCACCGAAGACGGCGATTTCAGCGGCGAAACCCTCGAATTCCTGATTCCTCTGGCTTCAGGCGGTGGAACCGATACCTGGGCCCGGTTCATCGGCACCGAACTTACTAACTACGTCCCCGGCCGCCCCGGTTTTGCACCCGTAAACGAGGCTGGCGGCGAAGGTATCTTGGGCACCAACAGGTTCGCGCGCTCAGCCAAGACCGACGGCACCGAGATCCTGGTCGGCACGGCATCCACCGTCGTGCCCTGGGTCCTGGGACGCTCGGCCGTGAAGTACTCCTTCGAAGACCTCAAACCTGTAGTTGTGAACGGCACCGGTGGAGTCATTTATGCCCGGGCCGAAGCCGGGGTTGCAGGTATTCAGGACCTGATCAACAGAGACCAGCCGCTTGAGTTCGGCGGGATCAGCGCCACAGGCCTGGACATCACTACCCTGGTAGCCTTCGACCTGCTCGAAGCAGACGTGACGAGCACTTTCGGTTTCGAAGGCCGAGGCCCGGTCAACCTGGCCCTGCAGCGCGGGGAAATCGACCTGGACTACCAGACGACCTCAGCCTACGGCTCAGCCGTAGCCGGCATCGTGAAGGAAGGCAAAGCCGTCGTCCTCATGTCCTTCGGCCAGCTGAACGAGGCCGGGGACGTCATCCGTGACCCGAACTTTCCCGACGTGCCCACGGTCGCAGAAGCCTACGAAACGCTCCACGGAAAGAAACCGTCAGGGGAAAAGTACGAGGCCTACAAGACCCTGCTCGGGCTCACCTACACCTATCAAAAAGGACTCTGGGTTCCGCAGGAGACGCCGGAGAACGCCTACACATTGCTGCGCCAGTCCAGCGAAAAACTCGGCATGGACGCAGGATTCCAAGAGAAGGCCGCCAAAGTGCTCGGCGGCTACCCCCTTGTTGCGGACCCCGGAGTGGCCGATCGCGTCCGGGACGCCTACAAAGTCAGCGGCTCCGTCCGGTCCTATGTCACAGGGCTGCTCGCGAGCAAATACAACATCCACGTTGAGTAAGGACCATCATGCTTGACTCCGCAATGGCAGCGCTGGCATCCCTCGCTGACCCCTCCCTCCTCATCATGCTCCTGATCGGCACTGTCGCCGGTCTGATCATGGGCCTCATCCCAGGCCTGGGCGGCACAGGCGCCGTCGCGATCCTGCTGCCGATCACCTTCGGCATGGAACCGCCCCAGGCCCTGGCGCTCCTCATCGGTGCCCTCGCAGTCGTTCACACCTCCGACACCGTCTCTGCGGTACTGCTCGGCGCCCCAGGTTCAGCATCAGCCAGCGTCACCATGCTCGACGGCTACTCCATGGCCAAGAAGGGGCAGGCAGCCCGCGCGCTGACCCTGGCGTTCCTCTCCTCCATGGCCGGAGGCATCATCGGCGCGGTCGGTCTGACCCTGGCGATCCCACTGGCCCGGCCCTTGGTCCTTTCCTTCGCGAGTCCCGAACTGTTCATGCTGACCGTCCTCGGTGTTTCATTGGCCGCAGTCCTCTCACGGGGAAACATCATCAAGGGAGTTTCGGCAGGCCTCCTTGGCCTGATCCTTGGGATGGTCGGGACGTCACCGACTACGGCGGAGGAGCGCTTTACGTTCGGCAGCCTGTTCCTCGGCGACGGCCTGTCGCTCGTAGCTGTAGCCCTTGGCGTCTTCGGACTCGCCGAGATTGCGTCCCGCGCCAGCCAACGCCGAGGACAGAAGGAAAACATCACCCTCGGCGGAGGCTGGGGACAAGGCATCCGGGAATGGCTCACCCACTGGACCCAGGTCATCCGTGGAGCACTCATCGGAATCTGGGCAGGCGTCCTGCCCGGCGTCGGCGCCACCGCTGGAACCTGGATGGCCTACGGCCAGGCCGTCGCCACCGCCAAAGACAAGCGCCAGTTCGGCAAGGGAGACCCCCGCGGCATTGTCGGCCCCGAAAGCGCCAACAACTCCGTGGAAGCCGGCGACCTGATCCCTACCCTCCTCTTCGGCATCCCCGGCGGCGTGCCCTCAGCGATGCTCCTGGGAATGCTCCTCACATACGGCATCCAGCCAGGCCCCTCCATCATCACCGAACACCTCGACCTGATGTACCTGATCGTCTGGTCCTTCGCGATCGCCTCGATCCTTGGCGCACTGCTCTGCTTCCTCAGCGTCAAACAGCTCGCAAAACTGACCAAGGTCCCCTTCGCCGTCCTGGCAGCAGGCCTCGTAGCCATCATGCTCCTGGGCTCATTCCAGGAAGGCGGCCAGCTCGGCGACCTCTGGATCATGATCATCCTCGGCGCCTTCGGCTGGCTGCTGAAATCAACCGGATTCCCCCGGGCACCGTTCCTCATCGGCTTCGTCCTGGCCATCCCGCTGGAACGCTACTACTTCCTCACCGACAGCCTCTACGAAGGATTCGACTGGATGGCACGCCCTGGCGTCATGGTCTTCCTGGCAATCCTGATCCTGCCGATGATATGGGCATTCATCAAGTTCATTCGCGCCCGCCGACACACCAACCTTGACGATGGTCACCGGGATGAACAGCCTGAGGACGACGAAGCTCCGCTGAAGAATTCAACCTGGTCCCTCACCGCATCAGGCATCTTCTTCGTCGCGTTCGCGGCCGCCTTCATCTCGTCCGCTTCGTTCTCACCGGAAGCCAGGCTGGTCCCCCAGTTGGTGAGCACCGGAGGCCTGATCTTCTCCGGCATCCTGCTCTTCATTGAGATCCGGAGAAGGCTTCGCGCCAGAACCCCGAATGCAGACCAAACCATCTCTGACGAGGCAGAGGGGATCCTTGGCACACAGCCCGCGAAAGCAGGTTGGACCCTTGACGCAAAGTTCGCCTTGAAGACCTTCCTATGGATGACAGGATTCCTGGCCCTCACGGCCGCCTTCGGATACCTGATTGCAGTCACAATCTTCATCCCGGCCTTCCTCCTGATAGTCGCAAGAGCACGGCTCAAGGTCGCTATCATCTACACCGGCGTCCTGTACATCGTGCTCCTGGCACTGCCCTCGCTGCTGCCGATCGACCTGCCGCAGGGCTGGCTCAACACCCTCGTCTAGCACCGGACACCCCGTAAATAGAACGCCATTGGAGAATCAAAGAAAATGACGATACTCGTAGCCTACGCATCCGCCCCCGAAGGCAGGGAGGCACTGACCGAGGGGATCAAGGAAGCCCACCGGCGGAAGTCAGACCTGCTCATCGTCAATATCGGCCGCGGCCACCACGACCTGGACGCACAGGAACTGCAGGAGCTGGAGAGCCAACTGACCAAGGCCGGCCTGGCCTTGACCCTCGAATCCTCAATCCTGTCCGATCCGGGGGACGCGGTCATCCAGATCGCACAGGACCGCAACGTCGAAGTGATTGTCATTGGGCTGAGGCACCGGTCGATGGTGGGCAAGCTCATCCTGGGAAGCACCGTCCAGCGCATCCTGCTGGATGCGACGTGTCCGGTACTCGCAGTCCGGGCCGACAAACTCTGACCCGGCGCTACTGACTGCCGGACACATTGTCCGGCGCGTGTGCTGCCGTTCCCGCACTCCATCGCAACAGGTAAGCCCGACGGACGGGCGCGAGGACAGCGCAGCACGCAAACGGAGGCAGGGTGACCAAACGGTCACCCTGCCTCCTCCCATAACTACCAGAAGAACTATTCGCCCGAACCGCCCCAGATTAAGGACAACCGAAATGAACAGCCGCTCTCGCAAAATCACGCCCCACACCGGATCCCCGAGGGCCGAACCCATTCCCAACTGGTCCACACTTTCCCGGGCCGACCAAGTAGAGATCCACAATCACGGACAAGTCATTACCTCAGGCTGCATCGATATGCTCGCCATGGACGGCAGCGTCCTCTGGCTTCAGCAGGACGACGGAAAGGGCAGGGCACTGTTCCTGCACAGTGACGGACTGCGCGTGTACCGGCGACTAGTCAAGCAAAGCTGAGCCGCCCCTCCGAACACCGGTTGGCGCGACGCCCCCGGCACCCGCCCCCCGGGCCCAAGGCCGAGGCCCAGGCCCAAGCCCAAGCCCAAGCCCAAGCCCAAGCGGGTCTACGCGGCGAAAGCGATCTCCTCAGTGCGGGCGATGCTTCTCCGGATGGACGCCTTGTCTACGCCAAGGAGCGCCGTCAACCACATCCCGTTCTGGACGACGACGATGTCAGCTGCCCGCTCCCTGCATTCATCGCCGGAAAGCCCGGGCTTGGCATTTCCTATGAGCGCCGCGAGTCCGTCGAGATACCGCTCAAAAGCTGCCGCATTGATCAACGCAAAGTCTTCATGGGCTTGCGCAAGCGCCCAAAGGTGCAGACGCAGGGACAGATACTGTGTGGTCAGGAATTCCGGGTCCGCAACGCGCCGGAGGGCCTTTTGGAGCTGTTCGTCCGGTGGCGACCCCGGGTCGGGGGCGACCAGCCTGAGGTCGCTTTCGTCAATTCGATTCAAGGCCGCTCGGATCAAGCTCGATTTGTCTTCGTAGTAGTAATTCACGAGCCCCAGTGCGACGCCGGCTTCGCGAGCCACCGCGCGCATGTTGACCCCCGAGATGCCGTGGCGGGACAGCAGGGCCAGCGCCGCTTCGAGGATGCGCGACTGCCTGTCAACCTGTTCGCCTGAATTCACGATGCTTGTATCCACTTGGCCAGACTATGGCGAAAGCCGCGATGGTGCATCTCCGCCAAAGAAGACGCCCCGCGACGTTATTTGACGCCGCGCTACGTTCTGTTGAGCGTCCGCTACGTCCGGTGAACGTCCATGTCCTGCCCCGTTGTGGCGCTGTTGGGCCGTCCGTAATCTCAACTCCAGTACCCGCCCCAACAAAGGAATTTCCATGGCAACACCTCAGGACAACGGTCCGCAGAACCCGCAAGGCTCTACCCGCATCGTGGCTGGACAGTCCCCCACGCCCAAGCGTCCGCTCGGCCTGAAGATCGGCATCGTGGCCGGCATCCTCGCCTTGGTGGGCGGCGGCGTGGCCGTCGCCTCCGCCGTCTCCAGCAACTCGTCCAGCACCGGCACCTCGGCCGAGGCTGCAGCGCCTGCCGGCAACCCCGCCGCGGAGCTGAAGCTCGGCTACTTCGGCAACGTGACCCACGCCCCGGCACTGGTTGGCGTCAGCCAGGGCTACATCGCCGAGGAACTGGGTGACACCAAGCTCACCACGCAGGTCTTCAACGCCGGACCCGCCGCAATCGAAGCCCTGAACGCCGGAGCCATCGACGCCACGTACATCGGCCCGAACCCGGCCATCAACTCCTTCGTCAAGAGCGGCGGGGAGTCCGTGAACATCATCGCCGGTGCCGCCGCCGGCGGTGCGCAGCTGGTGGTCCGGCCGGAAATCACTTCCGCCGCGGGCCTCTTGGGCAAGACCCTCGCCTCGCCGCAGCTCGGCGGAACGCAGGACGTCGCGCTCCGCGCCTGGCTCGCCACGCAGGGCTACAAGACGAACGTTGACGGCAGCGGCGATGTAGCCATCAACCCCACCGAAAACGCGCAGACGCTCAAACTGTTCCAGGACGGAAAGCTCGACGGCGCGTGGTTGCCTGAGCCGTGGGCCTCCCGCCTGGTGCTCCAGGCCGGAGCCAAGGTCCTGGTGGACGAAAAGGACCTCTGGGACGGTTCGCTCTCCGGCAAGGCCGGCGAATTCCCCACCACCATCCTGATCGTGAGCAAGACGTTTGCGGCAGAGCACCCGGACACCGTGAAGGCCCTGTTGAAGGGACACGTGAAGTCCGTGGAGTGGCTGAACAGCGCCGCCGCCGATGAAAAAGCCAAGGTCATCAACGCCGCCCTGAAGGAAGCCGCCGGCGCTGAGCTGAAGGCCGACGTGATCGACCGGTCCCTGAAGAACATCGTGTTCACCGTGGATCCGCTGGCCGGAACCTACCCCAAGCTGCTGAAGGACGGCGTTGAAGCCGGCACCACCAAGCAGGCGGACATCAACGGCATCTTCGACCTCACCGCCCTTAACGAAGTCACAGGGGAGAAGACCTCGGCCGCAGGGCTGGGTAAGTAGTAGCACCGCGCTGCTGAGACCTTTTCTTCACGCAACCCGTTCATCCGCCCGGAACTGCAAATCAGTTCCGGGCGGATGAGCGGGTTAACGGCCGTGTTGAGTTCGCCTAAATCGCTCACGGAGGTCCCGCCAAAGTTCCCGTGCAGAGAGACAATGGCGGTATGAGCACAGAAGAACCGTTGCCACCCGCCGCCGTACCGCCCACGCCGGATTCCCGCCCAACGGTCCAGCGCGCCGAGCCTGCCCCTCCACCTGCTAGTAAACCGACTTCCACGCGCGTCACCCGTGCAGCGGTGATTTGGAGTGCCGTTGCGGTCAGCCTCGTGGTGCTGGTGCTGCTGATCATCTTCTTCATCCAGAACCAGGACATGGTTGCGGTGAAGTTCCTCGGCTGGGAAGGCAGGCTTGCCCAGGGCGTGGCCTTCTTCATCGCCGCGGTCGGCGGCGGCATACTCGTGGCAATCGCAGGCGGTGCGCGCATCCTCCAGTTGCGCCGTAACGAAAAACGGCGGCGCCGGGTCACCAACCTGTAGGGCAGCCGCCCACGGCTGCCCTCAGGCTTTCCCCTGACCCAACTCCTCCGCGGCTTTCCGTGCGCCGCGGACGGCGATGGCGACGCTCATCAGCGTGGGATTCATGGCCGTAGCGGTGGGGATGAGCGCATTGCCGCCCACCACAAGGTTGCTGTAGCCCCACACCCGCGACCATGGATCGGCCACCGAGGTGCCGTCGTCGGACTCCCCCATGCGCATGGTGCCCTGGTAGTGCAGGCTGGAACCGTTCGGCATCAGGCGCGGCTCGGCAACGAAAGCTCCGAGCGCCTTGCCTGCCCGGCGCAGCCGCTCGGTGGCGTCGGCGATCTCCGCGTTCTCCCGCTCGGTGAGTGCGTATTCGATCGTCATGTTCGGGAAGCCCCGGTAGTCCGGTTCGCTGTCGTCAAAGGTCACGGCGTCCTCGTAGCGGGGGTGCTTGCGCATGCCATAACCCATGTTGACGTAGCCCCAGCGGTTCTCGGCGTAGGGCGCTCCGGGCTCCATCGGAAACGGAGTCGATTCGGAGTACATGACCTGGACGGAGAAGGGGTGCTCCGGCTCCGAGAACGGGATCCGGTTCACGGCCGCCACAGGGTCAGCGGGATTCAGGGCGCGTCGGGACAGCTCGGCATCGAGGTCCTCTTCGGTGGCGAAGCGCTCCATCTTTCCGGCATCCAACGCAACCGTGGAGATGACTACGGGGTGCTCGGTCAGGTAGTGGCCCAGGGCCTGGGGCCGGACGCCCGAAGCCCACAGAAGTTGCGGTGAGCGGAAGGCATCCGCAGCAACCACCACGATGTCCGCGGCAACAAAAGACGTTTCGTGGGTGCGGAGATCCTCGACAGTGACCCCGGTGACCTGGCTGCCGTCCAGTTCCACCCGGCGGACCAGAGTCAGGTCACGGAGTTCGAACTGCTGCGAGAGGGGGCTCTCCGGATCGAGGAGCGGGCCGAGGACAACGTCGGCGCCTGCCCAGCGGATCGAGCCGTCCGGCAGCGGGTCGCCAGCAACGGGCAGGGTGTCCACGCCGTAGCCCTCCGGGAGCTCAGCGCCGAACTCCTCATCGAGGAGCGCCCTGATGGCTGCCCCAACCGCGGAATCGGCGAACGCGGCCCCCTGCACGTGCAGCAGTTCCTTGGCGGAACCAATCAGTTCGTCCCACTCGTCGTCCGCGATGAACGGGATCTTTTCGCTGAAGGCCGGCGACGGCGTCGCACACGTCCAGTGGGCACCCTGGCCACCAACGTTGGTAGCCGCAGCCGCGGCGGGGAAGCTGGTGGCGTGGGCGGAGCCGGCACCGCCGTAATCGAGCAGGTGTGTGCCCTGGCGGGCGGTGAACATGCCCTCGGTGACGGTTCCGGCCGGAATGCCTAGCGACTCACGGTACGCGCCGGCCTGCGGCCCCTGTGACATCTCCCGCGCACGGGCTTTCTGGCCGGGATCGGCGATGTTGCGGACGCTCTCGCCGGGACGGTCCGTCAGCTGCGGTCCTGCTTCGAACATCACCACCCGCGCGCCGGGGACTCGTTCCAGGAGCACCCGGGCGTAGGTGGAGCCAATCGGCCCGCTGCCGACGACGGCGATGGTGGGGTTGGTGGACATGGTGTCTCCTTCGACAAAGGGTCAGACCGGTTGGGTCTCGGACGTTGTTTGGGCGGCGGGAACGGGCTCATCCGAAAGCCGGCCGTGGGGAAGCAGCACGGCTGCGACAATGCCGACGGCGTAGGTAGCCGCCAAGGCGATGAAAATGGGGACGAACACTGTGCTGTAAATCCGGGCGATGTCCGCCTGCACGGCGGGCGCTGCCCCATGGACAAACTGGGGGGTCAGGGTGGCAGGGTCTAGGCCCGCCGGAAGGAGGGCGGCCACACCGAAGCCGATCACCCCGCCGATGATCGCCGTCGCCACCGTTGACCCCACCTGCCGCACCAGGTTGACGGTCGCCGTGATAGTGCCTGTCTGGCTGGCCGGGGCAGCGCCTTGGACAACGGCGATAATCAGGCTCATAAAAGCACCTGTACCAATTCCCACCACACCCATCACGATCATCGGGACCCAGAGCGGAAGCCCGGCAGGCAGCATGGCCATAACAAAAAGACCGGCGGCTCCCAGCGACGTCCCAATGATCGGGAACACCCGGTAACGGCCCGTCCTGCTTGCCAGATAGCCAGAGAGGAGGTTGCTGACCAGCATGCCGAACACGGTGGCGATCGGAACAAGCCCGGACACCGTTGCCGTGGTCTGGTAAGCCATCTGAAAATACGTGGGCAGGTAGGCGGTGATGGAGAAGAGCCCGACGCCGATAATCGCCGACAGCGCGGTGCCCGCCGCAATAGTGCGGTTGGCAAAGTGCTTCAGGGGCACGATGGGTTCCGGTGCACGGCGCTCCACGATGAAGAAGGCAACGAAACCTGCGACACTCACGGCGAGCGCAGCGAGCGTGGCAGTGCCCGCGGTTCGCTCGGCCGCCCAGGACACAGCCAACACCAAGGACACCAGGGAGGCCGTGAAGATGGCGGCTCCGGCGACGTCGAAATGCCGTGGAACGGTTCCCGGTTCCAGGTGAGGTATCGCGATGAGTGCCAGGCCCAAGGCAACTGCTCCCACCGGAATGTTGATCCAGAAGACCCACGACCAGCCCCAGTAGTCGGTGATGGCCCCGCCGAGCACCGGACCCACCAGGATCGCGATGGGAAAGGCCGCCCCAATAATGGCCATGTAACGGGGCCGTTCCCGCTGGGTGGTCACGCGGGCAATGATGGTCTGGGACATCAACTGCAGTCCGGCGGAGCTCATCCCTTGCAAGACACGCGCGGCAATGAGCCAGGAGATGTCCTGGGCAAAGCCGCAGGCCAGGGAAGCGGCAAGGAACGTCACCAGCGACACCAGGAAGACCCGCCGGGCTCCCAGGACGTCGCCGAGCTTGCCAAGCACCGGCAACAGCACCGTGCTTGCGAGGGTATACCCCACCACAACCCAGCTCATGAGTTTCAGGGCGCCCAGTTCTCCGGCAATCGTGGCCAGCGACGTGGACACCACGGTGTGGTCGAGGGCCCCGAGGAAGGAGACCGTGAGCAGGGAAATAACAAGGAGACGGAATCTCAAAGGCGAAAGTGGCATAGTCATCTACCCGAACGATCGGGCCATCGACGCGACGTGTTGTGCCTCCGCCGCACCATCACGACAGAGAACGGATCCGGAGGGGACCCCGACGCCACCATCATCATAGCGCACTTTAGTCTGAAAGCAACAAAAGAATGACTGGATCAAACACTGACATTCCCCGCCGCTCCGAGTGCAGCCAGGTCCCACCCGAGTGCGCAGTCGTCCAGGAAATCCCCGACGTCGTTCACGGCCCTGCCTGTGGAGCAAGCCTCGAAAGCCCGCCGGAGCGCCAGCCGCGCCGAGGCCTCAAACCGACGTGGAGCAGCCAACGCGCCTTCCTCCGTGCAGGTCTCAACCCGAGCCAGGCCTGCCGGCTGGTCCACCGTCACCTCAGACCTCACCTCCCCCAGCGCCAGGATCCGCACCAGGCCTCCCGAGCCGTGCCCCGCTTCAACGTTGCCTGCCACGGTGACGGCCGGACCGCCCTGCCCTTTCCGGAGTTCCAGGAGCGCAACCCGGGCCTGGGCCGTGGCAGAACCTGCAAGAAGGCCCAGCGGCCCACCCGCGAAGACCCTTGCCCACCCAAATCCATCACGGATCACCGAGATAAGTTCCGATGCGGGCGCGGCGCACTCGACGGCGATAATGCTGGCTGGAATACCTGCCCGTCCCTGGATTGCATCGTCAACCAGATCGGCCCTTAGGCGGGGACGCTCAACAATGACAGGGATGTCTGTCAGCGCCAGGAGGACCTCCCGGGCCTCCCGGGGCAGGTCCTGCGGGTTCGCGACGACGATGGCTGCCGCACCCGCGGCCTGGGCTGCGAGCGCACGGTCCCACCACACGCCAACTCCGGGCACCACCACCACAGAACCGCGAGGGCTTTCCGACAATGCTGCACTGACAGGGAGTTCGGCGACGGCGGCCCGATAGTCGGGCAGGACGGCGCAGACACCCCTCCGCAGTGTCGCCCCGCTCATACGTGCACACCCTCGAGCAGTTTTGCGGAAGCGCCGTCAGCCAGGGCAGTGACGTAGTGGGAGTCCGCAAGCAGTTCGTCGTATTCCACGGGCACTCTTTCCTCAAGGAGCGCAGCCAGCAGGCGCCACTCCGCCACATAGCCGTCTTCCGGATCACGGCTGTAGGCCGTCCAACGCCCGCCTGGGGTGCGGACGCGCGTGGCGGCGCTTCCCGCATGGACAAACGCCGGCGGGAAGTCCACCTCGATGCGGTCATGCGACGTGGAGATGCTCATCCGCCACAGGGCATCGGGCCCTGCCGGAAGCATGGTGAGGGCAAGCTGTACCAGGACTCCGCTCGCACGGTAGCCCACCACATAGCCGATCGGCGGAACCAGCCGCGCATACACCACTTCTTCAATGTCGGGCGCAAGGTCCCGCAGCGCCGGGAGATCATGGATGGCCAGCCCCGTCAGCAGTTGCCTCAGGACATCCGCTGCCACGGCGGGGTCAGTCAGGTCCGGCCTGCCCCGCCGCGCAGGCAGGAAGGGCCCTCCCTCAGCCACGAGCCGGTGGTAGCGCTCGTTCGGCGGCAGCGCCAACGTGACAGACACCGCCTGCACCCGGCCTTCAAGTGCCACGAGGTGATGCCTGGCATGGCCCCACGCCGCATCAAACAAGTGGTTCGTGCCGACGAGGAGGATCGTCCCCGCCGCACGGCAGGCGGCCACCACCTCTTCAGCTTCTTCCGGACTGGTGGCCAGCGGCTTCTCGCAGAAGATAGCCCGCTTTCCCGCGGCCACGGCGGCGAGGACCTGGCGTCCATGCTCTGCGGGCGGACTGCACACCGCCACCAGGTCCACGTCCGGGTCGGCAAGAAGATCCGAATCACCCTGCGACCAGCGGGCACCAAGCCCCTCCGCGAGGCCACGGGCGCGCCCGCTGCCGGCATCAGCGATGTGCACCACGTTGAACAACTCCCCGAGCCGGCCCAGGGTTGCAAGATGAAGCGCAGCAACTCCCGGACCGGCGCCCAGCACACCTACATTCCAAGGCATCGTCGCCCCCCTTCTTATGTCTCTATTATTCATAAGTCAGGTCCGTTCTGGCTATAGTCGCGCCACACGACACCTTAGTGGGTGTCAATGTGTGAGAATTGTGACCATGACGACAGACTCCACACTCCGCTTTGGAGCCCAAACGGATGAAGTGACGAGCCTTTTACGGATCGTCAACCTGGTGCGCACGGGCGAAGCAACCACCCGGCCGGAAATCGGCAAGGTCACCGGCCTAGGCAGGGGCGTAGTCAGTCAACGCGTGGACCAGGCCATTCATATTGGCTTCCTGGGCGATGGCGAGTTCGGAGCCTCCTCCGGCGGTCGCGCGCCACGGACCCTGCGTTTCCGGGCGGAACAGGGACGGATCATCATCTGCGCCCTTGGAGCGGCTCATATGAGGGTTGGCATTACCGCCCTCGACGGCGACATCCTGGAACACACGCACCGCACCTGGGATATCGCACAGGGTCCGGAGAAGACCATCGATGCCGTCATGTCCCTGGTCGAGAACTTACTGAAGAAGGACCCCAAGGTGCCCGTGTGGGGTGTGGTGGTAGGGCTTCCGGGACCGGTGGACTTTGCTTCGGGGCAGCCTGTGGCGCCCCCGATCATGCCGGGGTGGAACGGTTACGATGTCCGCACTCCCTTTGAAGAACGCTTCAATGCACCGGTTTGGGTGGACAACGATTCCAACCTGCTTGCCCTCGGGGAACGCGCACGGCGGCGCGATTCCCTGGCGGACCTGATCTACTGCAAGATCGGTTCGGGGATTGGGGCGGGCCTGCTCTCCAAGGGCAGGATCCACCGGGGCGCGAACGGGGCCGCCGGCGACATCGGCCATGTCCGGGTATCCGACTCAGATGCACAATGCCGCTGCGGCAAAATCGGCTGCCTGGAAGCCGTGGCCGGCGGCTGGGCGCTCGTCCGGGATGCCGAACTCGCCATCAAGGAAGGTGCCACAAGCTCCTTGGCAGTCAGTGCGAAGAAGGGAGCGCTGACGCTGGAACAGATCACCCTGGCAGCCCAGGCCGGGGATTCGCTCGCCATAACCCTCGTCCAGAAGTCGGCGAGGGTGGCAGGCGAGACCATTTCAGCCCTGGTGAACATGTTCAATCCGGGGATCATTGTGATCGGCGGTGCGATGGGCTCCGCCGGCGAGGTATTCCTGGCAGAGGTGCGCCAACGGGTCTACGAACTCTCACTGCCGCTCGCTACACGGGACCTCACCATTACCCTCTCGGTCAACGATGAACGCGAGCCCCTGCGTGGCGGAGCGGAACTGGCCCGCGAGCAGCTCTTCGACGTCACCTTCCCGCGCTGGTTCGCGGAGGGCCGGCCCTCACCGGAACGGGCAACTGTTCTGGCTTAGGGTTTCCGTCAACACTTCTTCCTGATTTCGACTTAAGCATGTATCTTCGGATCATAAGTCTCGCCACGAAGGAGTGCCAGCACCATGTCCACACCCATCAAAACGATGATCATCACCGGCATGACCGATGTCCACCACGACTGGCGAAAGACAACGCCGGCGCTGAAGGAACTGCTCGAAGGGACAGGCCGGTTCCAGGTGCGCGTCACCGAGGAGTTCCGCGGAGCCACCGCAGCAACCCTTGAGCCCTACGACCTGGTCATCCTCAACTACTATGGCCGTACCGACCCGTGGCGCAATGTCCCGGAGGAGCGTTTCGGCCCCGTCGCAGAGCAGGCGCTTTTCGACTTTGTGGCGCGCGGCAAGGGCCTGATCGCCTACCACCCCACGCTCGCCGGCGGCGTGGGCTGGGAGCCGGAATACGAGCGCCTGCTCGGCGGCGTGATGCGCGAAGACACCTCCCGACGGGCTCCAAACAACGACTTCCTCCTGCACACTGCGGAGCCCCACCCCATCACAGCCGGCTGGCCGGCCGAGTTTCCGCATTACAACGACGACCTCTACGTCGGCCTCAAATGGCCCGAGGGCGTCAAGAAAACCGTCCTCCTGCAAGGCTGGGATAACCCCCTGCGCTACACGCAGGTTCCCTCGCAGTGGCGCAGCCTGCCGGGCATGGGCGAGGAGCATCCGGTGGCCTGGGCCGTCGAGTACGGCGAGGGCCGCTCAGTCTCCATCGGGATCGGCCACAACGTGCAGGCGATCGGCCACCCCGCCTTCCGCGCGCTCTTCCCACGGAGCGCGGAGTGAACTGGTCCCCAAAAGTTGGACTCCTTAATGTGCGGGTCCCACTTTAGCGGCCAAGGACCGGCCCTTCGAAGAAGTCCCCGTCCCATTTGGGA